>CAVQPC010000066.1:0-34094 GCA_963714585.1 uncultured Methylomirabilota bacterium
GCGCGCCGCCGCCCGGAGCTCCTCCAGCAGCTTCAGGGACGCCTCGTGGACGCCGGCCCCCGTCTCCCCCTCCTCGAAGTGCTCGAATGCCTGTCCCAGGTGCGCCTGATCCTCCGGGCTCAGGACGTTGTCCGCCATGGGGAAGAGGACGTTGTTCTCCTTCTCGATGTGGGCTCGGAGCAGTTGGATGTATCCCCGCCCGCTCTCGACGAGCTGCCCGGCAGCGCTGGCATCCTGGCCCAGCCGGGCCGCCGCCTCGGCCATCCCGCGGATGAAGGCACGGCCGGCCTCGTGCTCCGACAGCATGACGGCGATGGGGCCGCCCCGCAGCGGGAAGCCGCGGTCCACCATGGTCTTGAACAGGAGGTTCTCTTCCTTCCCGTGATGGCACTGATCGGCGAACGTGCGCAGAAACAGGACCGCCTTCTGGAAGTACGCTGGGTCCGGCGCCTCCCCCGCCGTGACCTGCGCGAGCTTCCACTCGAGAGCATCCAGCGCCTGGAGGATCAGGGCATGCTCTTGGCGGAGCACCTCGGTGGGCTGGCCGCCGTGGCCATGGTGGTGCGCGTCACCGTGCATGCCGGCCCCGCCATGTCCGCAGCAGCCCAAGGCCTCGGGAGCGGCCTGGGAGGCCTGGGCGGGAGCCGCGCGACGGATCTCCACCTGCCACACCTCAGGGCCGCTCTTCCGGTACTCCCAGTCGAACTGGCCCGCGCGCTCCGCCGCAAACTGGTAGTAGAGCGGCTTGGGATCGTGGTCGTTCACCAGCAGCATGGCCTCGCCGGGCGCCAGGGAATCGAAGGTCCGGAAAATGGTGGGATGCTTCTGGGGCGCGGGCAAGGGCCGCACATCGACGACGACTGGATTCTTGGTTGCCATGGGTATGCCTCCTTTTTCTACCGGAGTTCGGACTCCAGACGGTCCCCGATCACCACCTCGAACGGGCACGCAATGGCGCTCGAAGGGCAGACCGCCTCGCAGTCGGTGCAGTAATCGCAATCGGCGGCGCGGACGATGAATGCCTTCTCCTCCTGGATCGTCAGGACATTCACGTGACAGGCATCGACACAGTCGCCGCACCCGGAGCACAGGGCGGGGTCGATCTTGGGTAGAACCAGGGTGGCGTCCATCCGTCTCCTCTCCGGCGCAATGACCTTTCTGACAATGGGAAAGATATGACAGAACGATTGGGCCGTCTGCGACTTAAGTCTCAGGCTGGCGAAAAGGTGTGAAAATGGGGGAGGTGGAGCGAATGGGCTGCGCTGAAGCGGGGCCGAACTTGCCGGACTACACCATGCGACTGAGAGCGGCCTTGCTGAGGATGATCACTCGGTGGCGATCCAGCGTGATGGCCCCCTCCCGCTCGAGCGCTTTGAACGCCCGGCCGATCATCTCGCGGGCGGTTCCCACCATGGCGGCCATCTCCTGCTGGGTGAGCTGGTGCTTCAACCGCACGCCTCCCCGCCCATCATCTTCGGCAATCTCCAGCAGGAGCTTGGCGACACGGCTTGTCACGCTGCGGAAGGACAGGTCCTCGACCTTGCGCGTGAAGTAGCGGAGCTTCCCGGCGAAGACCTTCAGAAAGCCGATGGCAATGGAGGGGTGCTCCTCGACGAGCCGGCGCATGTCCTGGCGGCGCAGGCCCCAGAGGCTGGACGGCTCCGAGGCTTCGGCGTGGGCCGGGTTCGGTCCCTCGTCGAAGACGGGGACCTCGTTGAAGCAGTCCCCGGGTCCCATGATGCGGAGGACCTGCTCGCGTCCCTCGGGGGAAAGCTTGAAGATTTTCACCTGGCCGGTGCGCACGACATACATGGCCTGAGCCGGCTCCCCCTCGGCGAACAGCATCTGGCCGCGCTCCAGGCGCACCTCGAACAGGCTGGCCCGGACCCGCTCCGAGGCGCGCGGGTCCAGCTCGCGAAAGTAGGGGAGGGCCTTGATCTGCTCCGGCAACACGGGGCTTCCCCGGAAAGAATAGGGATGGCACAGGCCGCAAGTTGACGTATTGTAGGGGGGTGGGGAAGGCGGGTCAACCCATCCGTGCCATAGTCCCGCGGTGCGGAGTCGACAATCACGGCCGGAGCCGCCGATGGAGGGACGGCGCGGCATGAACAGGAACTACGCGGCCTCTCGCTGGGAGGCCGGCCAGGGCATGAAGGTCCGGCACAGTTCCAGCTTCGTCCCTTCGCTCTTCTTGTTATAATCTTCCATCAGGGCCTGGGCCTGCGGGAGGAAGGCAGGGTCCCACAGCTCCAGGCGGAAACCGATGTTGTCCGTGAACTCACCCAGGGTCTTCCAGCCGATCCGCAGACCGAAGAGTCTCTGGGGGACGACGATCCGCCGCGGCAAATCCGAGGGGGCGAACCTTCCTTTGACGAAATCCCAGGTCATCTTGGAGGTGAACTCCGGACCGAAATGCTTCTGAACCAGTTCCTCGATGAGATCGGGGTTCAGGTTCACCCCGACCAGATTGCGTAGCTCGGCCATTCTGTCCCTCGCTTCCAGGGGAGGTGGGGGCCGTCTCGGAGGTGCGGGACGGCGCCGGCTTGGCATCGACGATCGGTCAATGGATCGGCCCTGATTCTTACCGGAATCGGCGGAGATGTGCAAGGGGTTGCCGGCACTTGTCTCATCGGATGGCGGATCGACCCAACCGGTTCCTCCGCCATGGATTCAGACCGAAAAGGAGAGGCGGAAGCATGGATGTCGTGGCCATCACGCGGGCGAACGTTGGCCGGGTCACGCGCTGGCGCGGGGAACGGAGCGGCATTCGCACCTACCTCAAGGCATTGATCGAAGGCGAGTGGTGCCAGGTGGTCGAAACCCGAAGCGACCCCGACTGCCTGCCTCCACGCCGCCTCCGCCTCCAGGCGGGTGAATTTCAGTGGCACCCGACCACCCATTCTTCCGGCGCCTAGCCTGCTTGAAGAGCCAAACTTTGCGAATGAGTCAAGTGTTGGCCTCAGACAGTGGAGCCCTCATCCGTCCTTTCGGCGAAGGCCGAAATCCAGGCCCCAACCCCGACACTGGACCCCGGCTTTCGCCGGGGTGACGAATGCCCGTGTCAGCGCTGGTCGCCTGCTTCGTCGGTCTGAGGCGGAGCCTCGTTAGGCGTCAGGTAGGGCCAGTAGGAGCGCCTGACCTTTGAGTAGGCTCCTGGTTGATTCCTTGTCCTCCCTTGCATATACTCGCGGCCGATTCCGGCGCATCCTGGTGACAGCTTCCGCCGATGCGCCTCGAATTGGCGCGCGGCATCGAACCCGACTCGGTCACAGCCTCATCACCTGCACCCAGGAGGGATCCTTCCATGAAGGCACTCGTTCACACCGCTCCCTTCAAGTTTGAGTTTCGGGATGTCCCTCGGCCCCAGCCCGGGGACGACGAAGCGCTCGTGTGCGTCAAGGCAGTGGGGATCTGCGGGTCCGACGTCCACGGCTACACCGGGGCCACAGGGCGGCGGATTCCCCCGCTCATCATGGGGCACGAGGCCTCCGGGATCGTGGAGGCCGTCGGGCGCAACGTCCAGAACGTCGGCGCCGGCGATCGGATCACCTTCGACTCCACCATTTACTGCAATCAGTGCCCCGCCTGCCGCCAGGGTCGGGTGAACTTGTGCCAGAACCGGAAGGTCCTGGGGGTGGCGACGCCGGCCTTTCATGCGGACGGGGCCATGGCGGAGTACGTTGTGGTGCCGTGGTGGATCATCCACCGCATGCCGGACGCGGTCTCCTTCGAGGAGGCGGCCCTGATCGAGCCGCTCGGGGTCGGCATGCATGCCGCACGCATCACGCCCATCGACGTGAACGACGTCGTGGCCGTGGTAGGCGCAGGGCAGATTGGCGTCTTCGCCATGCAGGCTGCCCGCGTGAAAGGAGCCGGGACGCTGGTCGTCCTGGACACGAAGGAAGACCGGTTGGAGTTCGCGCGCCGGCTGGGGGCCACCGTCACCATCAATCCGGCGAAGGCTGACGTCGCCGCAGAGATGCGCAAGGCTGTGGGCCGGCCGGATGCGGACGCGGTGCTGGAAGCCGTGGGGAATGAGGCCGCGGTGAGGCTGGCCGCGGACCTCACGAAGCTGGGAGGGAACCTCACCCTCATCGGGAACGTCACACCGAAGATCCAGGTGAACTTGCAGGACATCGTGTCCCACGAGCTCACGATCCGCGGGTCGTGCGCCATCGCCGGCGAGTATCCCGCCTGTCTGAACCTGATCGCCCAGGGACGGATCCAGGCGAGGCCCGTCATCAGCCGGGAGATGCCCCTCTCCGAGGGGCAGGCCGCCTTCGATGCCCTGCATCATGGCGAGCCCGGCTTGATGAAGATCGTGCTGCACCCGTAGGTCCGACAGCCACAGGGATCGCCGACAGCGGTCATGAATCCGCTGTTGCTGTTGGATATCGCTGTCGATTCTCCAATGGAGGCGAGAATGGCCGGAAGCTTTGACCTCAGCGGGAAGGTGGCGGTTGTGACGGGAGCGAGCCGGGGGCTCGGACAGTACATGGCCCGGGCGCTGGCCCGGGCCGGCGCGAACGTGGTGATCACCAGCCGCACTGTGGACTCGCTGACGCAGACTCAGACGGATATCGAGGCCATGGGGCGGCGGGCCTTGCCCTGCGCCCTGGACACGCGGAAGCTGGAGACGATCCAGCCCATGGTGGATCAGGCACTGGCCACGTTCGGCCGGATCGACATCCTGGTCAACAACGCGGGGTGCAATATCCGGAAGGCGGCCGTGGATGTCACGCCCGAGGACTGGAGCACCGTGGTGGACACCATCTTGAAGGGCAGCTTCTTTGTGGCGCAGGCGGTGGTCCGGTCCGCCATGATCCGGCAGAAATGGGGCCGGATCGTCAACATCGGGTCGGGGACGTCGCTCTTCGGCATGCCTGGCATTGTTCCCTACTGCGCCAGCCGGGGTGGCATGACCCAGATGACGAAGGCGCTGGCCGCGGAGTGGGCGCCCTACGGGATCACGGTGAACGTCCTGGCGCCGGGCTGGTTCCGAACGGCGCAGAACGACATCCTGTTCCAGAACGCGGAATGGGTGGCCGGCACGGTGGCCAAGATCCCCGCCGGACGGACAGGCTCGCGCCACAGATCTCGACGGCACCGTCGTGTTCCTGTCCTCGGATGCCTCGGAATATGTGACGGGGCAGTTGCTGTTCGTGGACGGCGGCTTCACCATCGGCGCGATGCGCGCCATGCCGGCCAAGGGCTGACCCGGCGAATGCTCCGCGCGGCGTGAGGCTGTTTCCTGGGATGTGGCGGTCTTCAGCGGAAAGGAGGGACCATGGATCTCTCGATGGGCAAGAAGAACGTGGTGCTCGGCCTGATCGTGATCCTGCTGTTCCTCGCCATGAGCGTGCACATCGAGCGGACCGCCAGCCAGCACGCGTTCCAGTCCAAGGCGGCGGCCGCGGTGGTGGACACCAAGAATTCCTCGAACCTCCTGGACCATCAGATCACTGACTTCCGCCGCGGCCCTGCCTACCGGACAGGGGGCATCTATTTCACGAACTACTATGCGGCCTCCTACGTGCCGGTGCCCAACAATTTCTACTTCACGGCGTACAACATGCGGCTCTACGCCTGGATCTTCGCCCTCTTCGGCATCACGGTGGGATTCATCGTCGGTGTCCAGACGCAGGCGAGCCGCGCGTTGCGGGAGTGGGCGTCCTGGCTGGCTGTTGCCGCGGTGGTCCTGTATCCGATTCGCGATCTGTATTTCTTCTGGGGACGCTGGATGAACCCGGAATTTTCGGGGGGATGGGTGTCACAGATCGTCTACCCCCTGAAGAACCTCGGCGGCCTCGCCATGGGTCTGGCGCTGCTCTTGGCGTTGGTGGCGTTCCTGCAGGGGTCGAAGCCGGCGGTCGCCCGAGCGAGCAAGTAGGCGAGGGATCGGCTCCGCGGATCGCGGGGGAGAGGAGCACCGATCCCGAGAGCCGCAGAAAAGCAGGCGGCCCGCCTCCGGAACGCGCCGGAGGCGGGCCGTTCGTATTCTGCCGGCAGGGACCCTCCCTCGCAAAGGGCAGTTGTCGGTCGGAGCTTAAGACGTTACATTCGGCGGCGGGGAGGATGATAGGCGCAAGCGGATGGTGTATTTGCACGAGGCAGTGGAAGGCAGGCAGGCGATCTTCTATGAGCACCCCGAGTGGTTCAAGCCGCTTTTCACGGAGCTGGACCGGCGGGATGTGGCATACGATCGGGTCCTGGCGCACGAACAGGGGAGCCCGGTGGCCGCGTGAAGGGACAGGGGTCCAGACATGGCGGGCAGTCAGAGGGGGAGGGCATGATCACGGTAACAGCGCTTGCCCAGTGGGTGGTTGATGCTCGGCAGCGCACCCTGGACTTGGTCGCCGATCTCACCGACGCGCAGCTCTTCGGCCCGCGCCTTCCCATCGTCAACCCGCTTCACTGGGAAATCGGTCACGTGGCCTGGTTTCAGGAAAAGTGGGTCCTGCGCCACGTGCTCGGCAAGAAGCCGATCCGTCCCGATGCCGATTCGCTCTATGACTCTATGGCTATCCCGCACGACGTGCGGTGGGATCTGCCATTGCCCTCGCGCTCGGAGACGCTCTCCTATCTCGCCGAGGTCCGTGACCGGATCTTGGCGGTGCTGCAAGAGGGCGAGGTGGGGGAGGAGCTCCGCTACTTCGTGCTCCTGGGCGTGTTCCACGAGGACATGCACGACGAGGCATTTACCTACTCGCGGCAGACCCACGGCTATCCGGCGCCGCGCTTCAGCCTGGCGGGAGACGGCGTGGCCGTGAAGGACGGCGGGCCGCTTCCTGGTGACGTGGAGGTCCCGGGCGGCAGCTTCCGGCTCGGGGCGATGCCGGGGCCATCCTTCGTCTTCGACAATGAGAAGTGGGCGCACCCCGTCACGGTCCGGCCCTTTGCGATGGCCCGGGCGGCCACCACCCAGGCGGAGTACGCCGCCTTCGTGGAGGATGGAGGGTACCGGCGACGCGAAGTGTGGAGCGAGGACGGCTGGTGCTGGCGCGAGGCGGTCGGGGCGGAGCACCCGGTCTACTGGCGACAGGCGCCGGGCGGGGGGTGGCTCCGCCGGAGTTTCGACACCTGGGTGCCCCTGGAGCCGCACCATCCTGTCCTCCACGTAAACTGGTACGAGGCTACCGCGTATTGTCGCTGGGCGGGCCGACGATTGCCCACGGAGGTGGAGTGGGAGGTGGCGGCAGCAGGCGAACCCACCGCCTCCGGGGGACTTTCGGAGCGCAAGCGGCGCTTCCCGTGGGGAGACACCCCACCCACTCCCGATCGCGCCAACCTGGACTGGCGCGCCATGGGCCGCACGGACGTGGGCGCCCTGCCGGCAGGCGACAGCGCCTTCGGGTGTCGTCAGATGATCGGTAATGTCTGGGAATGGACCAGCGACGAATTCCTCCCGTATCCCGGCTTCATCCCCGACCCCTACAAGGAATACTCCCAGCCGTGGTTCGGGACGCACAAGGTCCTGCGGGGCGGCTGCTGGACCACTCGGTCCCGGCTGTTGCGGAACACCTGGCGCAACTTTTACAAACCGGATCGGCGGGACGTCTGGGCGGGCTTCCGAACCTGCCGCGTGGACCGCTGAGACCAGCAGCCGAGGCACGCCTCCGGAGGTACCACAGGTGGGGAGATCGACGACGTCGGAGCGGTTCCGTCTTCTCGCGGCGGGACCGGGCGCGGACCGGGCCGCCTTCGCTCGGGATGTGGCGCGCGGGCTCACCGACCGCCCGAAGCATCTCCTTTGCCGCTACCTTTACGACCACGAAGGTTCGCACCTCTTCGACGCCATCACCGCGCTGCCGGAGTACTACCTGCCCCGCGCGGAACGAGAGGCCCTCCAGGCGGGCGCGTCGGAGATCGCCTCGCGGTGTCCTGCGGGCACGGTCCTCATCGAATTGGGAAGCGGGAGCGCGATCAAGACCCGGATCCTGATCGAAGCGCTGCTGCGACGCCAGCACGCCCTCCGCTACGTGCCGGTGGATGTCTCCCGCACCGCGCTCGTGGAAAGCGCCCAGTCGCTCCTGCGGGATTACCCTGGTCTACACGTCACCGCGGTGGGCTGCGAATACCAGGACGCGCTGGCGCAGCTCGACGGCGAGGTGAGCGGGCCCAAGCTGATCCTGTGGCTGGGATCGAACATTGGCAACTTTCACCGTGCCGATGCGTCGCACTTCCTGCGGCAACTCCGGACAACGACCGACCCCGGGGATCTCCTGCTCGTGAGCATCGACTTGCGGAAAGAGCGCGCGATCCTGGAGCGCGCGTACGATGATGCCCAGGGCGTCACGGCCCGCTTCAACCGGAACCTCCTGGCGCGAATCAACCGCGAGCTGGGAGGGCATTTCCAGGTTGAGACATTCCAGCACCGTAGCGTCTACAACGAGGAGGCGGGTCGCATCGAAATGTACCTGGTCAGCTCGCGGGCCCAGCGGGTTCGAATCGACGACCTCGGACTCGACGTGTCGTTTGCAGAGGGGGAGGCGATCCACACCGAGGACTCCTACAAGTACTCGCTTTCCGAGATCGAGATGCTGGCACAGGAGGCGGGCCTGGCCATCCAGCGCCAGTGGCTCGACGCGGACCATCGCATGAGTGTCAACCTGCTGGCCTGCTAGGGTCCTTTCTGCGAAGCGCCCGCGGTCTCTTCCTTCGTCCCTCATCCTCCCGATTCCCTCCATGGTGCTGCGCCACCGCATGCATGCGCGGGAGAGTCCGTGCTCACCGCGCGCATTCAGGCCCAAAGGGCTCCTGTTCTTCCCGGATTCGCATTGACCGGAAGACGATGTCGGGTTACACACACTCCACGGAGCACGAACATCCATGCATCCTCAGGAGAGGAGAGAGTGCCATGAAGGATACACGCCGCAAATGGATCAGGGTGACTGCCTCCTGTCTCATCGTGGCGGTCGGTCTCGCTGGCGTCTCCGTCCCGCGGTCCGCAGCGGCTCAGACCATCATTGAGGAATGGGCCGCGGTGAAGGCTCCTCCTGCGCCCGAGCTGAAGGCGGTGACGATCGACCCGAAGGTGACCGCATTCCTCATCCTGGATATCGTGAAGCAGGCCTGCAACCAGGAGCGGCGTCCCCGGTGTCTGGCCTCTCTTCCCGCGATTCAACGGCTCCTCACCCGCGCCCGGGCCAAGAACGTCCCTGTGATTTATAGCCTGGTCGGAGGATCGGCCGCCGATATCCTCAGGGAGGTGGCACCCCTTGGGAACGAGCCCATCGTGTCGTCGGGGCCGGACAAGTTCCTGGGGACGGATCTGGAGAAGATCCTGAAAGAGAAGGGGATTCAAACGGTGATCGTCGTGGGAACGGCCGCCCACGGGGCCGTTCTCTATACGGCCAGCGAGGCGGCGCTGCGGAGGCTCAAGGTGATCGTTCCGGTGGATGGGATGTCCGCCGAGAGTCTGTATCCCGAGCAGTATGTGGCGTGGAACATGGTGAACGCTCCCCTGGTTGGCGCCCAGACCACCCTGACGAAGATCGACCTGATCCAGTTCCCGTGAAGCCGAAATTTCAACCGCCAAGGCGCCAAGAACGCCAAGGCAGGTGATTCTCTGGCCACACAAAGAGGGCCCATCGCTGATTACCCAACGGCAGGGCCTCCGAGTCAGAACCCAGAAGACAGTATTCCTTGGCGATCTTGGCGTCTTGGCGGTTGTTTATCTTGGTATGGGGACAGGAGGCGTGATGCGGATCAATCTGGCGAGGCTCAAGCGCGATCTGGAAGAGTTGGGCGCGATCGGCCGAACGCCGGGCGGGGGCGTCTCGCGCCCGTCCTGGAGCGATGCCGACATGGAGGCGCGCCGCTGGCTGCTGAGCCGCATCACGAGCGCTGGGCTGGAGGCGCGCGTGGATGCTGCGGGAAACATCTTCGGGCGCTGGCAGCCGGGCAGTCCCGTGGTCATGGTGGGATCGCATATCGACTCGGTGCCGAACGGGGGCCGCTTCGATGGGGCGCTCGGGGTCCTCGCCGGACTGGAGTGCTTGCGGCGTATCAAGGAGGAGGGCGTCGCAGCTTCGCCATCCCGTTGAGCTGGTCTCTTTCACTGACGAGGAAGGGGCCTTCGGCGGCTTCTTCGGGAGCTACGCCTTCACGGGGGTCCTCCGGGCGGAGGATATCCCAAATCTTCGCGACGCGGCGGGCACACGGATCCTTGACGCCATGGCTCGCCACGGGCTGGACGCCATGCAGGCCCCAGCGGCCTGCCGGGATCCCAAAGACATCCGGGCGTATGTCGAGCTGCACATCGAGCAGGGGCCGGTCCTGGAGTCCCGCCAGGTCCCCATCGGCGTCGTCGAGTCCATCGTGGGGATTCGTCGGTTCGGCATCACGTTCCGCGGTCGCGCCGACCATGCGGGGACGACGCCCATGGGGGACCGGAAGGACGCCTTCCTCGGGGCGGCGGATCTTGACCCTGAAGGGGCGCGAACTTGTCCTGGCCGAGGGCACCCCGACGAGTCGGGTGACGGTGGGGGTCATTCAGGTGAAGCCTGGAGTGGCCAATATCGTGCCGGCGGAAGCATATCTGACCTATGAGCTTCGCGAGGTTTCGGCTCAGATGCTAGGAGTGCTCGCCGAGAAGTCACGGGCCCTGGCCCAGTCGGTCGGCTCGGCCTGGGGACTCGAGGCTTCCATCGAGTCCATCCTCGACATCGAACCGGTTCCTCTCGCCGCTGAGGTGAAGGCGGCCATCGTGGCCGCGGCGCAGGAGTTGGGGCTGAAGTATATGCGTCTCTCTGCCATGGCGGGCCACGACGCGCAGGTGGTGGGACGGGTCGCACCGGCGGGAATGATCTTCGTTCCCAGCAAGGACGGCCGGAGTCACTCCCCGCTGGAGTTCACGTCCGACGAGGACATCGAGCGCGGCGCCAATGTCCTGTTGCAGACCCTGCTCAAGTTGGCTGCCGGGCAATCATCCTCATGAGTCTCGTGAATTGCCGTGACACTTCGCTGCCCCCCTCACCGGCCCATGACCGCCCTCTCCCTTTGGGAGAGGGCAAGGGTGAGGGCGAGGCGGTCACGGGATTGTGCGAATTTCAGTTTGGTTCCATTCGTTGAAGAGTCAGAGTACGTGTTCTTGAAGACCATCATCCCCAGCCGCAAGGCAACGCGGGAATATGGTTTGCGAGGTGGGCGATGAATATGAAAACGCTTGATCGTGAAGAGCAGCGGATCTTGGCAGCGTTCGAGCGGGGGGAGTTGAAGTCGGTGATTACGTCCGCGGCTGCTCTGAAACGCTACAGGATTATGCGCGTGCCACACTGAGCAAACAGGAGCGGGTGAATATCCGGCTGACCCCCCAGGTTCTCGCGGATATCCGGGCGCGGGCCGTGGAAGAGGGCATGCCGTACCAGACGTTCATGGCGAGTGTCCTCCATAAGTACGTTAGCGGTAGACTCGTTGAGAAACCTTCGAGTCTCGTTGCGCGCTCAAATCGGACGGCGCGCAAGCGCTCCGCGGCTTAGCATGGCTCGTTCGGCTACCCACAGAAAATCGGCCGAATGACGCTCAGGATGAGCGCGGCGTACTGCGCCCGTGAACGTGCGGCATGATCGAGAGTGGTTGATTCCTTGAGGGTTCATACCCCGCGGCTTGCCGCGTCCGGTCCGTGTGGTAAGCTGGGGGTATGAGCAAACACATCCACCGGAGCCACAATGTCTCCATCCTGCTCTACCATCTGGTCTGCCCTGCGAAGTACCGCCGGACGGTGTTCTCCGCCGAGGTGGACACGGCCCTCCGGGACGTCTGTCTGGAGATTGCCGCTCGGTACGACATTACGTTTCTGGAGATCGGGACCGACGGGAACCACGTGCACTTCCTCGTCCTCGTGCAGACGATTCCGACGTACAGCCCCAGCAAACTCGCCCGGATCATCAAGAGTCTCACCGCCCGCGAAGTCTTCCGACAGGTCCCCGCCGTCAAGAAGTTCCTGTGGGGTGGGGAGTTCTGGTCCGATGGGACCTACCTCAGTACGGTCGGCCAGCACAGTAGCGAAGGCGAGATCCGGCGCTACATCGCTCGCCAAGGGCGCCAACAGGAGTACTCCAAGCTCCATACGCAACAGCTCCGATTATTCTGAGGAGAGCCGGCCAGTGCCGTCGGATACCCCGCGGCTTGCCGCGGGGTAGTTCATTTTTCGTCAGTGCCGCAGTACGGATTCGAGTTTCACGGTGCAACTTGACAAACTTGGCAACGTCCCGGATTGCACTATTGTAAATCGCGACTTTTGCTGTCGCGCAAATCCGATCCGACACGAGAGTATGTGGCCATAGTTCTTTTCTCTTTTCTTGCAGAAGACTCGCGTGCGGCCGCCGACACCCCGGCCCACCGAGAAGCACGTACGGTGACGTGGCGCGCAGGAATCGCAACTTTCGAAGAACAGTACAAGCACTATTACGGACTTGAGTTCTGGCTTGTGTGCAAGCTCGAGGAGTTCACTCAGCAGAAGTATCTAGCGGCGTACGCCGACCTTTTTGACGCAGATGACTATCATACGCTCTATTGGCTCGTTAAGCCTGCAGGGATTCAAAAGTTGCTGGCGGAGTGGCCTCAGATTGCCGCGAAATTCGGAATCACACAGGAGAATGCGGCGGGCTAATCGTATGCAGCCGGCGCTGGCTGGGATCACCATGAGCCGCTACGGCTGAAACGCAGATCGTTAACTCTTCACGCCATCAAAATGCTTTCCATCCAGTGCCCAGGTTGGCCCCGTTGGGGAGCCGGCAAGGACTCGAACCTGCAATCTAGTGCCTCGCCATACCAGTACCTGGAAGGCGGTGTGTGTTCACGAGGGAGGCTGTGGAAGGAGGGGCTCCGGGCCGCTAGACACGGCTCGAACCATGCCGTGATGGGTCTCCACTGCCTGCCGCAGGCAGAAAGCGTGCTCGAATCAACTACCCCGCGGCAAGTCGCGGGGAATGAACCCTTCTTGATTCAATAAGAGCCCGTCTCCCTCCCGGCTTTCCAATTGACCATGGTTTCCCTCCACCCCGAGGAGCCCAGCGGGTTTGGCCTCGACCCTCAGGGAACCATCGGGGCTCACCATGATTCGAGCGATGGACTGCTGGATGGCCTCACGGACCTTCCCGCTTGCAGATCTGCCATTTTACGGGGTGCCCTCACCTGGGATGAAGGAGCCAATCGGGCTATTGCCGGGGCTTGAGGAAGTTGCCCCGGACGTACGCGGCGACCTGCTCGGCCGCGTTCTGGACCGCCAGGTCGAACGGGCAGCCGCCCTCGCACTCTGGTCCTTGGTGCAGGGTTGTTCCCTCGACCTGGAGCGTCCCCAGGGCACCACCCTCACTGTCGAAGAATGTGGCCTCGACTGTGATCGCCCCCTTGCCCTTTTCGCTGAAAGTATTGCCGAACAAATTGCTTGGTCCGCCCTCACGGCCCGTAAGAGAGCGCAGGAATCGGCTGCCGGGGTCGTAGTGGACGAAGCGGTAGACGATCCTGAGATCATGCGCCAACGCCCCCTCCGCAGGGAGGAGCTGAGGGAGCCGGTCGGCGAAGAGCCCCCTGACGTTCTCAGGGACCTCGACGGCCGGGTCGCTCTCGGAGACCACGAGCGCCGAGACCCGGAGGTCCACTACCCTCGGCGGGCCCTCCTGCGGCGCCGGCGCAATCCCCGGCCCGGACCGCAACATGTGCAGCAGCTCAAGGTCCCCGAGGACTTTCGCGACCAGGTCATTCAGCATCGCATTGACCTGCTGGTCCACCGAGTCCGCCCCGACGAGCCCTGAAAGCTTTGATCGCTCTGTGAGGGGCGTGGGCTCGTACCTCTTCTCGAACACCGCAGCGCTATCCCTGATGATCAGGGCCGTCGCCCCGGATCGGGCGGACCTCCAAAAGTGCTCGACGTTGTACGAGAACGTCACCAACCGAACCGCCAGGGTCGTCGCCGAGGGGTCGGGTGCGGCCAGCAGTTCGAACCCTAGGTTCGCCAACCCCTTCTCAAGCCGCCCTCGCAGCACTGTGGCGAGATCCTCCAGAGACACGATCCTGCTAAAGTGACCATGTTTTTGATAGCCCACCAGCTTCGCCTCTCGCTCGTCGATCACGATGACGTGAACCTGGGCGCCGGCGCCGATGCCGATCCGCGCGGGCAGGGGCTCTGGCGCCAGCACGGCCTGCTGCGTCGGCAGCGCCCACGCACCACCAAAAAATCCACACCCGGCCACCGCCGGCAGCAGCGCGAGGAGGACGCTCATGCGGATCACGCAGGATCGCTTGCTCATTTGACGACTCCTTTCTCCTCCGAGTCTGCTGCCGGGGCATCGCCCCCCAGGAACCCGGCGACCGCTTCTCCGAGCTTCGCGCAGGCCCGCGTCTCCGGGAAATCGGGGATCGGGAGGACGAGCGGGAAGATCACGAACACAGCCCCTGCCACCCCGAACCGCCCTTTGGCCGAGGCGCTCACCTCGCCCGCCGCCCGGGCTCCCTGAACGTCCACGACGGATGCCACGAGCCGCGTATCGCGCTCCGTCCAGGCCGCGCCGGCGCCTAAGCACCCCGCGCCACCAGGGCCCCCGCCGCAGAGAATCGGGAAATTGTTGTGGAACCGGTCGTCGGTCCGTGTCTCCACAAGGTAGACCAGGTAGCGGATGCCGAGGGAGGCCATCCGATCGCGGAGGGCGGGCTCGCGGACGAGGACCTCGAAGTACTTCGCACGCTCGGCCGGCTCGTCGGGAGTCCAGTAGGCGAACACCGTCCGCCGGAATTCGTCCGCGGTCACGATGCCAAGCATCGGATGAGCAGCGCGCACGGCGTCGGCGATGCACCCGGCCGCCTTCATTTCGAGCTTCGAGTGCTGCGCGCTGAGGATCGCGAGCGCCGCACCGGCGCCGGTTCCCTCGGATTTGCGGACCTGCGCCGTCGCGCAGCCGACGCTGAACAGCATCGCCGATAGGAGGCCAACGGCCCCGGCTAGCCGGGCCCACCTCAGCCCCATACTCATCGCCGACGCTCCCGCCCCGCCCTCTGCCATTGACTCCTTAGGGATGAGTATCTCATTCATACTGGCACAGAGGGAGGCCGTCCCGCAGATCGCTATCACACATCGCCCAACCAGTCCCCTGGTCGCCTTCATTTCCCCCTCCTATCGCTCGTCCGGTGTGCGGAACGTCTGGGACCTGCCTCTGTTTTCGTGTCGCCAGAGGCAGGTGCAACCGGAGTGCCACGCCCGGGGAAGGACGAGCAGGGAAGAGGGTGGCCGCTAACTTGCTGAATTTGCTGACGATGTTCCCATGCGCGGACGGCAATCAAACCCCCGCAGCACCCGGCGATGCATCACGCGCTAGGCAGTCCATCTAGACAGATGCCCGACGGGCTTGGTACCCCTGCCGGGTGGCGTTTGGCACTTCTTATGGATTCCGCTGGGCCCCGGGCTCCAAGGTCAGACGATGGGTCCGATGGCCTCGTGGTTCAGCCATCTATCAAAATCCTCTCTTCCCAGTGCCCAGATTCGCCCTTGACGGCGAGCCAAGCGGGACTCGAACTTTCAGGATGGGGGACCTCGCTATCCAGATCATCCGACACGACGGGTCGGGGCCTTGCGCGCAAGGCCCAACTCCTCGGTCAGACGCTCGATGGTCCAGAGATGGATGCGAACCTCGGAAGTCCCTTTCGCTTTGCCGGCTTCATCTATCGTTTGCCAGAGCTTGAAGCACGATTTCCACATCAGATAGGTTGGCAAAGAGGAGATCCGGCGAGCAGGCGGCTAGCTCCGCTTGGGTGTGCTGACCGGTGGCGACGGCAACGGCGCGCGCCCCGCAGGAACGGGCGCAGTCCACGTCGAGCGGCGTATCGCCGATGATGGTCATCGCGGAGAAGGGAATCTCGTCACCTGTGAGGACGAGGGCGCGCTCGCGAGCGATGGCGGGCAGCCGGCGGCGGTCCGAGTCGTCCGAGCCGTAGGCGCCGATCCGGAAGAAGGGCAGGAGGCCGGTGGGGCGAAGCTTGGCGCGGGCGCCTCCCTCGACGTTGCCCGTGAGCAAGCCGACGACGACATCGGTGCGTGCGGCCAACCGCGGGAGCAGCGCCGCAACACCTGGTAAGATGTCCACCGGGTGGCCGTCCGCCAGGATGGCCTCGAGCCGCCGGACGTATTGGGTGAAGCAGGTGCTGAGGCGCTCCCGGATCACATCCTCGGGAACCCCGGCCAGCCGCAAGAGGTCACGGACGATGAGCGGGTCGGTCTTCCCGCGCCAGTCATAGGCCTCGTGAGGGCCGGCGGTTCCAAAGATCGCCTCCATGGCCTCCACAAGTGCGCGGTGTCCGGCGCCGCGGGCCCAGATCAGGGTGCCGTCGATGTCGAAAAGGATGAGTCGCATCAGTGCATGATGGTGCCGCCGGTAACGTTGATGGCCTGACCCGTGATGTACTCTGCGGCGTCAGAAGCGAGGAAGGCGGCCACCTCCGCGACGTCCTCCGGCCTGGTCAGGCGCCCCAGTGGGACCTCCGCGGATAGCCGCTTGACCCTCTCCGCGCGTTTCGCCTCGTCGTAGCTCCCGTCTTCGCCGCGTCCGAGGTAATCCAACCGCTCGCTGTCCACTCCGCCCGGGCAGATGGCGTTCACGGTGATGCCCGCCGGCGCCAGCTCCCTGGAGAGGGACTGGGTGAAGCCCAGGAGGCCGAACTTCGAAGCGCAGTAGGCGGCGAGGTTCGCGGTTCCGATCTTCGACCGATCCGATCCGATGTTGATGATGCGTCCGCGACTCTTCTGGCGGAGCATCACGATGGCCGCGGCCTTGGCGCAGAGGAAGGCCCCCTTCAGATTGACACCCAGGACCGCATCCCAGGCGTCTTCCGAAAGCTCCACCACCGGGACGCGATCGGCGCCCGGGGGTGCGGCAGCATTGTTCACGAGGATGTCGAGTCGACCGAAGGCCTCCAGGGTCTGGTTGATGACCGCGTCGATCTGGCTGGCCGATCGGACGTCAAGGCGAGCCGTGATGGCGCGCCGGCCTAGGGTCTGGATCTCCTCCGCTACAGCCTCCAGTCCGCGCCAGCCGGTCGGCGGCTTGGGAGCGAGGCTGCTTGCACTGGTGGCTGCGATGTCCGTCAGCACCAGATCGGCGCCGCCTGCGGCCAGCCGCCGCGCGATGGCCCGCCCGATGCCCCGCTCGCCGGCACATCCAGTCACCATCGCCACCTTACCCTGCAGATCGCTCATGTGATCTCCTCGAATACCTCGCAGGCCTCCCTCTCCAAGGGAAGTGTCACGGGCACTTCGATCTTGTCAGCAGTCGGGATCGTCTCTGTCCTGGCCTGCGGTGGACGGAATCAGGAGGATGGAGGGCATGAGAGCGCGACGACCTGTCGGGGTGCAAAATCCGAGAACGTCCTCTCACCTCTACCAGCGAAGCAGGGCCGATCCCCACGCCAGGCCGCCGCCAAACACTGCCAGAAGGACCAAGTCGCCTGGCCGGATGCGTCCTTCACGGCACGCTTCATCCAGGGCAATGGGGACCGTGGCCGAGGAGGTGTTCCCGTACTTGTGGATGGTGACGGCGAGTCGCTCCCTCGGCACAGCTACCCGATGGGCCACGGCCTCCATGATCCGCAGATTGGCTTGGTGGGGGATCAGCAGCGCGATGTCCTCCACGGATACCTTGTTATGCTGCAAAGCTTCCAGGCACGTATCGCTGAGGTGCCGGACAGCGATCTTGAAGGCCTCCTGCCCCTCCATCTTGATCGTGTGAAGGTCCGAGTCCACGCTCTCGTGAGAGATCGGGGTCGTCCGAGAGCCCCCTCCGGGGACCTGGAGCTTGTCCCCCTGGCTGCCGTCGGTGTGGAGGTGGATGGACAGGATACCCCGATCGCCTGCCTCCCGTCGAAGCACCACCGCCCCCGCGCCATCCCCCCACAGGATGCAGGTCTGCCGGTCTCTCCAGTTGACGGTGCGGGACATCACCTCGGCGGCAACGAGCAGCACGGTGCGCGAGGTTCCCGTTTGGAGGAACTGGTCCGCCACGGAGAGGCCGAAGACAAATCCGGAGCAGGCGGCCACGACGTCGAACGCGACGGCGTTTCGGGCGCCGAGCTTCCCCTGGAGCCAACAGGCCCCCGACGGACATGCGGTGTCGGGGGTGATCGTGGCCATGATGATGAGGTCGAGGTCGGCGGCATCGACGCCCGCCTGCGCCATGGCCGCGCGTGCGGCGCCGAGCGCCAAATCCGAGGCCGCCTGATCCTTTTCGGCGATCCGCCGTTCGACGACCCCAGTCCGGGTGCGAATCCACTCGTCGCTGGTGTCGAGGACCTTCTCCAGGTCTCTGTTGTGCAGAATCCGTGGGGGGACGTAAGAACCGGTCCCCAAGATGCGAGTGCGGGCGTCACCCATGCAGCACCTCGATTCGAAAGCGCGCCAGGCCTGTGTACCATATTGGGGCTATGGGAATCAAGGAAAACGACGGCGCTCGGGGGCAGGGGAGCCGTCTCGCGAGCGCCCCGCCCCGAACGTCCGAATTCCCTTGAGTTCCGCTCGGGACCTTTGATACGATCCCGCGGCTGATGGGCTGACGATGAATTCAATCGGCGATCTTCGGGGAAGGGTGGGCCAGTGATGTCACGGGCCAGGGGACCGGGAGAGCCAAAGGTTGCGGGTGCCTTCCTTGGAGCCTTCGGGATCCCGGGAAGGCGCTCGCGTTTTTAAGGGTACGCCGGGACCTGCGGTGGGAGCGCCTCCGCAATGAAAGGCGCCTGGAGGCCGGCGCAAGAGTGCGGGGCAGCCGGATGTGATCCACCGCAAGCCGCCCGGTCAGGACATGACGCCGGAGTGGTGTATGAATCGGAGTGGAGGGTCGAAGCCCATGGCGAGGTCGTTCAGTTTCGAGCCGAAGGCCGTCGGAACGGTGGACACGAAGTTCCGGAGGATCGCCACCAAGATTCCCGCGCCCGAGTCGCTGGAGGTCCTGCAGACCCTGCACCGATGCGAGCCTGCCGCGATGATCGGTCAGCCTCCGATCGTCTGGGACAAGGCCGAGGGGTTCCAGATCCACGACCGGTACGGGAATATGTGGCTCGACTGGAGCGCAGGGGTGCTGGTGGCGAATGCCGGACATGCTGCGAAGGAGATCAGGGATGCCATCCTGGACGTGGTGGAGAAGGGGCTGCTCCACACCTTTGGCTTTCCGAATGCCGAACGCGCGGCACTGGTCGAGTATCTCGTCCGGATCGCCCCGCCCGGCCTAGACAAGGTATTCCTGCTGACGACCGGCTCCGAGACCATCGAATGTGCGATCAAGCTTGCCCGGACCCACGGGCAGAGGGTTGGCGGGCGAGAGAAGATCGGGCTCGTGAGCTTCGAGCGGGACTTCCATGGTCGGACGCTGGGGGCCCAGATGGTCGGCGGGATCCCCAGCCTCAAGCAGTGGATCGTGAATCTCGACCCGGACATGCACCAGGTGCCGTTCCCGGACGGCTTTCGGACAGCGGACGTTCGATTTGATCTCTTCCTGGGTACGCTGGCGGCGAAGGGAGTGGGACCGGGTCGTGTGGCCGGGGTGATCATGGAGACGTTCCAGGGGGGCGGGGCCAGCTTTGCCCCGAAGGAATACATCCAGGCGTTGGCGCGATGGTGCCGGGACCATCAGGTGCTGCTCATCTTCGACGAGGTTCAGGCGAGCTTCGGGCGGACCGGGAAGCTCTTCGCATTTGAACACTATGACGTCGTGCCCGACCTCGTCTGTTGCGGCAAGGGCATCTCCAGTTCCCTCCCCCTCTCGGCGGTGATCGGCCGGGCGGCGGTGATGGATCTGTATGGCCCCCTCTCGATGACGAATACTCACGGGGGAAACCCCGTGTGCGCGGCGGCAGCCCTGGCAAGCGTCCGCAAGATCGTGGAGGGCGGTCTGGTCGAGAACGCCCGGGCCACGGGGGAGGTCCTCCACGACGGGTTGTCCCGGATCGCGGATCGCCATCGGGAGGTCATCGGGGCACTGCATGGGCGCGGGTTGGTGGCTGGGCTCCACATGGTGCAGCGGGGCGGCAGTGATCCGGACGGGGATCTGGCCTTCGCCATCGTCGAGAAGGCCTTCCAGAAGGGCCTGCTGATGTTCGCCCCGGTGGGTGTCGGCGACGCCACGGTGAAGATCTGCCCGCCTCTCACGATTACGAAGGAGGCCATCCTCGACGGCCTGGCGGCCCTCGAGCGAGGCCGTCGAGGCAGCCCGCGCAGGGCAGGCTGGGTAAGCGTTCAGCCCAGCCGATCGCGCCGAGGACGCCTGTTCCTCCGTCGTCATTCCGGCGGAGGCCGGAATCCAGTGTGTCCAGGATTCTGGACCCCGCTGGAGTTTACCCCGGTAGGAACCGGGGCCGGGGGTGACGGCCCCGGATGCCGCGCGAGGCTGAACGCGTTGCGGGCCGGGAGGTGACATGAGGAGAATCTCTCAGCTCATCCGGGAGGCTCCATGAGCGAGATCGAGCAGGCGTTTCAGTGGATCGAGAGCCACACGGGAGATCTCGCCGCGCGGCTCACGCACCTCGTGTCCATTCCCAGCGTCGTCGGCTCGGAGGGAGCCTGCCAGCGCCTGGTGGCGGAGATGATGGAGGAAATCTGCGATTCCGTCAACGTCTGGGAGCCGGATGCGGACTGGCTGGAACGACATCCCGCGTACTTCCTCCGGGGAGTGAGTTTCGGCGGCCGGCCCAACGTCGTGGGCATCCTTCGGGGACAGGGGGGTGGTCGGTCCCTCATTGTGAACGCCCATGTGGACGTCGTGGACACGGGGCCGCTGGATGCGTGGAGATTCCCGCCGTGGTCCGGGACCGTCTCGGAAGGGAAGCTCTACGGCAGAGGCTCCAATGATGACAAGGCCGGCCTCGCCGCGATGATCTACGTGGCCCAATGCCTTCGCGGCCTGGGGCTGTCGCTCAAGGGGGATGTGATCCTGGAGAGTGTGGTGGACGAGGAATGGGGCGGAGGCGGGACGCTGGCGACGATTCAGCGAGGATACCGGGCCGACGCCGCCATCGTCTTCGAGCCTACCCGACTGGAGATTTGTCCGGCGGCGCGAGGGGGGCAGGCGTTCAGGGTGACGGTGCCGGGCAAGGGGGCGCATCCGTTCCGTTCGTACGAAGGGGTCAGCGCGCTCGAAAAGGCGATGCCGCTGCTCACCGCACTCAAAGACCTGGCGGCAGCCAGGCAAGCGAGGTTCCACGACCCGCTGTTCGAGCGCTATCCCATTTATCTCCCCGTCGTCATCGGGAAGATCTCGGCGGACATCATCCCCTCGAAGGTTCCCGAGCGATGCATCTTCGAGGGGCTGATGGGGTACAGCCCCGCCGAGTCCTATCAGGACGCGCGGCGGGAATTGGAAGCGGTGCGTAGATGATGCAGCGTCGGCCGATGCCTGGCTGAAGGAACATCCGCCGGTGGTGGAATGGCTCGGGTTGAACAAGGAAGGGGCACAGATCCCCGTCGAGCATCCCCTCGTCCAGGCCGTGAGCGAGGCGTTCGTCCAGGTCATGGGCAGCGGGCCGGCCATCGTCGGATTCCCTGCGGGCTGCGATCTGCCGCTCCTCGTCAAGCACGGCGGGATCCCCGCCCTGATCTTCGGGCCCGGCGACCCCATCACGGCTCACGGTTCGAATGAGTACGTCGCGCTCGAGGAAGTGGTTCAGGCGGCCAAGATCCTGCTCGGTGCAGTCCTGCGCTGGTGCGGCTAGGCAAGGCCATATCCCGGGTGGTGGCGGAGAAGGGGAGCAACGAGCAGGCCGTGGACGAGGCGGTGAACCGAATCGAGACCATCTTCAAGACCTGGAAGTAGTCAGAAGGGTTCGGGCTGCGCTTCTGGCAGCCCCCGCATAGGGGGTCTTCACCACCGTCCGTGGCCTCATGCGTACACCTCCAGCAATGCCTTGGCCTCCTGCAGGTCCGCCGTGTCAAAGCCCTCGGTGAACCACGCATAAATCTCCGTCAGCATCTGTCGGGCTTCTGCTGTCTTGCCTTGCGCCTTCAAGAGAGGACTCAAGCTCATCACCGCCCGCAGCTCCAGGGATTTCGCGCTTTGTTGGCGCGCAACACTCACGGCGTGACGAAAACATTCTTCCACTGCACCCGTGGCCGTTGCTTGCTTCTGCAATAACTCCCCCTTCAGCCGATATAGCTCTGCTTCGTAGACACGCTCGCCAGTTTTGTCCACTGCCGCCAGTGCCTCGGTCAGCACGCTCAATCCCTCTTCAACCTGCCCCGCTCTTCCATACGCCTCGGCCAGCAGGGCAAGAAAAAACGGCCGGTGCTGCTCTGCCCCCGTGGCCCGGTGCGCGGCCAGCCCCTGGCGCATCTGGGCCATCCCCGCCTCGCCCTCCCCCTGCGCGGCCAGCGCCCAGCCCTGCAGGATCGTTCCCCAGGCCAAATAAAACGGAAACCGCTGCTCGCTGCACAGCGCCACCGCCTTCTCCGCGCACTCTTTTGCGGCGTGTGGCTCCCGGCGGAGCTGATGGAGCCAGGCCGCCCAGCTCAGGGCCTGCGCCAGGCTCAAGGGGTGCTCCTGGGCCAGGAGAATCGACTCCTGGCACTTTTGCAGGCCCTGCCCCGCATAGCCCAGCAGCCACAGGGCCCAGGCCGCATAGGCTACAGCAAGCCATCCCGGGGTCAATGCTATAGAGGAACGCATGGGAGCGGTGCCGCTGGGGATCGTAGAGGGCAATCCCCTGCTCCAGGTGGGCGCGGGCAGCCGCGACCTCGCCGAGACAGAACAACGTGACTCCCAGGGGCCGGTGGGCCTCCAGAAGGAGTGCGGGGTCTTGCACCTGCTGGGCCCAGCGGAGGCACTGCTCCCCCAGCTCCCGTGCCGTCTGGTGCGCCGCTCGCACATTGTAAAACAGCCACAAGCCCCGCAGGACCCGGAAGAGCTGCGGGGTTTCCCCCACCTGCTGACACAGCTCCCGCGCCCGGGTGTAGGTGTGTTCCACTTCTGGGGCCGCATGGCCCTTGGTGGCGATCAAGGCGGGGCCGAGCGTGGTCTGCAGGGCCAGCTCCTGTTGGAGGCGGGCGGGCGTCTGCGGGAGCGTGGGGAGGAGCTCCAGGCCCGCGCGGCAGTGGGCGATGGCTTCCGCATTGGCCGAGTGCTGGAGGGCGCGCGTACCGGCCCGCTGCCAGTAGGTCACGGCCTGCTCGTGCAGGCCTGCCTCGGTGTAGTGCTGCGCCACGAGTTCTGGGTGCGTTTCGACGGCCTCGGGAAACCGCGACTCCAGTACCTGGGCAATCCGCTGGTGGTACTGTTGCCGGGTGCTCTTGAGGAGCGACTGATAGGCGACATCCTGAATCAGGGCATGCTTGAAGATGTACCGGCTCCGGGGGGGCAGCCCGCGCTGGTAGAGCAACTCGGCGTCGACCAACTGCGCCAGCCCGTGCTGTAACGTCATTTCATCCACGGGCGAGACCGCCTGGAGCACGTCGTAGGCGAACTCCCGCCCCAGGACGGCGCCGAGCTGCGCCAGGTCTCTGGCCGCTGAGAGCCGGTCGAGCCGGGCCATCAGTGAATCGTGCAGGGTTGAGGGAATCGCTAGGGGGGGCAGCGGGCCGGCCAGCACATAGCGATCGTCCTCCTCCCGCACGAGCCCGGATTCCAGGAGCATCTTGACGAGCTCTTCGACAAACAGGGGCACCCCGTCAGTCTTGGCCACGATCTGCTGCACCACCTCCGCAGGCAGGGCCTTGCCGCCCGTCAGGTGGAGCATCATCGCTTCGACCGGGGGGCGCCCCAAGCGGGTGAGGGTGACCTGCGTCACCGGCGCATGGGCGGCCCACGGCGGGCGAAACTCCGGGCGACAGGTCAACAGGGTCAGCAGCCGCGCCGTCGGCGCCTGCTCGAGCACCAGACTCAGGTGCTCAAGCGTCGAGGGATCGGCCCAGTGCAGGTCCTCCCACACGGCCAGCACGGGTTGCCGCTCCGTCTCCTCGAACAGCCAGGCGATCAGGGCTTCGTGGGTCTTCTGCCGCTGCTGTGCGGGCGGCAGGGTGAGCGGGGGATACCGTTCTGGCAGCGGCACGGAGAGCAAGGTGGCGAAGAGCGGGATGACCTCCTCCAGGGGCAGGCGCGATGTGCGCAGCACCCGCTCCAGTGCGTCAAACTTCGCCGCGGGGGTGGCCTCGCGCGGCCAGTGCAGGACGCGCTGCAGGTGGTCGATCACCGGGTACCACGCGCTCTGCTGGTAGTAGGGCGAACAGCGAAACGTAATCCGGGTCGCCCCCTCCTGGCGGGCCCGCTCGCGCACCACCTCCACCAGGCGCGATTTGCCAATGCCCGCCTCCCCGCGCAGCAGCACCACCTGGCCCCGACCGTCCTGGCTCTGCGCCCAGCGTTCTACGAGCAGCGCCACCTCGGACTCCCGGCCCACCAGGGGCGTGAAGCCAATGGCCTCCGCCACATCGAAGCGGCTCTGCGCGGCGCTTTCCCCCAGGATGCGGTACACCTGGACCGGGGCTGCTACGCCCTTGAGGGCGTGCGCGCCCAGGTCTTGGTAGGTAAAGTACCCCTGCACCAGCCGGAAGGTGGCGGCACTGCTGACGACCGTATCGGGCGCCGCCAGCCCCTGGAGGCGGGCGGCGATGTTGGGGGTGTCGCCCAGGGCCAACTGTTCCGGGCGAGTGCCGCCGCCAACCTCCCCCACCACCACCAGCCCGGTATGGATGCCAATCCGCACCGCCACCCGCACCCCGTGGGGCTGTGCCAGGCGGGCATGGCGTTCCTGGAGGGCGGCCACCATGCTCAGACCCGCACGCACCGCCCGGCGGGCGTCGTCCTCATGCGCCTGGGGATAGCCAAAGTAGACCAGCAGCCCATCGCCGAGATACTGGGCAATATGCCCCTCCCAGCGCTGGATCGCGGCGGCACAGGTCTGTTGATACGCCCGCACCACCTCCCGGTAGTCTTCGGGGTCGAGATGGCTGGCCAGGGTGGTGGAATCGACCAGGTCGCAGAACAGCACCGTGAGCTGGCGGCGTTCCGCCTCAGGGGTGGAGGGGGGCACAGGTGGAGGCACCGTCTGGGGCAGGGCAGCCTCCTGACCACCCGTCCACACCAACACGCGGCCGTCCTCATCTGCTGCCACCCGTTGCCCGTAGATGAGCTCGTCTTTGAGGTCTTCGAGCGCCGCGTCGTCGAGCTGGAACTGCCGCTGGAGGGTCCGATAGGTCAGGCGGCCACGCCGCTGAAGCATGGCCATCGCGTGGTCGAGAATCTCTTCAAAGGCCATTGCCTACCCTCCCTATGCCGATAAGGCGTGGAGAGGACGGTATGGGGAATGGCAAGGCCATTCAGGCGCATGTATACCGCACCTGGTCGACGAAAGAAAGCAGGAAGTGTTGAGCGTGCGTGACACAGAAGTGCCGCCGTGCTCACCAACGCGAGGGGGCCAGACACCATTGCCGCCGCACAGCGCAGGAGCGTCTTGCGCGTGACCGCTTCCAGGCGCAGCACGCCGCCAAGGTCGTGGAACAGCCTCTCCAGCTCTGACCCAAATGCGCCACCAATTCGGACGGGAGGCCTCCAACCCATTTCGATGAGTCCCTCAGCAGCATCGTGCCGCCTACGAAGGATTGTGAGGAAGATTTCTGGGCGAGATCTCGAGTTCGAGTCCTGCTTGGCTCCCCAACAAGGGCGAATCTGGGCACTGGGTGGAGAGGGTGTCGGTGGGGATGCAAAGTTGGTTTATTTAGCTAGCCTTAGTACAAGCTGGCGTATGTTTTCGGCAGGCCCGGAGAAGTGGAAGCCACAATTGCGAAACTCGTTCCTGTCACCGTAGATGGCAAAATCGCCCGTAGAAACTAATACCTTGCAGTCGGATATTTGAGCATTAAATATGGCTACGCCATCAAGCGAGATCTCTTGACCTCTAATGGCACCGGTCAAAACCCGGTGAATAGCTCCCCCCGTACTCAGCATCATCCGTGCCAGTGTCATTTCGTCTTGGTTCAGACCTTGGACAAGTCCGAAGCCGCCTGTAAAGCCGAAAGCTGATTTGACACGCGACTCTATCCGCTCGTCTTCTCCACCTGAATGTGCCTCGAAAACTAGATTGCCATTTCGGTCGAAAAAATTGGCGGCTATCGTCGTTACGAAGGATCTCTCATCTATGCCCGGCAAGGGTTGGAATCTTGTTTCTACCTTGAAGATGAGATGGCCAGTGCCATCATGAATTTCATAGCCTATGTGGTCACCCAGAATCTTGGAGCAGTGACCGGGATTGATGACAAGGACATTCCGAACGAGCCGGAAGAGAACATTGCCTTCAGAGTCGAGAACGTTCCCTGTTAAGAGTGGGTAATTTGATTCCTGAGCGGGCTCCGCACCAATTAAGAAGAATTCGTCAGGCGAACCGAGCTCCCCCAAGGCAAATGCGTTGCAAACGTTGCCACCAATCAAGTAATTGTTGAAGCGGCCTGGGCAAAAGGCGTTTCGAACTAACGTGGCCATGTTTTTCTCCTATGATGGAACACGGCTTAAACCGCGCGAAAGCGTATCGAAGGGTTCAGGTTCTGTCAAGGAAAATGGCCCAGGAATAGCTCCCCCGAGTGAGTAACACGGGGGGCTGAAAAGAGGAGTCAACGCATCCGGAATACGTGATCTCTTTTTCGCGCTCCGATACCCTATTGCGCAGCGGTGGAGAGCAGGAAGCAGAGAGCAGAAAGAAGAGAGCCGGGCGCCAGAGGAGAGAGGTCCGACGCACCGCGACGGTTTATCGCAGGAGCCGCGCTCGCCGTGGGCTCAGGCGAATGGTACTGGACGGCATCCATCACCCGCCGTTTCGCCGCGCGGTTCGGTTTCGTGTAGCGCTTCAGCATCTCCATGTTGGTCCATCCTCCGCTCTCCATCACGGCCCGGATGTCCCCGGTCTGCTGGAGGGCCGCCGTCGCCCACGAGTGCCGGAGTTGGTGGGGGTGGGCGTGAGGGAGCTTGCACTTTTTGCTCAGGGAGATCATCCGGTGCTGGAGCCACGAGCGGTACGGCTCGATGAATACGAGGTCGTCCGGCTGCTTGCCGGCGGTCAAGTCCCGGAGGATCGAAACGAGCGGCGCGGGGATCGGCACGTCTGTGAACCGATTCTCCACCGTCCGCATGGTCTTCCAGAGCGTGAGGTGCAGGTTGTCGTCCTCCCACTGCACGTCCCGCACACGGAGCCGGTACATCGTCCCGAGCCGACATCCGACATGAGCGAGGTGTTCGTTCTGGTGTCCATTTTGACAGGCAGTCTCGGTTGCTCTTGACAGCCGCCCAGATTTGGAGTGTAGTACGTTCCACTGGGAGGCCGCCGTGAAACCCAGAACAGCCGTGCTCAGCGGCATCCTCGCCCTCGCCCTCCTCGCGACCCCAGTCCCCTCCCACGGGCAACAGCCGGGGAAGGTCTATCGGGTCGGGTGGCTCTCGGTCTCGACTGCTGGCTATGAGACCGACCCCCATCATTGCCCAATAAAGGGCAGTCCTCTCTGGCAGGCATGGATGGAGGGGTTGCGGGAACACCGGTATATCCCGGGCCAGAACGAGAGCACTTCAAACCGGGGGCAAAGTGGGGGCGAATCAGAGCAGTCCGTAGGTTAGCACTCCCCGGCCCAAGCTCAAAACCACCATAGTTATAGGCTGGAAAGGAGTGCTCGTTGGGTGAAGGGGACGAGACCACCACAAGCTTGCCCCCGGTTTGAAATGCTCTCCCATCTGCGTTGACAAGCACTTTGAGCGGGTGTAGCCTTTCTCAGTTTTATTGCGATCACAACAAAGGAGGACTACAGTTTATCGATTCGTAACAGTGCAGAAATTTCCCCATGAGTGAAAGAAGTTGACGGCTACTCAAGGAGGAAAAACGATGAAGAGACTGACAGTTATCATGATCGCCTGCCTGTGCGCGTTAATCGCGCTTCCGTCGGCATTTGCCGCCGAATCGAAAGCGACAGGGCACGGAAGCCAAGCCGGCGGCCGCGAAGCCCGCCGCTCCCGCTATGAAGTATAAGGAAGCGCCCGTGCTGGCCGCGCTGGTCAAGGCCGGCAAGTTGCCGACGGTCGAGCAAGCGCCTGCCGGAGCAATCCGCTCGTCGTCCCGGGCGATGAAATCGGCCAGTACGGCGGCGTCTGGCGCCGCGGTTTCCTGGGGCCCTCGGACTTCAACGGCGTCAACCGTGTGATCTACGACGTGCTCGCCCGCTTCGGGCCGGACGGCGCCACGATCGAGATGAAGCTGGCGGAGAGCGTCACCCCGTCCGCGGATTTCAAGACCTGGACCGTCAAGCTGCGCAAGGGGACGAAGTGGTCGGACGGCTCGCCCTTCACCACCGACGACATCATGTTCTGGTACAAGGACGTTCTGCTGAACAAGGACCTCGTGCCGGCCATCCCGAGCTGGATGCTGAACAAGGACGGCTCCACCGTCCTGGTCGAAAAGGTTGACGCCCTGACCGTCAAGTGGACTTTCAAGGACCCCAACACCAACTTCCTGCTGGAGCTCACCACCAAGGACTACGGCGACAGGCAGTATCCCATCTTCCAGCCCTCCAAGTATCTGAAGCAGTTCCACGCGAGCTACGCCAAGAAGGAAGACCTGGACAAGATGGTGGCGGACGCCAAGTTCAAGACCTGGACGGAGCTGTTTGCCAACAAGCAGAGCCCCTTCGACAACCCGGAGCGCCCGGGCATGGCGGCCTGGATCGCCTCGAACCGCATCAGCGACCAGATCTTCATCCTCAAGCGCAACCCCTACTACATCGGCGTGGACAAGGCCGGCAACCAGCTGCCGTACATCGACGAAGTCCAGATCAAGTTCTTCGCCGATGCGCAGGCGCTCAACCTGGCCGCCATCGCCGGCGAGCTGGACGAGCAGGAGCGCCACATCAACCTGCTGAACTACCCGGTCCTCAAGGAAAACGAGCAGAAGCAGGGCAAGTACAAGATCTTCCTCTGGTCGAGCCCCGGCGGACATGACGCCGGCGTGATCTTCAACCAGACCTACGCCAAGGACCCGGAACTGGGCAAGCTGATGGCGAACAAGGACTTCCGCATCGCCATGTCCCTGGCGATCAACCGCAAGCAGATCAACGAGTCCGCCTTCCTCGGCACCGGCGAGCCGCGCCAGGCCGTTCCGAAGAAGGGCCATCCCTACTACCCCGGCGACGAGTACGCCTTCAAGTACACCGAGTACAACCCGGCCGAGGCCAACCAGCTGCTCGACTCGATCGGCCTGAACAAGAAGGACGCCGAGGGCTTCCGCCTGTTCCCGAGCGGCAAGCGCGTCATGATCGAACTCTCGGTGGTCGAGGTCTTCGGTCCCTACCGCGACATCGGCACGCTGGTCACCAAGGACTTCGAGAAGGTCGGCGTCAAGGTCAACATGCAGATCCGCGAGCGCTCCCTGCACTTCCAGATGCGCCAGGCCAACGACCTGCAGGCCGAGTTGTGGAACCAGGACACGGCCGGGTTCCCGTTCACCGGCTCAACCAAGTACGATTTCCGCAAGGACCTGTACGGGAATCTCACCTACGGACCGCTGTGGAAGCAGTGGTACGACACCAACGGCAAGGAAGGCGTTGAGCCGCCGGCCGACGCCAAGAAGATCATCGAGCTGCAGGACAAGGCCAAGACGGTCGGGCCGGCCGAACAGATCAAGATCGCCCAGGAGCTCTTCAAGCTGTGGGTGGACAACATGTTCGAGATCGGCACGGTCGGCCTGACCGCGACGGACCAGGGCGTGGCCGTGGTCAACGCGAAACTGCACAACGTCCCGGCCAACCTGACCAAGGACTGGCCGCTGCGCACGCCCGGCAACGGCCGCCCGGAAGTGTGGTTCTTCAAGTAACTGGTTTTTGCGCGCGTGCGCAAACAGACCGTGGTGAGCAAATCGGACCTCGGTGAAAACTCAGGAGTAACGGGTTCGACGGTACAGGGAGGCGGGATGACTTCTCCCGTCTCCCTGTCTTTATGGGGAACCCCGCGCATGCTTCGCTTCATCATCAAGCGCCTGCTTGCTGCTGCCGCTGCTGATGCTTTTGTTCACGGTCGTCGTTTTCGCCCTGGTCCAGGCGCCCCCGGGTGATTTCCTGACCAGCTACGTGGCCATGCTGGCCTCGTCCGGTTCGTCCATGGACGCGGCCCAGGTCGAGGCGCTCAAGCATCAGTTCGGCCTGGACCAGCCGGTCCACGTCCGGTACTTCCTCTGGCTGGGAAGCCTTGTCCGGGGGGACCTGGGTCTTTCCCTCGAATACCAGCGGCCCAAGTTCGGAGCTGATCGGCGAGCGGATGCTGGTCACCGTGCTGCTGGCCCTGTTCGCCTTCGTCATCACCTGGATCGTGGCCATTCCGGCCGGCATCTATTCGGCCATGCACAAGAACACGGCGCTGGATTACCTCTTCGCGGTGCTGAATTACGTCGGCGTGGCCACGCCGAACTTCATGCTGGCGCTCATCCTGATGTGGGTCTGCTTCTCCAATTTCGGCCTGATGATCACCGGCCTGTTCTCACCCCAGTATACCCAGGCGCCGTGGAGCCTGGGCCGATTCATCGATCTGCTCAAGCACATCTGGCTGCCCGCGATCGTGCTGGGCGTGGCCGGCACCGCGCGCCTGATGCGCATCATGCGCGCCAACCTGCTCGATGAGCTGAACAAGCCCTATGTCGTGACGGCCCGCGCCAAGGGCATGTCGGAGTGGAAGCTGGTCGTCAAGTACCCGGTGCGCCTGGCGTTCAACCCGATCATCAGCACGATCGGCTGGTACCTGCCGCAGTTGTTCTCCGGCAGCCTGATCGTGGCGACCGTCATGAACCTGCCCAATATCGGCCCCCTGCTTCTGCGGTCGCTGATCCAGCAGGACATGTACCTGGCGGGAAGCATCCTGTTGATCTACTGCGTGCTCACGATCGTCGGCACCCTGATCTCGGACATCCTGCTCGCGCTGTTCGATCCGCGTATCCGGATGGAGGGGACCTAACCCATGGCGGACGAGATTCAAGATGCGACCGCGCCGCCATCGGAGCTCTCCTCGAAGGACGAAGAGCGCGTCTCCGTCGCGTCGAACTGGAAGCTGGTCTGGTGGCGATTCCGCAAGAACCGCCTGGCGGTCGCCAGCGCGATCGTCCTGCTCCTGTTCTACGTCGTCGTCCTGGTGCCGGACTTCTTCAGCAACCAGGACCCTGAAGCGACCGATGCCGCCCTCGCCTTCATTCCCGTGCAGCGGATTTCCTTCTTCGACAAGACGGGATTCAACCCGTCGGTGCCGGCCGTCGTCGGCAAGCGCAATCCGGTCACGCTGAAAATGGAATGGGTGCGCGATGAGACGGTGCGAATCCCGATCGCGCTCTTCGTGCGGGGGTACAAGTACAAGGTGCTGGGTCTTTTCGAGACCGACATCCACCTGATCGACGCCAAGGACCCGAAGTCCAAGGGGCGGCCGCATTTCCTGGGCACCGACCGCCTGGGACGCGACCAGTGGTCGCGCATGATGTTCGGCACGCGCACCTCGATGACGGTCGGCCTGGTGGCCGTCGCGCTGAGCATGATCCTGGGCGTCCTCCTGGGCGGCATCTCCGGGTATTTCGGCGGCTGGCTCGACATGGTCATCCAGCGGGTGATCGAGCTGCTGCAGTCGCTGCCGACCATCCCGATCTGGCTCATGATGACGGCGGCCCTGCCGCAGGACTGGCGCCCGGAGCAGGTGTTCTTCGCCATCACGATCATCCTCGCCTTCATCGGCTGGACGACGCTGGCGCGCGAGGTGCGCGGGCGCTTCCTGTCCCTGCGCGAGGAGGACTTCGTCCTGGCGGCGGAGCTGGCCGGCTGCAGCCACCTGCGCATCATCCTGCGGCACATGGTTCCCGCGTTCACCAGCCACATCATCGCCGCCAGCACCCTGGCCATCCCGGTCATGATCATCAGCGAGACCTCGCTCAGCTTCCTGGGGCTGGGCATCCGGCCGCCGGCCATCAGCTGGGGCGTGCTGCTGCAGGAGGCGCAGAACATCCAGACGGTGGCGCTGGCGCCGTGGCTGATGTTCCCCGGGCTGGTGGTGATCATCGCGGTGCTGGCGTTCAATCTCGTCGGCGACGGCCTGCGCGATGCCGCGGATCCGTACGGGCATTGAGGAGGCCGGATGAACACCCAGAACGCGACCGCTGCTCTCCGTACGCGACCTGAAGACCTATTTCCTGATGGACGAAGGCGTGGTCAAGGCGGTCGACGGGGTGAGCTTCGACGTGCACGCCGGCCAGATCTTCGGCATCGTCGGCGAAAGCGGCTGCGGAAAGAGCGTGACCATGAAATCCATCCTCCGCATCGTCGAGGCCCCGGGAAAGATCGTGCACGGCCAGATCCTGCTGCGCCGGTCCCGCCAGGATGGAACGGGCGGCGAGGAGGAGCTGGACCTGGCCGGGCTGGATGCGCACGGCCAGGAGATGCGCTCGATCCGCGGCGCGCAGATCGCGCTCATTCCGCAGGAGCCGATGGCGTCCTTCAGCCCGGTGCACACCATCGGCAACCAGATCATCGAAGCGATCATGCTGCACCAATCCATCGGCAAGAAGGCCGCCCGGGATCTCGCGTGCGATCTGCTGAAGGACGTGGGCATTCCCATGCCGGAGCGTCGCCTGGATGAATACTCCTGGCAGCTCAGCGGCGGCCTGCGCCAGCGCGCCATCATCGCCATGGCCCTCTCCTGCAATCCCCGGCTGCTCATCGCCGACGAACCGACCACCGCCGTCGACGTGACGACCCAGGCCCAGGTGCTGCGCCTGCTGCGGCAGCTGCAGCAGGAGCGCAACTCGGCGATCATCTTCATCACCCACGACCTGGGCGTCATCGCCCAGATGGCCAGTTACGTCATGGTCATGTATCTCGGTCTGGTCATGGAGCAGGGGCCCGTGGATGACATCTTCCATGCGCCGAAGCATCCCTACACCCAGGCGCTCCTGCGCTCCATCCCCAGCGTCAGCTCGCAGCCGCGCGTAAGCCTGCCGACCATCAGCGGATCGATCCCGCATCCCTTCAACAAGCCCTCGGGCTGTCCGTTCCATCCCCGCTGTGTCAAGCGCATGCCGGGCAGGTGCGACGCGCGAACCCCCGCGCTCCAGGCGGTGGGAGAAGAGCAGCGGGTGAGCTGCTTTCTGTATCATGATGTCGAGGTTTCCGAATGACGAGCGCCAGCAACACGCCGCTTCTGGAGGTGAGAAACCTCCGCAAGTATTTCCCGATCCAGAAAGGGTTTTTCAAGAAGACGATCGGCAACGTGCGCGCGGTCGACGATGTCAGTTTCTTCGTCGAGGAAGGGGAGACGCTCGGCCTGGTCGGTGAGAGCGGCTGCGGCAAGACCACCACCGTCGCGCTGCATCGTGCGCGCCATCGCCCCCTCGAGCGGCCAGATGCTGTTCCGCACCGGCGAAGGGCAGGTGGTCGATCTGGCCAGCGCTGGACCGGGCCGCGCTGCGGCCGCTGCGGCCGCAGATGCAGATGATCTTTCAGGACCCCTACGGCTCGCTCAATCCGCGCATGAACCTGTTCGACATCGTCGGCGAGCCGCTTCTGGTCAACGGGCTGGCGAATCGCAAGCAGCGCACCGATCAGGTGGCCGAGCTGCTGCAGTTGGTGGGCATGCGCCCCGAGTACATGCAGCGGTTCCCGCACGCCTTCAGCGGCGGCCAGCGCCAGCGCATCGGCATCGCGCGCGCGCTGTCGGTCCACCCGCGCCTGGTCGTGGCGGACGAGCCGGTCTCCGCCCTGGACGTTTCAGTGCAGGCCCAGATCCTGAACCTGCTGCTCGATTTGCAGAAGCGGCTGAACCTGACCTACATCTTCGTCGCCCACAACCTGGGCGTGGTGAAGCACATCTGCGACCGGGTTGCCGTCATGTACGTCGGCAAACTGGTCGAAATGGCGAAAACCGGCGAGTTGTTCCACCAGCCCAGGCATCCCTATACGGCCGCCCTGATGGCGGCCGTGCCGGTGGCCGACCCGCGCGTGCAATCGGGCAATGTCGAGCTGAAGGGGGAGGTCCCCAGCCCCGCCAATCCGCCGTCAGGCTGCTACTTCCACCCGCGCTGCGCCTATGCGGCGGAGGTCTGCCGCACACAGCCGCCCGACTTCCGCGAAATCAACCCGGGGC
>CAVQPC010000067.1:0-113805 GCA_963714585.1 uncultured Methylomirabilota bacterium
CGACATCCCCTCCAGGTTGACCACGAGGTCGTACAGTTTCGGATCGCCGAGTTCCACCCCGTACATCGCCTGCGTCCAGCGGCGACGGCGTTCGTCCCGCTGGATCACCCGCTCTGCCTCCGGTGGGGACACGTCCTTCCGCTCGATCACGGCCCGGATCCGCATCGCCATGGGGGCGATCAGGCGGACCCGCAGCACCCCGGCACGCCCCGGAGCAGGAGGTGGCCGGCGTAGCCGTGATACACCAGGTCGCCCTTGACGGCATGCTCGGCCAGCGCCTCCTGCACGGCCGCGACGTACATGCGGCGCGGCAGAGTCAGCCGATCCCACACCCCCGGGCCGCGCTCGAGCTTTTCCGCCAGGATCTTCTCGGGCACCCCGACCTTGGCGGCCGCCTCGACAACGATCTCGCGCCCGACACACGGTGAGCCCAAGGCGCCGGCGAGGCACTCCGCCAGCGCCTGACCGCCACTCATCGAACCTCGGGAAATCGTAATGATCGACATGGCTCAAGGCTCCTCTTGGGTCGTCCGGATCAGCCTCGTCTTTCCTCAATGAGTGCCCGTGCCGCCCCTCCTGCCCACCTCGTCCTGCCGGGTGACGTTCATCACGCGGGTGGCGACAGGGCGTGAACCGATTTCCCGGTAGGCGACCCGAACGGTATCGCCCGGCGCGGCCTCGGCCCCCACCTCGGCGCCGACCAGCGAAACCCTCAGCGTGACGCCCGGTCTGGTCTCGTCCTTCATCACCAGAGTTTGAGAGGATGCCTCATAGCTGACGACAGTGCCCTGGACCACCCGGGGTGCCTCTCCGCACCCACTCAGGAGAACCCCAAAAGCGATCAGCCCGGCTGAGAAGCTCAGTCTGTTCATGTGCCCTCCACGGCCGCGACTAGTCCGCGATTGCTTTCAAATGTGCGGCCGCTCGCTCGGAAACCACCCCCTTGACAAGCCACGAGATGATCACGCCGCTTATAGCAATGGCGGCCACGAGTATCACGATGGAGGAAGCCACCTGGAATTCCAACTGCTTCAGAATAACCGAGCCGCACGCCGTGAAGATCGTGGTGGCGAACAGGAGGCGGATGGCGTACCCGCGCACGTACTTGGTGGCGATGGTCCCGAGCTGTGCACCGATGGCTGCGCCCACCAGCATCCACATCGCCGCAATCAACTCCACCCTGCCCTTGACACCATAGGTGAAGGCACCATAGGCACCCGTGATCATTATTTCAAAGAGGTCTGTCCCCACCGCGACGGCGGTCGGGCAGCCGATCAGGTAGATCAGAGCGGGCATGCGGATGAAGCCCCCGCCCACACCCAGAACGCTGGCAACCACCCCCGTCGTGAGCGCCACCAAGAGGGGCAGCCACAGGGAGCAGGTGATGCCGGACGCCGGGAAGTAGATCATGGGAGGGATGCGGACGCGCTGGAGCCGCGTCGCCAGGGTTTCCTCGCGGAGGGCAATCGGCGCGGGACCATCGGTCTTCTTCGGACGTCGAGTATGCGTGATGTAGTCGTACAGCACGTAGGAGCCAATGAGAGCCAGGAAAACGATGCACGCCTTCCGGATGACCGACTCGGCGAGCCCGGCGCGCTCCAGCATCATCACGAGTTGTGCTCCGAGCTCCATACCCCCATGGTGCCGATGATCATCGAGATCCCCAAGCGCAGACCCACATTGCCGAACTTGCCGTGCCTCATGGTGGAGACGATGGATTTGCCGCCCATGTGAGCCAAGTCCGTGCCGATGGCATACGGCATAGGGAAACCGAAGATGTTCAGGGCAGGGGTGACGATCCACGCGCCGCCGATCCCAAAGAATCCCCCGCACACCCCGACAGTGAAACCGATGAGGATCAGGAGTAGAACATTGAAGTGAATGCCCGCTATGGGCAGATAGATCGTGAAGAAATCCATGCCGGTGGCCTCCACCTCAGCGCCTACTCGTGGCGCTGCATCCTTCCCAGGTTGACCCCAAGCAACCCCACGAGACGGTCGCACACGAACCCCAGGAGGAGGCCCATGACGGCCATCACAGCCACCGCCACGAGGCTGAATTGCCAGAGCGAGGTGTTATAAAGACCGGCAATCCATTTGCTCAAACCAGGATCGAGGCCTCTGGTGTCAGCGACATTGACAAGTTTCTTGGCGGGTCCGGCAGCGGCCAGGACATTGGCTGCCGGCAACCAGAGGAGCAGGGTTGTGAGGATGACGGCCAGTCGGCCCATCCAACTCCTGCGGCGCGGGCCCGCTGCCCTCCATGAGAGGTATCTCATACTGGTTCTCCCTCCCGATGGGTTGATCCGCGACTCTTGCGCGATCGCTCTGCCACAGTCTCGATGACGGTGCACACGTTCTCGATGGCCAGGGGTTTTCGAAGAAAGTCAGAGGCCCCGAGCTGCATCCCCTCGATTCCGGTTTCGACGGTGCCGTGACCGGTCAGCACCACCACCTGAAGATTCGGGTCGAGGCGCCGGACCTCCCGCAGGACCTCAACCCCGTCCATCTCGGGCATCTTGAGGTCGAGGACCATCACATCGTACCGGGTCTCCTGAACGAGTCGCAGCGCATCGCGCCCCGCGAACACAGCCGACGCCGCGAATCCCCGACGACGGAGCCGGGTGGCCACAGCGCTCCCGAAGTCCTCCTCGTCGTCAACGACCAGAACTCGTACGGTATCTTTGTTCTCAGGCATGATCGTCGCCCTCAACTTTCAGGCGGTGAAGTGACCTGCAGAGGGTCACGACGCCTTCCCCTCAACTCAGGAGAGCATCAAGAGCGAAATCTTTCGGGCCGTTCTATCCGGGCGATTTCCTGTCAGCGGTTTGAATACGGGGAGTTTCTTTGCCTCCTTCGCGCGCCTGGATTCTCAACCGGTGCTCCGCCCGCAAGGATCCAGCGAGCCCTGGACCCGGAACGCCGGGCGCTTGATGGTGAGCACCGGGCACGGCGCCATTCGCACGACCTTCTCGGCCACGCTCCCCGCCAGCGCGTGAGCCATGCCGGTGTAGCCATGGGTGGCCATCACGATGAGGTCGATGTCGTGACTGGCGGCGTACCGGACGATCTCGCAACAGGCCGTGCCCACCCGGACCTCGCGGCAGAAGATCAACCCGTGAGTCTTGGCCTCCCCGACCTGCTGGTCCATGGCAGCCGCCGCTTTCGTAGCGAGGGACTCCACCATCTTCTCGGGATGGTACTTCATCATAAACGGCTCGGTCATCTGCGGCAGCGGCTCGACCACGTGAAGCAGGTGAACTTCGGCGCTGAACTCCTCGGCAAAGGTCAGGGCATAGGACCAGGCGTACGCGGCCGGCTCCGAAAGGTCGGTAGGAAACAGGATCCGTCGAATCGAGAGCATGGCGTCTGCTCCGCGCGCTGTCAGCCAAGCCGCGTGAGACCTCCGAACACCTCGCGGTCCGGCCAGGGCCGTGGGAATGGCCGGGATCAGTTCTGCCCCTCGAGGGGCTGGACCCGCTCTCGCCCAGCCTTTACTTCTTCTCGCGCTTCTCCATCGACTCGAAGTCGCGGATGGCCACCCCGGTGTAAATCTGGCGCGGCCGGGTGATCTTCTGCTCCGGATCGGTGATCAACTCCTGCCACTGGGCCAGCCACCCAGACATTCGCGGGATGGCAAATAGCACTGTGAAGAAGTCGGTGGGGAAGCCCATAGCCTCATAGATGATCCCGGAATAGAAGTCGACGTTGGGGTAGAGCTTCCGCTTGACGAAGAACTCGTCCTCCAAGGCGATCCGCTCGAGTTCCATGGCCATGTCGAGGAGCGGGTTCCGGCCGGTGACCTCGAAGACCTGCTCGGCCAGGCGCTTGATGATCCTCGCGCGGGGATCGTAGTTCTTGTACACCCGGTGCCCGAAGCCCATGAGGAGCGCCTTCCGCTCCTTCACGTCCTGGATGAACTGCGGGATCTTCTCCTTGGACCCGATCTGCCGGAGCATGCGGAGCACCGCCTCGTTGGCCCCGCCGTGCAGCGGCCCGAACAGCGCCGCGGTGGCGCCGGCGGCGGTGCAATAGGGATCGGTCTCGGCACTCCCGACGCTCCGCATGGCGTTGGTGCTGCAGTTCTGCTCGTGATCGGCGTGCAGGACGAACAGCACGTCCAGCGCGCGCTCCAGGATGGGATTGGGTTTGTACCTGGGCTCGACCATTTTCCAGAGCATGTTCATGAAGTTGCCGCTGTAGCTCAAATCGTTGTCCGGCATGACGTAGGGGAGCCCCTTCGTGTGGCGGTAGGCCATCGCCCCCAGCGTGATCACCTTGCCGATGAGCCGGTAGAGCTCGAGCTGCCGGGTCTCCGCGTCCCTGACCTTCTTGGACGCGGGGTAGAAGGTGGCGAGGGCAGCCAAGCTGCTCACCAGCATGGCCATGGGATGGGCATCGGAGGTGAATCCGTCCATGAACTTCTTCAGATTCTCGTGGATCATGGTATGGTGGGTGATGTGGCGCACCCATTCGTCATACTGGGCCTTGCTGGGCAGCTCGCCATGGATCACCAGGTAGGCTACCTCCAGATAGTTGCTCTGCTCGGCCAGTTGCTCGATGGGATAGCCCCGGTAGCGAAGGATCCCGCGCTCCCCGTCAATGTGGGTGATCGTGCTCTTGCACGAGGCGGTGTTCATGAACGCCGGGTCGTAGCCCATCAGGCCGAAGTCGTCGTCGGAGACTTTGATCTGTCTGAGGTCCGCGGTCCGGATCGCCGCCCCGTAGGTGGGAAAGGTTCCGTACTGGATAGGCAGCTCGTAGGTCTTGCCGGTGCGGTTGTCGGTGATGGTCACGCTGTCTTTCGCCATGCTCCCCTCCTTGTGCGTGGGTCCCGAGCCTCGCAAAGATAAAAGTAGCCTCGCTCCCCCATCCCATCAACGCCCCGACGCAGGCGATCAGTGCCCAATTTCGAGCAACCGGCGGACGGTCATGAGCAGGACGTCGGGGTCGGTCAGTTTTCCCGCGTAACCCTCAGGGGGTCGGACCTCTCGACAGTACATCAGCTTCCGCAGGTCTACGACGTCACTGATGATGAAGACCGGAAGGCCCTGGACCTGGGGATCTCGACGGAGGGCCATGAAGAGCTCCACGCCGGATTCCCCCGGCACCATGATGTCGAGGCTGATCAGATCCGGCCTCTCTTGGCCGGCCTTGACCAGCGCCTCTCGCACCCCCCAAGCGCTGGAAACCGAGAAGCCCTGCTGAGAGAGGAAGGCGGAGAAGCTGCGAACTCCGTCCGGTTCGTCCGCCACGACCAGGATCCGCCTGCCCTTGAGTCCCACCGGGATCGGCCTCCTGGCCTCCGTCGTGTGCCCCGCCGGAGAGACGCAGGCATTCGCGACGATCTCGATGACGTTCTTGACTTGGAGGTTGAGGCCGTACCATTGAATCAGATCAGTCAAGCTGTCCACGCAGTCATGGCAGGCCGTGGCAACGACGCCAGCACCGGTCGCCCGGATCTGCTTGGCCTTTACCTCTGCCGCCGCGCGCCGGCGGGAGGTGTACTCGGGCATGACCATCGCCCCTCCGCCTCCCGCGCAGCAGTAGTTATCCTCGCGGTTCGGGTGCATCTCCAGAAATTCGAGGCAGGCGCGTTTGAGAAGGAAGCGAGGCTCCTCGGTGATTCCTGCGCTGCGGGAGAGGTTGCAGGGGTCGTGGTAGGTCACCGAGTGAGGATTCTTCCCTCGGTCAAGGGTAATGCGGTCCTGCAGGATGTAACTCACCATCGTTTCCAGCAGCGATTCGATCGCAAAAGGCAGGGACTTTGCCTTTGTCCAGTTGGGCGCTTCCCACTTCATTGCCCGGTACCCAGCCCCGCAGTCCGAGACCACCACCTTCTTCGCCCCGAGCTTCCTGGCCTGGTCGAAGACAAGCCTGCCCATGCGGGCGCCGAGGTCATTGTCCCCGGAAAACAGGCCGAAGCTGCTGTGCTCCCACCCCACCCCGGGCAGCGTCCAGTCAGCGCCGGCGAGGTGGAAGATCTTGAAAGCCGCGAGCAGGGTCACGGGGGCGTATTTCACCTCGCGGGGGTCGATCACGTAGACGATCTCCGCCCCCTCCTTGTCAATCGGGACCCGAAAGTCCAGGCCCAGCTCGATCTGCGCCTCTCGCTCTAGCCACTCGATGGTCTCCAAATAGTCCGCCTGGGAGATCCCCATCCGGTTCCCCGCCGCTCGCTGGTCCCTCATGACCGAGAGGAATTCTTCGGGCGCCATGCCCTGGGCGGCGAGAGCTCCGCGAGCGGTCCGGATGATCAGGGCATTGTCGATGCCGAACCGGCAGTTGATCGTGCAGCGGCGGCACAGGGTGCAGCAACCGAAGACGATGTCCTTCAACTCCGCCAGGTCCCGGTCGGCCAAGAGGGCGCCGCCGGCACCCCGTTCCGGGACCAGCCGCCCCAGCCAGTCCGCAGAGGGCTTGAACAGCCGGCGGACTCGATCTGCCTTATAGGCCGGGGCCATCTTGGGGTCCCCGGTGGCGTGGTAATAGTGGCACGAGTCGGCGCACAGGCCGCAGTGGACGCAGGTGGCCAGGGCCAGCACGGCCTCCCGCGTCGCCGTGGCCTTCTTGAATGCCGCGGCGGCTTTCTGGGCCATCTGCGAGCGGACCGGAGACATCGTCGGCGTTCCCTCTTCGAGACCTAGCCGGCCTTTGGCGACACCTTCCTGGGGTAGACGCCCCGGTGGCCAAAGTGCTTCCCCATGTGGTAGCGGATGAAGGGCCAGTACACGAAGTGCGAGAGCTTGCTGAAGGGCATGTAGATCAGGCAGAGGGTTGCAAGCAGGTAATAGACCAGCAGCCCTGCCCCGCTCTGCTGGGAAATGGCCGAGAGACCCGCCAGCATCCACATTGTCAGCAGCACCAGGCAAAGGTAGTCGTCTGGTGAGCTGATGGCTCGCAATGCCCGTTGCGTCAGGCGATTGGTCAGACGGAGCAATCCGATTGCCGCGCCCGTTAGAAGAATCCAATGCAGGGCAGTGATGACTGAGGGTCTCCGCAGCGCCTCGTGAGCCATGGGCAAGGTAAGAGCCATCCCGAGGTTGACGGCAATGCTGATGTGGAGGCAGGCGAATTCGACGTAGGAGGACCAATCCTGCCGCTGGCTCTCCAGCTCCCACGGGATGGCAAGTGTCAGGTAGGCGTAGCGGATTCCGCGGACCTCATCACCGCGGGGGGGCGTGCTCTCCACGACGGCTGGCAGCTTCAGGAGTCGCCGGATCTTGACGAGGTAGGCCAGGACCATGAAGCCGAGCGCCCCGAAAAAGATCTCGTAAACCAGGATCGTGGTCACGGGACCAAGCCGATCCCAGTCCAGGAGGCCCTGGTCCGCAAGCGGTTCCACTGGCCCCTCCGACCGAGGGTGCGGACGCCGTGACCGCGTGACGCCTGCACCCTCGGTGCGAACCGGGTGTTCCCCGGAGAGACGACCTATTTCTTGGTCTCGCCGGTGGCGAACCCGTGGAGTTTCACCTCCACCTTCTCCTCCAGGCTGTCGTAGTACTCCTTGAGGATGGCGATGACCTCGGGCTTTGAGAACTCCGCAGGGACCGGCTTGCCCTCACTCATCAGCTTACGCAGCAGCGTGCCGGAGAGCAGAAGCCTGCCTCCGCCCTTGTAGGCGCCGTTTTCATCGATGACGGCCTTGCTCTCGTGCGGGCAGGTCTTCATGGAGGCCATGCTGCCGCACTCGTAGCAGTAGAAGGTCCAATCCAGCGGCAGGGGTTGCAGCATCAGGGAGCCTTGGGGGATCTCGTGGAAGATCTTCTGCGCATCGAAGGGCCCGTAGTAGTCCCCTACCCCGGCATGATCGCGTCCCACGATGAGGTGGCTGCACCCGTAGTTCTGGCGGAAGACTGCGTGCAACAGGGCCTCGCGGGGACCGGCATACCGCATCTCCATGGGATAGCCACCCTGGATCACGCGCTCTTTGCGGAAGTACTTGTTCACGAGGGCGTCAATGGCCTTGACCCGGACCTCGGCGGGGATATCGCCGGGCTTGAGCTTCCCGACCAACTGGTGAATGTAGACCCCATCGCACACCTCGATGGCGATCCACGCGAGATAGGCGTGGGAGTTGTGCATGGGGTTGCGAAGCTGCAGGGCTGCCACGGTGCTCCAGCCGCGCGCCTCGAACAACTTCCTGGCTTCGGCGGGCCGTTGGTAAATGCTCTTGAACATCTCCGGATAATAGGATTCCGAAAGAACCTTGACCGGGCCGGCGAGATTCATCGGCCCCTGTTGCATAACCTTTTCCACGCCGGGATGCTTCGGATCCGTGGTCCGGAAGACCTGCTTGCATTCGTATTCCTTCTCAATCGCGTACTTTTGGGTCACCTGCATGGTGCCCATGAGGGAGTCGGTCTCAAGGTCCCACAGGGCAACCTCCTCGCCCGCCTTGATGGAGCCAGCCAGATGCTGCTCGGCGGACAAGGTGATCGGGATGGGCCAGAACAGGAAGTTCTTCGTGGGCATGGAGTAGGCGTCGCAGCAGCTCTTCCAGTCGTCGAAGCCCATGAAGCCATCCAGAGGCGTGAACGCGCCGATCCCCATCATGATGAGATCGGAGGTTTCCCGGCTGGTCATGGGGACTTTCTTGAGGCCCTGGGCCTTCTTGAGCTCCTCTTCCCGCTCCTTGCCTTCCAGAAGCAGCGGTTTGAGTTCCTTGCTCCCATGTGGGGGAACGAGCTTGCCCATGTTCATCCTCCTTGTGTGAATCGCTTCCACTACGACAGGCCGCGTCCGGGCACACGATCGTGGCGTTCAACGGATATCCAGCGCACACGGGGATCGGTGAGACTCCTCCTCCCTTGAGGTTCCTATATCAAACCTCGTGCCAACCCTTCCTCTCACGCATCCTCCCGCTTTTTCATCATCCTGATGCACCCATCGAAATCCGGGACCCGATCCGCTGGTAGCCAAATGGAAACAGTGGGGACTGCGCGGTAACGCTCCCATCTGTGCTGGGACATCCGATTACCTGCATCGGCGGCTTGCCCGACCTCCTCCGGGCCGGCCACCGTCGGGGCGACCCCACCATCAGTGGCCCCCGCCGCGCCTGAAGATTGTCCCCGCCAGCCAGCCAGCCGTCAGGGCGATGAGCACCGTGAAAACCCCATAAGTAAAAGCCTGTCGCTCCGCAAGCCGGGAGAGCCACGCCACAGAGCCGGTCTTGCGGAGGAACAGCTCGTTTTCCGCCGTCCCGAATAGCCGATCCCCGGCGAGGAAACGCGTGGTAATCCGGTACCTCCCCTCGGGAGCTTGCGTGGGCAGCGCGAACCGGTGATAGAAGACGCCGTCCCGGCCGATGCGGATGGCATAACTACGCATCACGTATAAGGCCCGGCGGGCTTGAAGCTGCCAGTAGCCGTCCAAGACCCGTCCCGCTTCCTCGGGCGTCAGATCGCCCGATAAGGATGTGATGTGGGCCCGGGCGCGGATGGCTTCCGGGCCCACCAGGAACCCCGCGGAAGCAGGAGAGGCGGTCCACCCCGCGGACTGCATGGGGATGGTGCTGGTCGGGAGGTCGCCGTAGAGAGGGCCACTCCCATTCACCAGGTAGACCCCGGGCACCCCGGCGAGCCTGTATTGCCTGACGCCGAGCCAGAAAGGGCCCACCCGCCCTTGCTCCATGAGGCGAACCTCGCCTGCGGGAGGGCCTTCCATCACGGCCAGTATGCTCTCCGTGCCGGGCAATACCCGGCCAAAGAAAAAGACGTCCTGGCCCGAGAAGGTCAGAGAGATGCTCACCCGGCGGCTCTGGACCCAGGTGCCAGACGCCTGGTCCTGAGCCGCCGCCGGCAGGGATGCGACGAGAACAAAGAGGAGGGCGAGGGCGGCGCCCATCAGTGCCCTCCTCCGGCTTTGGCGAAGTCAATCAGGTGCGCCGGTGGCGTGATCAACTGATAGAGCAGCACCCCCATCACCGCCAGCACGATCACCGCCAGGAAAACCCGGATCTGCTCCCCCCGGAGGCGGCGACTGGCGAGGACTCCGAACTGCGCCCCGATCGTCGAGCCGATAAAGAGCGTTACGGCCAACACGAGGTCCACCGTGTGGTTGGTCACGGCCTGCTGCAGCGTGACGTTTGCGGAAGTGAGGACGATCTGGAAGAGGTCCGTCCCTACGGCCATACGCGTGGGGAGACCGATGATGTAGATCATCGTGGGCAGCATGATGAACCCGCCCCCGACGCCCAGGAATGCGGCGAGCACTCCAACCGCAAAGCCCGCCGACACCGGAAGCAATGCGGAGACACGCAGCCCCGATTTGGGGAAGGACATTTGGAGGGGCAGGTCTGATAAGGCGCGAGTCAGCCGGCCGGGGGTAGGCTCCTTCCAGGGCGAGTGCCCCCAAAGGGCGCGCAGGCCTTCCCGGAACATCGTGATACCAATGAAGCTGAGGACCAGCACGTAGACCAACCGGAGAACGAAATCGAAATTACCCAAATTGCGGAGCAGGTGGACGAGCTGCACACCCACATAGCCGCCGGTCCAGCCGCCCAGGACGACCACCAGGCCCATTTTGTAGTCCACGTTGCCCAGACGCGAGTGAGAAATGGCGCCTGAGGTGGCACCGGCCGTGATTTGTGCGGCATCGGTGGCGGCGGCCACCGCAGGGGAAATGCCGATGAATATCAGGAGCGGGGTCATGAGAAATCCCCCGCCGACACCGAACAGTCCCGAGAGGAATCCCACCAGCATGCCCATCCCCGAGGCCAGCAGGGAGTTGACCGCCGCGCCCGCGGTCGGCACGTAGATGCGCAGCTTGTCGAGGAGGGCCGAGAACCTCAGGCGCCCGCCCGGATGTTGCACGGCGGCCACCATGTCCGCTGTCACCGCAGGATGGCAGGATCCGCAGGTAGCTTCCAGGTTGGCCGAGGAGACTCGCGAATGAGGATCGCTAGCCGGAAGTACGGCATGCGGGCCATGGCAGGAGACACACGTGGCTACTCGGGCAATTCCGCTGGCTTGAGCGATGCCATGGAAGCTTTCCTGATACTGTTCGACGACGGTATAGGGGAGGTTGGTGGCTCGCAGGACTGCCGGGTCCTCATGGCACGCAGCGCAGGTGAAAACCACTCGGAGGGGCGAGGTGGGCGCAGCCGGGTCACGCACCCGCCTGATCCCGTGTGCACCGTGACAGGATACGCAGGTCGGAGAAACGGCGTCACCTCTTGCGACCCCACGGCCGTGGGATCCCGCGGCGTACACCGCCTTTTCCCGTGGGTGGCAACTTCCACAAGTGTCAACAACGCTCCTTCGACCGATCGGGGAGTCGCGGCCGATCTTCACCGGCCCTGACGCAGAGTCATGGCACGCCCTGCACTGCAGGTGCTTGTGGGGCCCGCTGGGCAGGGCTGGGGGATTCCATCCTCCCGCCGGTTCCCGCGCCAGCGCTGGAGCCGCACTTGTGAAGCTGAGTCCGACGACCAGAAGCCCGAGAACTCGGCAGAGGCGGCCCGTGCCCATGGCTTGCCCTCTGCGCAGCTACCCCCCGGGGGAGGGTGGCGTTATCATTCGGATGTGAACGAGGGCCAGCGCGCGGTACATCAAGTGGGCGAACTTGGAGTAGGGGAAGGTCAGGAACAGACTCAACACCAGCCCGAGATGCACCACGTACAGGCCACAGGCGAATGCCGCGGGGAAGGTCAGGCGCCCGGCCTCCGCCAGCACCCCGGTCGCGATCACCCCCACGACTGCCGCCAGGAAAAAGACATCGAAGGCGGTCGGGGTACCGAACCGATCGCCGTCAACCAGGCGGTGCTTCACCAACAGCGCGCCGCCCACGACCAGGAGCGCCGCGGAGACATTCCCGAGGACCTTGAAGGGATGGCCCTGGGCGAGGGGCAGCTCTGTGTGGAAGCCGTAGAGGGCGACCACCAGCAGGCCGGAGGTAACGGCCGCTCCCACGAACCCCCAGAGCAGGAGGAGGTGCCCCAGGCGGCGGGGGCCAGTCGTCTCACAGGAGGCGAAGCGCTTGTGGGTGGCGATCTCAGCCAGCACGGGCACGAGGTGTTTCTGGAAGGAGCCAGCGCGCGGCGCGCCATCACCCAGGAGGGTCCAGAAGCGACGCCCGCTCGTCCAGCTCGCGAAGACCACCCAGCCTGCCACCGGGAAGAACACCGCGTAGATGAACGAGTGGGGGACGAAGTCGCCGAACGCCAGCGCGCCTGGCGGCACCGCCAGACGGCCCGTGGCGGCCAGCAAGGCGACCCAGAAGAGGATCGGGACACCCAGCAAGAGCGGCCAGGTGGTGCCGGCGCGCCCGACGAACCGCCCGAGGAGCCGGGGATAGGCCAGCGATTCAATCACCAAGCTCCGCACCGCCTGGAGGACATCGCCCGGGCGGACGTCGCGAGGGCAGCGCTGGGTGCAGTCGTTGCACTGGTAGCACAGCCACACAGAGGGGTCGCGGGCCAGCCGGTCCGTCAGGCCCCACTGCGCCCACAGGACCTGGCGCCGCGGGAAGGGGGCATCCTCCGGCGCCAGCTCGCAGACGCTGGAGCAGGTGGCGCACTGGTAGCAGCGGGCAACGCTGGAGCCTCCCCGCCGCCTCAGCTCTTCGGCGAAAGCCGTGGAGGGGATGACTGCGGAGGATGCGGCCATATCTTACACCTCGGCTAGAAGCCCTTGAGGGGGTTCGGCCCCAGCTTCTCCAGCTCCGCGGCGAACTCGTCGAGGATCTCGGGGATGCGTCGGTACTCGTCATGAGCCAGCTCCACGACCTTGACGCGCTCGGGCTCCAGCGCCAACCGCTGGAGGGTCTCCTGCACATTCCCCAGCCTCGTGTGGGCGAGTTCGGAGCCCCGCATGTAGTGACACTGATAGTCGTCGCCGTAGCGGCACCCGATGAGGATCACCCCGTCAATGCCGCGCGAGAGCGCGTCGGCGATCCACACGATGTTGGTGGAGCCGAGGCAGCGAATGGGGATGACCCGCACCCAGGGATTCCAGCCGCGCCGCTGGCTCGCGGCCACGTCCAGCGCCGGCAGGGCATCGTTCTCGCAGAGCAGTGCCACCATCCGCGGCTTCTCTTCGTCCTCTTCCGGCACGCTCATGGCCTTGATCATGGACGCCATGCCATCCACGGAGTAGTCGGGGAAGGAGATGATGCGCTCGGGACAGGCCCCCATGCAGATGCCGCAGCGGCGGCAGCGCAGGGCGTTGAGCTGCGGGGTCCCCTTGGGATCCTCGTTCAGGGTACCGAAGGGGCACTCCTCGGTGCAGCGCTTGCACTGCGTGCAGCGCTGCAGGAAGAAGTCGGGGATGCCCAGATCTCCGGAGCGGGGGTGGACCGCCTCCCCACGCGCCAGGGCGGCGATGCACTGGATAGCCTTCATGGCGGCCCCCCAGCCGTCCTCGGACGCCTGGGCGGCGTCCATGGGGGCGCGCACCGTTCCGGCGGCATAGATTCCGGTGCGCCGCGTCTCGTACGGGAAGCAGATGAAGTGGGAATCGGGGAAGGCGTACTTGAGGGCCGGCAGGTCCGGCCCCTGGCGGTAGTCCAGATGCAGGATCTCCGTGCCCGCATGGGCGGCAAGCTGCTCCACCACCTTCCGCGCCTCGGCGCGCTGCGTCTCCGACTCGCCCGTCGCGGCTCGCCTCTGCGCGTCGTGCAGGGCGCGAATGGCCTCCCCGTCGGCCGCATTGGGGACCATGCCCAGCGCCAGCACCACCAGGTCGGCCGGGAGGGTCACCGCGTCCCCCAGGAGGCTGTCCCTGAGGCGCACCGTCAGCGGGCCGGCGCCGTTGCCCTCGATCCGTTCCACCTCCCCTCGGCAGAACAGGCTGCCCGGCTGGTCCTGCACCGCCTGGTAGAACCGCTCGAGCTGGCCGGGGTGCGCATGTCGCGATAGAGGACCACGGTCTCCACGCCCGGGAACTCCCGGTGGATGACGGCCACCTGCGTGAGCGTGGTCGCACAGCATTCGGCCGAACAGTAGGCGAGATGCTGCGGATCGCGTGAGCCCGCGCACTGGACGAAGAGCACCCGCTGCGGCAGCCGGGCGTCGGACGGGCGACGCAGGACGCCCTCCCGGAGCATCGCCTCCAGCTCGTGGGAGGTGACCACGTTGGGGGAGGAGCCGTAGCCCAGGTGGGAGAGCTTGTGCGCATCGTAGGGGCCAGCGCCCGTGGCCTGCACGATGGCCCCGACGGCGAGCGACTGCACGCCTTGGGGAGTCTCCACCTCGACCCGGAACTGGCCCGGCTGCCCCGTAATCGCCCGGATTCGGGAGGCGGTGAGGATGCGAACGGATGGGTGGGCCGTGAGGTCGGCGATGAGTTCGGGCAGTCGGCTGGCATGCGGGGCATCATACGGGGGCCGATCCGGGGCGAGGTCTTTGACCCTGGCCAGGTGCCCCCCGAGTTGTCCCTGGGCCTCGACCAGGACCACGGGGTGACCGGACCCGGCCGCGGCCCGGGCCGCCTCCATCCCCGCCATACCCCCACCTACTACCAGCACCGCCTGCTCGATGGCCTCGGCCAACGGCTTGGCGGGGGTCATTTTTGCCAGGCGCGCCATGCCCATGCGCAGGAGGTCTTCGGCCAGGAGCTGCGTATCCTCTTCCCCGGCCGGATGCGACCAGGCCACCTGCTCGCGAAGGCTCACCCGCTCCACCACCAGGGTGGGTTCGAAGCGGAACTCCGCTTGCTTGGCGCGGGGCGAGCAGGCGGCGAGCAGAATCCCCCCCAACTCGCCGCCCGCCACTGCGGAGCGAATGGTCTCGACCCCCTCCGGGGCGCAAAGACACGGGTGGGTGATGCAGGCGGCGGCTCGCAGCTCTTTCGCGACGGTGCCGAGGCCATCCAGGTTGAGGGCCTGACCCATCCCACACCCCGTGCACAGGAATACGCCAAGACGCTCCACTTATCCCCTCCGCAGGGTCGCCACGCAGGCCTTCGCCGCGGCCCCGGTGGCATCCCGTACCGTGGCCGCCACGTCCTCCGGGCGGCGAGCCACCCCCGCCACCAGGATGCCCTTCTCCAAGCTCTCCAGGCCGAACCCGTCCTCATCGCGCGGGAGGTCGAAGGGGGAGTGATCGTCGCGGAGGTTCGGAACCATCCCCGTGGCCAGCACCACCAGGTCCGCATGGGCTTTCGTGAGGCGGCCGGCCTCCACGTCCTCCACCCGCAGGAGGAGATCCCCGTCCTCCCCGGGCTCCAGCTTGCCCACCTTCCCCTTGACCAGGGTGATCCCCGTCGTGCCCGCGAGCCGCGTGAGCATGTCTTCGTTCCGTCCGGGGGTTCGGCGGTCGATGTAATAGATGCATACTTCCGTCTCGGGAAGCTGCTCGCGCACATACAGGGCCTGCTTGAGCGAGGCCAGACAGCACACGGCAGAACAGTACGGGAGGTGTTTCACGTCGCGCGAGCCGGCGCACTGGATGAACGCCACTCGCCGCGGCGGCTGCTGGGTGGAGGGACGGAGGATCTTACCCCCGGTGGGGCCGGACGGCGACGCGAGCCGCTCCATCTGCACGTTGGCGATCACGTCGGGGAAGACGCCTCCTCCGAGTTCCGGAAGCCGCTCCAGAGGATAGGGCTGCCACCCGGTGGCCATCACCACCGATCCCACCTCCACGCGTTCTTCACGCTCCGTGGCGGCCAGGTCGATGGCCTGATACTGGCAGGCCTCCACGCAGGCCCGGCATCCTTCCGGGCAGGCGGCGCGGTCCAGGACGAAGCGCCGCGGCCAGGCGTTCGGGTGAGGAAGCCGGATCGCCGGCACCTGCGCCATCCCCAGGTTGAAGGGATCGGGAACACGGGCCGGGCACACCTCAGCACAGGCCCCGCACGCGGTGCAGCGCTCGGTGACATAGGCCGGCGCCTGGGTCAGGGTGACCGACCAGCCGGTCGGCGTTGGCGTGGCCGCGGTCACCCCAGTCCGGGTGAGCGCCCGGATCCGGGGGTTGCGCTCCAGCCGGCGGGTGTTGATCTCCATCCCGCAGGAAGGAGGGCAGAGCTTCGGGAAATAGTGGTGCATGCGCAGGACGCGGCCACCCACGCTGGCCTCGCGCTCGACCAGGACCACGTCCCGGCCGGCCTCGGCAGCCTCCAGCGCCGCGGTGATGCCGGCCATCCCCGCCCCCACCACCAGGAGGGGCAGGGGCTTCCGGGCGTTCATGGAGTCCTCCCGGGGACAGATGCCCCGCCCCGCACCCTCATGGTGGGCTCGGCGAAGAGGGCGAAGCGGAGCCAGCGGAACGCGAACCGCAACAGCACCTCGTCGTCATGGGCGAGCTGCTCGACCAGCCCGTCCTCCAGGTCGAATCGCCGGAGGAAGGCGGGGGACAGGACGAGGCTGCGGAAGGTATCCAGGTCGTAGCAGGCCGTGAAGAACATATCCATTCGCCTGGGATCGAGCTGCCGCCCGCCGATGAACCAGGGATGGGAGACGATCTCCTGGAAGCCGGCCTCCAGGGCCTCACGCACCTCCAGGCCCTGATCGGCACGCCACGCCTTCACGGTCCAGGCACTCTTGTCGCTGCGCCCCTGGCAGAAATCCTCTTCGAGCACGAAGTAGACTGGCTCCGGCGTCACCCCCGCGCGCACGGGCGGCAGCGCCATCCCCAGCGGATACATCCGGCAGGCCCAGGGCCGGTCCTCGTAGACGCTGCACCCCCGCTCGGACACGAAGGGACAGCGCCGCGCCGGGTCATCCCCCATGCGGAGCATGACCACCGGGAGATGGAGATCCTTGGTGATGGGCACGAGGGTGTGGGTCTCCAGAAACTCCCGGGTCCCGAGGCCGACGCGGCGGGCCAGGCGCAGCACATCCACGGGAGTGAGGAGGATGTTCACGTCGGCGCAACACTCGCCGAAGCAGGACAGCCCGGGATGACACCTGAAGCAGAAGGACTCGCCGCTGGCCAGTTGTCGCTGCTGACGGAGGATCTCGGGAATCTGTGTGGCCGCGGGGCTCATAGGGCTGCTCCCGCAGGGGCCTCGCCGACGATTCGGTCGCGCAGGGCGGTGGGGGACCACACGGCGAGAGGCGAATCCTTGCCCGTGGCTGGGTCAACGCGGTAGCGGTAGGACACCCGCACCCCGTAGCGTTCCTCCATCCAATCCCAGCCACGCCGAAAATAGTCGCAGTCATCGTTGAAGCAAACCCAGTGGACGGGTTCCTTCCAGCCGGTGTTGTCGGGAAGGGCAAACGACTGCAACGACTCACCGCAATGGGGGCACCGTCGCCCTTGTCTCTCATCGACCATATCGAACCTCTCCTCAGGAGGGTGGCCCCAGGCGCCTTCCGGCGCCTGGGGCCAGGAGACGAATTGCATTCATCCACCCAGGAGCTCGTGCTCCTCGGCTTTTGCGAAGACCGGAATAATCGGTCGCTTGGTCATTTCCCACTTGTTGCTGGTGGGATCCAGCCGGCAGTTCACGAACACTCGCCAGTTCTGCTCGTCCATCTTCGGGCAATCCGAGCGGAAGTAGTAGCCCGGCCACCGGGTCTCCTCGCGGTAGAGCATGGAGCGAACGTGCGTCTCCGCCTGATACATGCGGTGGACGTTCTCCCAGCAGCGCATGAGCTCGTGCAGACTGGCCGCCCCCAGCTTTGCCGAGTCTTCCTTCAGGAGAGCGAGCAACTCCAGCGCCCTGTTGAGCAGCGGACCGGACGTGGTAAACTGCGACGTCACGCCGCCCGCATATTCGTCCATGAGCTTTTGCAGCCGCATCATGAACATCTTGGGCAGGATGTAGTTGGGGTTCACGTCAGACTGGGTAGTAGCACCCGCGTGCTTGGCGAAATTCTCCAGCGGCGCGTAGGTCTCCGCCTTCAGGGCCTCGATCTTGGCGCCGTCCAGGCTGAACTTGGGTGGCTTCTCCTTCATCAGATAGCGGATGGCCGACTTGGCCGAGATGCGGCCCTCGGTGCAAGAGCCCGAGGAGAACTTGTGCGAGGAGGCGCCGGAGGCGTCGCCCGCACAGAAGAGCCCCTTCACCGTAGCCATGTTCTCGTAGCCCCAGAAGTATTCCGGGGGCGCCAGGTCTTCGGGACCACTCACCCAGGCGCCGGAAGCGCCGGAGTGGGAGCCGATGAAGTAGGGCTCGGCGGCGGCGATCTCCGAGGGCTTTTCCTCGGGCGCCGTGTTGGTGGCCGCCCACAGAATGGCCTGGGAGATGGTCATGTCGAGGAAGTCTTCCCAGGCTTCCGACTCCAACTCCTTCAGCTTCTTCTTGGCTTCCTTGGGGTCGCTGACGCTGGAGGCGATCTTGGTGATGGCCTCCTCCGTGCGCATGGAGATCGGGCCCTTGCCCTGCATCACGTCCACCAGCATCAGGTAGTTCCGCAGGTTGGCGGGAACCGGTTTGACGTGCCCGTAAGGCGCCCAGTTGTCGAGTTCGGGCTTGCGGGTCACCATGTAATCTTCGCCCAGGGCATTGGTGGCTCGGGACTTGAACAGCAGGAACCATGCACCCACCGGGCCGTAAGCATCCTTGAACCGTACCGGGATGAAACGCACTTCCTGGCAGGTCAACTCCGCGCCGGCCTTGACGGTGAAGTAGGTCGAAGCACCCGCGTTCCACGGAGGATACCAGGCGCGCCCTTGCCCTTCGCCGGAAGAGCGCGGCTTGAAGACGTGCACTGCACCGCCCATGGCCACCAGGGTGGCGCGCGCCTTGAAGACGTAAAACGTGTTCTCGCGCACCGAGAATCCCACGGCGCCCACGCAGCGATCGCCATCCATGATGGGGCCGACGATGAACACCCGTTCGAAGATGTTGTCTTTCCCCAGGGCGTTCTTGGCCGCCTCGGCGACGATGACCTTGTACGACTCCCCGTTGATCATCAACTGCCAGCGCCCTTCGTGGACGTAGGCCCCCTTCTCGTCTTTCCAGATGGGCAGGCCCCACTTCTCGAAGAGGTGCACCGTGGAGTCCACGTGACGGGCGATGTTGGCGACAAGATCCTCGCGGGTGATGCCCATGAGGTCGTTGCGCACGTAGTCGACGTAGTCCTTGACGCTGTTCTGCCCGTCCCTCAGGCCCACGTACTGGTTGATGGCGGAGAGGCCCATGGCCACGGCGCCGGATCGATCCACGGCGGCCTTGTCCACCAGGACCACCTTCAGGCCGTTCTGCTTCGCCCAATGGGCGGCCTCCACGGCGGCCCCACAGGCCGCCATGCCGCCGCCAAGAATCAGGAGGTCGGTTTCGACTTCGACCGTACTGAACTCAGCCATATGTGTCCCCCTTTTCTATTTCTTGGTCCACACGGCGGGCAGGCCGAGGGAGTCAGGTTCAGTGAAGAGCACCGGACCGTCCAAGGAAGGCTCTGCGTTAAAGCCGCCGCTCGGCTGGGCCTGGCCCTCAGGGGTCGTGCGGGTGGGGAACTTGAATCGCTTCAGGGTGCCGTCGCGGAACTTCACGGTCCACATGATGCTGTCGGTGGAGCGCAGGGGGACGACTGATGCGCCCATGGGGACGAAGTCCGCGTAGCCGCGCACATCCATCGCTTGGGTGGGACAGATCTTGACGCAGTTGTAACACTCCCAGCACATTTCGGGTTCCTGGTTGTAGGCCTTCATCTTGTCCTTGTTGAGAACCATGAGGTCATTCGGACAGATGTACTGGCAGGCGGTCTTGTCGAGCGCCTTACACCCATCACACTTGTCCGGCATCACATAGCTCGGCATATGCTCCCTCCTTGCCGCGATGGCCACACATTATCCGTCACCACTGCCTGATCTTCCGGGAATCCGATTGGCCCACGCGGGCTCCTGTCACCTCCTTCCCGTCAAAATACTCGGGTGGCATGGCTTCGTGCCACAGGCTTTCTGCGGAAACAGCAAGACTTGTGCCTCGACTCACGATCCTCCCAGGACTACCGGCGACTGATCGTATGGATCGCGCAGAACGGGCTCGGGGGTCCAAGCATTACCGAAACTTCACCCTGCCCGACGCATGGCCGCTGGACTCGCCGCCTGGATGCCAGCCTGTGCCGGTGTCTCTGACGGGTAATGGATAAGGTTTCATTCGGGTAACTGGCCAGGCGCCACGACGTGAAGCGGCCGCCAGACTTCGGAAGGGATCGAGAAAGGCGCCGCCATCAGCGCAAGGCGCCGATTCCACCGGGAGAGCACGGCGGGTCGCCAAGACCTCTTCCCGGAAGTCCTCGTCGGGAGACCACCCGGAGGTGTCCGACGCCGGAGGTGGCGGTCACATCGCTCTTCGCGGCTGCGGCACCGATCTCCGGGTTCGGGAAAAGCCTGGCCTTCTCGATGCTGACCTTCTCCAGGTTCAATACGACATCGCAGAGGGAAGGGTCACGCCACTCCACGCCGTACAGGAATCGCGTCCAGGAGACGCGTTCCGCATCCTTGCTTGTGAATGGAAGTCTCCGCTTCCTTTTCATCGAAGCCGTGGGTCTCCGTGGCAACCGTGATTCGGGAAGAAAGCGGAGCAATGACTCGAACCCGCGGCACGTGGTCAACGCCTTGCAGAAGCGAGTGACCCGCATTGCCATGGGAGACCGCGTTGTCTTTTCGGACTCGTTGGCACAGCGTGGCGCGGGTGACTGGCAGGTATATCTGGCGGTCCATCCGAAACCGATCCCTGAGGCAGGGAGGCTGCTCCGGGCCTCGCACCGGGTTTTCTTCGTTATGGTGATTATCGACAGAATGGTGATTATCGACAGACGCCTTCTCTCCCCGTCCGTGGGAGCGGCCGCCCTGCCAAAGAAACAAGGCCCGAACCAAAAGCTCGCGGTGGGGTCTGGAAGCTGGGATGTCAGGGCCGCCAGCTCGGTCAGCCGCCCATAATCGCCAGCGAGCCTGTGGGATTCACGACTGGCCCCCAGATCGGCGGGTGGTTACCGCTGGTGGCAGCAGGCGATTAGGTCTCGGCGCAGTCCCTCGTCTGCCGCAAAGCGCTTGGGAGGCGGCGAGATCCTGGCGCCGCCCCCCCGGTCCTGCCCTGCGTTACTCCAAGGTAACTCTTTCTTCCAGCTATGTTCCCTCCGGGTAACATGCGGTCCCCAGCCTCAACCCCCCCCGGCCAAAAAGCCCGATTTCTCGGCAGGTTCGACCCAGCGTCCCAACGGCAAGCTCTTTGCCTCTCCTGGGGCCGATGAGGCTCGAAAGCCTGCCTCATCCTCTGCCAGCAGGGGGGGCGACTGAATGGCCCGATGACCTACAGCGGGTTAACCGGGAGGCGTTGACCGGCTGGCCGACGTCGGGAAGCGTCCGGCGATAGACCCCGGGCCCCGGGCCCGAACGGATGCGTGAGCATGCATATTTTCCTCCCCATCGCACAGGTGAGCACGAGCATCCCGCTGATGGTGGCTGTCGGCGGGGCGGTGGGCCTGCTGTCCGGCCTGTTCGGCGTGGGCGGCGGGTTTCTGCTCACCCCCCTGCTCATGTTCCTGGGCATCTCGCCCATCGTGGCGGCCGCTTCCGGCTCGGCCGCGATCGTTGCAGCCTCCACGACCGGCACGCTCGAGCACTCCCGGGCGGGCACGGTGGACTACAAGATGGGTTTCACGCTCTTCGCGGGCGGCTCCATCGGCAGCATCCTCGGCGTCGACCTGCTTCACTGGCTCAACCGCCTCGGCCCGGCCAACAGCGTCATTCGCCTGCTCTATGTGGTCATGCTGGGGTCGATCGGCGGCTTCATGCTCGTCGAATCGGTCCGGACGTGGCGGCGAGGCATCTACATGTCCGAGCGGCGGTTCCAGCCCCTGCCGAAGCGCACCTGGGTCGACGCGCTGCCGGTTCGCGTGCGGTTCCCGCGGTCGGAGATCGAGGTCTCGCTCCTCCTGCCCATCGCGCTGGGCATGCTGGGCGGCGTCCTGGCGGCGATTATGGGAGTGGGTGGCGGTTTCGTCATGGTGCCGCTGATGCTGTATGTGCTCCGCATGCGGATGCATGCTGTGGCGGGGACGAGCCTGCTGCAGATCCTCTTCACCTGCATGCTCGTCACCGTGCTCCAAGCGAACCAGAACCACACGGTGGATTTCGTGCTGGCCTTCCTGCTCGCCATCGGCTCGACGGCCGGGGCGATCGTCGGCACCAGGCTGGGGCGGGGGCTGCGCGCCGACCAGCTCAAGATCCTGCTCGCCCTCATCGTGCTCGGCGTGGCGGCCAAGGTCACCGTGGACCTGTTCCAGGTGCCCCAGGTCCTTCTCTCCTATGTGGCAGGGGAGTGAGGCGGATGATGTCCGGGCGGCGTTACGACCACGGCATGCGGCGGCTCTTGGGCCTGGCGGTGATCCTCGCCTGCTTCCTGGCTCCTCAGACGGCGGGGGGTGGCAGCTTCGCGTCCGTCGAGCCAGTGCGCATTTCGGCCGGAACCTTCTATGACGGCGCCACCCTGCAGGTGCGCGGCAGCATCGGCGAGCGCTCCCAGGTGGCGATCCGGGTGCTGGGGCCGTCGGAACACCACACCTTCAATCGCCGCGGCAAGATCGGCGGCATCATCTGGGGCGGGATCGAACACGTGACCTTCCGGCACGCGCCGAGCTTCTACGCCGTCTACACCTCGGCGGCCCTGGCGGTCGTGGCGCGGCCGGCGGTGCGCGCCCAGCTCCACCTCGGCTACGAGACGCTCGAGGCGCGCATGCAGGTCGAGGGGACCGAGGCCAACAAGCGCGAGATGATCGAACAATTCGTGCGCCTCAAGGAAGGCGAGGGTCTGTATCGCCTCGCTCCGGGCACGGTTCACCTGGGGGACGCCGAGGGTGGCCGGCGCACGTTCGCGGCGACGGTGCCCCTGCCCGCCACCGCCCCGCCGGGCGAGATCGAGGTCGCCGTGTTCGAGTTGGCCGACGGCGCGCTGATCGGCCAGGAGACGGCGCAGGTGCGGCTCGAGCGCGTGGGGATGCCCGCCGCGCTCTTCCACCTGGCCCATGAGCACGGCACCTTCTTTGGATTCCTGGCCGTCTTCGTCCTCGTGACGACCGGCCTGGGCGTGGATCTGCTCGGGAGCTGGCGGGCCACGCGCCGCCGCCATCCGGCTGTGATCGCCCTCGCCGGCTTCGCCCAGGGGATCGGCAGCGCGCTGCTGAGCGCGCGGCAGCGGCCACGCTCCCCCGCCGAAGTGGCGCGCCTGCACGAGAAGTACCGGCTCTTCCGCAAGCTCCTCACCCTGAACAACGAGCTGCTGGAGCTCCTGTCGGAGCTGGAGGAGGAGTCCTCCTGGACCTCCTTCCGCCACCCGCGGGTGCGCATGGGGATCCGTGCGCTCTTCGACGGCACCGCGGACATGGTGCAGGTCCTGAACGAGCTGACCGGAAACCGCTACTTCGACCTCGCCACCGTCATCGCCAGCGTCCGGACCGACGTCTCGGATTTCCTCGCCAAGGCCCCCAGCCAGGAGGACCCCCGCCTCACCCTCCAGACGGGCGAGGTCAGCTCCAAGACCGCCGGCCAGGCGGGCGGCAAGGCCGTGAACCTGGCGCGCCTCGAGTGCGACCTCGGGATCCGGGTTCCCGAGTCCTTCGTCGTGACCACCGAGGCCTATCGCGAGTTCCTGGAGGTCGAAGGGCTGGCGAGCAAGTTGCGAACGGTCCTGGCCCCCGCGCGCCTCGATCTCGCGGAGGATTTCCGGCGGCGCTGCGAGCTGGCCCAGGAATTGGTGGAGCAGGCCCGCGTGCCGGCGGCCGTGGTGGAGGCCATCGGCAAGGCGTACCGGGCCTGCGGCATCCCCCAGGGGGAGGGGATGGCGGTCCGGTCCAGCGCGGCCGGCGAGGACAGCGAGCTGTCCTTTGCCGGTCAGTTTGAAACGGTGTTGAACGCGCACGAATCCGACCTGGCCGAGGCCTGGAAGAAGGTCGTCGCCAGCCGCTTCGCCCCGCGCGCGGTCTTCTACCGCCGGGCCGCGGGGCTGGCCGAGGTGGACACGCCCATGGCCGTGCTGGTGCAGCGCATGGTGCGCGCGCGGGCGTCGGGTGTCCTCTTCACTCGCCGGCCCGACGATCCCAAAGCGCCCGCGCTCCTCATCAGTGCGGTCCGGGGACTGGGCACGGATGCGTCCACGGGAATCGCGAGCGCCGATGCGTTCGTCGTCTCGCGCGGCTCCCCGCCCCGGATCCTGGAGCGCCGCATCGCCCGCAAGCCCGTGCGCCTGGTCGGCGCGGAGGGTGGGGGGCTCGCCCAGGTGCCCGTGGAGGCCGAGGAGCAACTGCTGGCCTCCCTCACCGATGAGGAAGCCCTGCGGCTGGCAGAGATCGCGCTCGGCATCGAGCGCTATTTCGGCGGGCCGCAGGACATCGAGTGGACCATCGACGCCGACGGCGAGATCTTCATCCTGCAGGCGAGGCCGCTGCGCACCGAGAAGGTGGGGGCAGCGGGCGGCGACGTGCCGCGCGACGCGACGCTCCTGCTGCGCGGCGGCGAGCCGGTCTGGCCGGGCCGGGCGGTCGGCCCGGTCCACGTGGCGAGAACCAGAACGGAGGAGGAGCAGACCCCGACGGGGGCGCTGCTGGTGGTCCCCCAGCTCCTGCCCGACTGTGTGCAGCTCCTGCCGCGAGTGTGCGGGATCGTGGTGGAGCACGGGACGGTCACGGGCCACGCCGCATCCATCCTGCGCGAATTCCGGGTGCCGAGCCTGTTCGGCCTGGCCGGGGCCGTTGCGCGGCTGGCCCCGGGCCAGGTGGTCAGTCTCGACGTCGCCAGCCGGAGCGTCTTCGCGGGCGCCGTGTGGCCCGAGCTGCGGGGCCATCTCCCCGTCAGGCTGTTCGGGCGCCGGACCCTGGGGCTGCCGGACGTCCTGGCGGGCAAGCTCACCAAGCTGAGCGGCAGCCGCTTCATGGGCACCTGGACGTGCCAGTCGCTGCATGACGTCATTCGCTTTGCCCATGAGATGGCCATCCAATCCATGTTCGACATCGGGGATCACCTCCTGGATTCGCCGCTGGGTGGGGTCAAGCGACTCGATTGCCCCCCGCCGGTGTACCTGCACCTCGTGGATCTGGGCGGCGGGCTCCGTCCCGATGCGGCCTCCAAGCCCAGTGTCAGTCCCGAGGAGGTCGTCTCGGTCCCCTTCCAGGGGCTGTGGCGTGGACTGGGCGATCCGCACTTCGAGCCGCGGCGCTTCGAGGCCCCGGGGAGGTCCTTTGCCTCCATCCTGGCGACCACCATGGCCACGGCGGGGCCGCGGGAGCTGGGGGCCCCCAACTACGCCTGCATCACGGACAGCTACCTGAACCTCAATTCGCGGCAGGCCTACCACTTCGCCATCGTTGACAGCTTTCTGTGCGAGAACCAGAACAACAATCACCTCAGCCTGCGCCTGAAGGGCGGCGGCGCCCCTCCCTGGCAGCGCGGGCTCCGGGCGGAGTTCGTCGCCGAGATTCTTCGCCTGCACCACTTCACCGTGAACGTGACGGGTGATCTCCTGAACGGCTGGTCGCGCGGGATCGACCTCGCCACCGGCCTCGACAAGCTGGCGATGATCGGGCACCTGCTGCGCTTTCTGGCCCAGCTCGACATGTGGATGACGGACGAGATGCAAGTCCGGCGCTACGCCGACTCCTTCATGGAAGCGGAGGCCGCGGCCCTGGCGGCCGGCCTTGAGGCGAGTGAGTGCCGCGGGGGGCGACCCGGCGGCTCGCCGGGAGAATCCGAGACGAAGGGGTGAGCGATGCAGACCATTTGCGTATCCCGCGGGAGCTACCGGCGCGGCAAAGAGCTGGCGGACCTGCTGGCGGGAAAGCTCGGCTGCGACTGCCTCAGCCGGGAGGAAATCGTGGAGGGGGCGACCCGGCGGGGGATCCCGGTGGGAAAGCTGGAAGAGGCCGTGGTCAAACGCCGCCCCCTGAACGAAGCGCTGGCCCTCCTCTTCGAGCATTACCAGGCCTACGTCACGGCGACGCTGGCCGAGCGCGCGCTGAAAGGCAGCCTCATCTATCACGGGAGGACGGGGCACCTGGTGCTCCCGGGCATCACCCACGTGCTGCGGATCCGCGTCATTACGGATCCCGAGGATCGCATCGAAGCCGTTACCACGCGCATGCGGCTCAGCCGGGAGAAAGCCAAGGCGTATATCCAGGAGGTCGACGAGGATCGGCGCCGCTGGGTACGGACGCTGTACAACCTCGACATCGACGACCCGAACCTGTTCAACGTCACGGTGAACTGCTCCAAGACGTCGGTGGGCAACCTCGCCAGCGCCCTGGTCGGCCTGGCCCTGCTCCCGGAGTTCGACGCTACCCCGGCCTCGGCCCGCCGGCTCCAGGATCTTCACCTCGCCGCCCGCTGCCGCCTCGCCCTCGCCGAGGACGCCCGCACCCGCGACCTCAGTGCGCAGGTGCGGGCCGAGGCGGGCAGCGTCTCCGTAACCTTCCTCCCCCGCCAGCGCAAGGCCGCCGAGGCGATCCCCGCCGTCCTGGAGGTCGTGGAGGGCATCCGCGAGCTCCGCCAAACCGTGGCGGCCACCAGCATCCTGTGGGTGCAAGAGCGGTTCGATCCTCGCTCGAGTGCCCTGGCGCACGTCCTGGATATCGCGGAGCGGTGGAGCGCGGCCGTGGATCTGGTCCGCCTCCTTCCCGAGGGCGAGCCGGCGGTCCCTGCCGGGCTCCGAGCGGCGCCGGCCGAAGCGGGCGCGGTGCGCCTCAGCTCGGCGGAGGGGGGCATCCAGGAGGACTCGAAAGCGGAAGAGCCAGGTGATGACGGGGGCGTCCAGGAGACGCTGCACCGCCTCATCCAGGCCGGGCGGGCGGGGACGCAGTGCACCGCTTCTGACAGCCAGCAGTCTCTCCTCGCCAGCGTGGGCAACGCGTCGAACGTCAGCCTGGTGGTGGTGGACAATCTCTTTCTCTCCAAGCCCGAGGCGGTGCGCAAGCGCCTGACCCGGGATCTCGCCAGCCTCCTCGCCGAGCGCCTGCGAAAGCCCGTGATCGGCGCGGAGGAGCTGAAGGCGGAGTACCTCTTCGGCCCCAGGCAGTGGCTCAAACTGCTGGGCTTCCTGGCGACCAGCGTGCTGCTCTACGTCGCGGTGTTCACCCATCAGCACGCCATCCTGGCCTTCCTGCAGGCGCCGGGGACAGCCCATCGGATCCAGGCGGTGGCCGCGGTGATGGTGCTCGCCCCACTGCTGGCGTACGTCTGGGGCACCGCGGCCCTGTACCTCTTGCGCCTGGCGCGCTTGGAATAGGGGCGGGGGGTCCGCCCGCGGATAGAGAGGTGGACGACGATGCAGGCAGACATGATCCTCGGAGTGTTCACGCCCCTGACCTGGTCCGCGGCCGCCCAACTCATCATGCTCGGGTTCATCGGCGGCGTGCTGTCCGGCTTTATCGGCAGCGGCGGCGCCTTCTTCATGACCCCCGGCATGATGAACCTCGGCGTGCTGGGCCCCATCGCGGTGGGCAGCAACATCACGCATAAGTTCGGCAAGGCCATCATCGGCTCCCGGCGGCACGGCCAGATGGGCCACGTGGATCGGAAACTCTCGTTCTTCATGCTGACCACGGCGGCGGTGGGCATTCGCCTCGCCGTCTGGATGATGACGCTGATGTCCAAGGGCGGGGGGGACGGCCACGGCCCGGGCCAGGGGGCGGAGGCGAACCTGTATATCAGCGTCGTGTTCGTCGTCTCCCTGTCGGTCGTCTCCCTGTCCATGCTGCGCGATATCGTCCGCTCGCGGTCGCAGGACGTGGCCGGGCCCTCGCGCCGGATCATCGAGCTGCTCAGTCGGTTCCGCCTTCACCCCATGATCCACTTCCCGATCTCGGATGTGAAGGTCTCGCTGTGGGTCGTGCTGACCTGTGGGCTGGCAACCGGCTACCTCGCCGGGACCATCGGCGTGGGCGGGTTCATCGGGGTCCCCGCCATGATCTACGTGTTCGGCGTCCCGACCCAGGTGGCCGCCGGCACCGAGCTCTACCTCGCGATCTTCATGGGCGCTTTCGGGGCCCTCAACTACGCCTTCGAGGGGATGGTCGACATCCGCCTGACGATGCTGCTCCTCGCGGGTTCCCTGATGGGCATCCACATCGGGGTGTACGGGACGAAGGTCGTGCGGGAGGTGGTGATCCGCCTCGCCACCGCCCTCATCATCCTGCTGTGCGTCGTGAGCCGCCTCGTGGCCACGCCCATCTACCTGCGCCAGCTCGGCCTCCTGGGGCTTCCCCAGAGCAGCGACCTGCTCCTCAACAGCATCAGCAAGGGGCTCCTGTACGCCAGCGGGATCAGCGGCGCGGCCGTCATCCTCTATTTCGTTCTGCGCGCCTACATGGAGCGGCAGCGGCTCCGAGAAAGCCTGGCGGTCGGAAAACCGGCGGGGGCTGCCAGTTGACGCGCGCCCCGGGCGCTGGAGTGCGATCCATGTCGTTCTGGCGTCGGCGGTTCTGCAGGCCTCGAGTCCTCGACCCTGACTCCCCGCTACGGCAACGGCTGACGCGGCTCCGGCGGCTGAACCGCTGCTACCGGGATTTCTTGGGGCTCTTCCTGGATGCCGCCGAGAAGGAAGGCGGGGGCTTCATCCTCGACCGGCAGTACATCGTGTCGGTGGGGGAGCGGGCATTTCGCCTCGGCTACGAGATCGTCTTTCACAGTAACGTCCTGCAGCCGGGGATCGCGCCGGGAAGCTATGCGGCGCTGGACCGACTCAAGGCGGACCTCCGGGATCTGCTCGCCGGGAAGCGGAGGCCGCCGGAAGGTGGCCCGGCCGTGCCCATGGCGGAAGAGCACGGGTCGCAGGGGGAGAGCGCCGGGCACCGCGCCGCGCGCGCGGTCGGATCAAGGCCGGCAGCCGCGGTCTCTCCGGGTGAGCTGCGGGAGGGACGCCGGCACCGAGTCCGGCTCATCGAGAATGAAGGGTATGTGGCGTCCCCGGGTGTGGCTGCCGGACCGGTGTCGCTGGTGGAAACGGAAGCCGACCTGCAGGCCTTCCCGGAGCATGGGGTGCTGGTCGCGCGGCGGCTGGAGCCCACGGCCGCCCTGCTGCGAGCGCTGCCGCACGTCGGCGCGATCCTCGTCGAAGAGGCGACACCGACAGACCCCATCGCGGGACTGGCGCGTGCGTTCCGGGTCCCGGCACTGCTCGGATTGCCGGGGGCCACGAGGCGTCTGCCGCCGGGCGAGCTGGTCACGGTGGACGCGACCGACGGGGCGGTGTACGCGGGGGCCTTCGAGGCGCTCCTCCTGCACCACCGCCTGCACGGCGGCACCCGCGGTGAGGAGCCGGAGGACAGGCTCCTGAATGGCGTCCTGCGGGAGATGGGGTCGCCGCTCCTCGCCACGGCACACCCCGAGGCCCCTGCAGAGGATCGCCAGACGCTTTGTGGAATCGTCCAGAAGGTGTACACGGCCGCGCTGGCCCAATTCGTCGCCGGCTCTTTCCGCCCCCGCCAGGGCATCCCGGTTCCCGCGCCGGGGTTCTCCGAGGGCATACGGGCGGTTGATCTCTCCGCACCACCGCCGGGGGGGGAGGGGGAGGCGGCCGGGGAGGCAGGGACGTCGGACCCTTCCGCATGGCTGCTGGCCGGGCTGGTCTCCGCCGCCGGCGATGGCCAGAGCGCGCCCGTAGCTCGGGATGCCCGCGGCGTGCTGTACCGGTGGGAGGAGTCTGCGGCTGCCCTGCTGCTGGGCGAGGAACGGATGGTGCTACTGGATGCCGTCGTTGCCGGCGGGGCCGAGGGAAACCATGTGATGGTGTACGGCAGCGCGGGGGCCGCCAGCGGCTCCGGAGCGGCCCTGAACGGGATGCTTGCGGAGGCCGTTCGGCTGGGCCTCGTGGCGATTCGCGCCGCGGGCGCGGTTGCCGCCTGGCGGGAGCGAATTCCCCCGGCGTCGGCCAGGGAGACTCTGACGCGGGTAGGGCAACTGGCCCGCCAGATGGCGCTGGGAACCCGGACTGCCGGGGAGCCGGCGGGGCGAGGGTGAGCATGACACAGAGCCTCGAAGTGCTGCTCCTGGATGACGAGCCGATCGTGGGCAAGCGCCTCAAGCCGGCCCTGGAGAAGAACGGCTACCTGGTGGAGGTGTTCGAGGACGGGAGGTCGGCCCTGGCCCGCCTGGAAGAGAAGGCCTTCGACATCGTGGTCACCGACGTCCGCATGGACGAGGTGGATGGCATCCAGGTGCTTGAGGCGGTGCAACGGCTGTCTGCCCGCACCAAGGTCATCATCATCACCGGCTACGCGACCGTGGAGCTGGCCCGCGAGGCGCTCGCCAAAGGCGCGTTCGACTTCATCGCCAAGCCGTTCAAGCCGCAGGATCTGCGCGCGGTGATCGAGCGGGCGGCCAAGCAACTCCTGGACGGCGGGATGTGCGGATGAGTTGGTGCTGGTTCTCCAATGCCGTCTCCGAGGCCGTCTCCCCGCCTCACCTCGCGGGATACCGGCACCGCTACGAGGGCTTCCGCACCTTGCTGGACATGAACAGCGGGCTGCTGGAGCTCCTGGCGGATCTGGAGGCGGACCTCCGCAACGTCCCGCCGGGCGAGGTCGTGGTTCGGGAACCGATTCTCCGCCTTCTCGATGGGACCCGGTTGCTTGCCGATACGCTGAACGTCCTCAGCGACGGCCGGTTCTCCGGCCTGTATGCCGCGCACGGGCGCATCGAGGCAGCGCTCCGCAGTCTCCTGCGGAGGAGCCAGGCCCCGGCTGCGCCTCGCCTCGCCCTCGACTTGCGCAGCCTGGGACGGGGCGATGGAGGGACCGCGGGGGGCAAAGCGGCCAGCCTCGGGGCCGTCAAGGCGGCCCTCCCCGAGCACGTGCCGGATGGATTTGTCATCAGCACCGAGGGCTACTGGCTGTTCATGCGTGAGGGGGATGTCTGGCCGCGGCTCCGCGGCCTGCTGGCGGACCTCGACGTGATCGCCGACCACGACCTGTTCCAGGAGCGGACGCGCGCCATCCGGGAGGTGCTGGCCGCCGTTCCGGTGCCGGCGCCGATCGCCTCCGCGATCCGGGGGAGCGTCGCCGGCTTTCCGGCTCCGCGCCCGGCGCGCTGGGCGGTGCGCTCAAGCGGTGTGGGTGAAGACGGGACACTCACATTCGCCGGCCAGTTCGAGAGCCTCCTGAATGTGCCCGAAGCGGGGCTGGTGGAGGCCTATCGGTCTATCCTGGCCAGCCGGTTCTCCGACCGGGCGGCGCGGTACCGGCTGGCGGGCGGGTTCCGTGAGATGGATACGCCCATGGCCGTGCTGTTTCTGCCCATGTTGGCGGCGCGGAGCGCCGGCGTCCTCTATACCCGGGATCCCCTGGACCCGGCGGCCGACAGGATGCTCATCAATGCCACCTGGGGCCTGGCCGACCGGCTGGTGGCCGGGCGGGCAGCCGCCGACACCTTCACCATCCGCCGGGCGCCCCCCGGCGCGCTGATCCAGCAGGAGATCGTCGAGAAGGAGGCCGGCGAGGGGCGGGCGCGGCTGCCGAGCCTCGCGGAGCCCGATCTCCGGGCGCTGGGGCGTCTCGCCCTCGCCATCGAGGCGATCTTCGGCCGGCCGCAGGATATCGAGTGGGTGTTGGATACCCGGGGCAAGTTCTGGGTGGTGCAGTCGCGCCCCCTGCGGACCACCAGCGAGGCCGAGGCGTGCCGGGAACTCCCGCAGCCCCTGCGGCCGCTCCTGGAGGGCGGGATGACCATTGCCCCCGGCCGAGCGGTGGGCCCAGTGTGCATTCTCCCATCGCTCCACGACCTGGCGGGCATCCAAGCGGGGACCGTGCTGGTCGTGCCCCAGGCGGTCCCGGAACTCAGTGGGGTGCTGCCCCTCCTGGCCGGCCTCATCGCCGCGCAGGGTAACCCGGCGGGGCATCTCGCCGCGCTCCTGCGCGAATTCGGCGTGCCCTCCCTCTTCAACCTTCCCCAGGCGCCCGCCGTGCTGCCGCCCGGCCAGCCGGTGGGCCTCGACGCCACGGCCCGCAAGGTGTACGCGGGAACCCCCTGGCCGGAGGTGCGCCTGCGGGTGCTGGCGAGACTGGAGCGGGCCCGAGCGCGCCCCGCCCCCCCTCCGCTTCACGACCTCGTGCTGCAGCTCACGCTGACCGACCCCCAGTCCCTCGCCTTTCGCCCATCGCGCTGTCGGTCGCTCCACGACATCATTCGCTTCTGCCACGAGAAGGCCGTGGCAGCCCTGTTCGAGACCAGTGATCGGCAGGTCGCGCACCTCGGGTGCCGGCCGCTCACGCTGAAAGCCGGTGCGCCGCTCCCCTTCGTGGTGCTGGACCTGGGCGGAGCGATCGACCCGACGCTTCGCACGGCGGGGGCCGTGGCTCCCGATGCCATCCGATCGCGGCCATTCCAGGCGCTGTGGCGGGGCGTGACCACGCCCGGGGTGCACTGGGCCGGCCGTCCGGCGGTCAGCCTGAAAGGCTTCGCCTCGGTGGTGGTGGCCCAGCAGGCCCGCGTCGGCCCCCGCGCGCTGGGCGACCGCAACTACCTGGTGGTCTCCCCGGACTACCTGGACCTGAACGCCAGGCTGGCCTACCACTTTGCCATGGTCGACGCCTGGGTCGAGGACACGCCGGAGAACAACTTCGTGAACTTCCGGTTCCGGGGCGGCGGCGCCTCGCTGGCGCGTCGCGACCTGCGGGTGCGCTTCCTGACGGAGGTGCTGGCCCGCTCGGGCTTCGGCGTTGATCGGCGGGGCGACCTGGTGACGGCGTGGCTGCGGCGCCACCCCGGCACTCGCTCGGAGGAAGGGCTCGCCCTCCTCGGCCGGCTGATGGGGTGCGCCCGCCAGCTCGACATGATCATCGATGGCGAGGCCGCGGTGAAGCACTACGTCGAGCGGTTCCTCGCGGGCGATTACCAGGCGTTTGGATAGAACCATGGGCAACGGGCGACCCAGCGGACCCGCCGATCCTGCCGAGGCCTTGACCCTGGCGGGGGCGCGGACATCGGAGGGAGACCGGCGCCAGGGGGAGGTCGTGGACGAGCCGGCGGACATGGCCCTCCAGCAGCGGCCGAGCGTCAGCATCCGCACCCGCATCAGCCTGGCCTTCGCCCTGATTTTTGCCCTCTGCCTCTCCATCACGCTGTGGGCAATGTTCGCCCTCTCCGAGGTGCAGGACAAGATCTCCTTCCTGCAGCTCGCCGACTCCTACACCAGCGAGATTCAGGAGGCGCGCCGCTACGAGAAGAACTTCCTCCTCTACGGGACGAATCTGGATGACGCCATCCAGCACTTGACCCGAGCCGAGGTGCTCCTGCACGAAGACCTCCCCCGGGTCCGCCGGGCGGTAGGGGGAGTCGCGCTTGCCACGATGCTCCGGCTCGCCGCCGAATACCGCGACGAACTCCAGCGGCTCGGCCAGGAGCGGGACGAGGCGGTCAGGAAAGGGGTGGAGACCGAGCTCCGCCGCAGCGGGGCGCAGATGGTCGCCTTCGCGATCGAGTACCGGGCCAAGGAGCGGGAGGCGGTCGATCGCATGCTGACGCTGGCGCGCCGCATCCCGTTTCTCTTCCTCGGCACCGTCCTCGTGCTGATGATCTGCGTCGGGAACTTCCTCGCGCGACCGATCCTGGCTTCCCTCCGGCGGTTCACGGAGTATACCCGGCGCATCGGGGCGGGGGATTTCACCCCTATCCTGCCGGTGCGCAAGTATCGGGACGAGTTCTCGCAGCTCGCCCTGGCGCTCAACCGCATGGTCCGGGAGCTGGATCATCACCAGCGGGTCCTGGTGGAATCCCACAAGCTGCGCGCCATCGGCACGCTGGTGGCGGGCGTGGCCCACGAGCTCAACAACCCGCTCAACAATGTCATGCTGACCGCGGCCATGATGGAGGAGAGCTACCCCACCCTCTCCGAACGGGAGAGGCTCGACATGATCCACGACGTCATTACCCAGACCGAGCGCTCGCAGCGCATCGTCCGCCACCTGCTGGATTTCGCCCGGGAAAGCGAGGCCAAGATGGAGCCGCTGGATCTTGGCGGAATCGTCGGCGAGGCGGTGCAGTTGGTTGCCAATCAGGTGCGCATGGCCAAGGCTCACCTGGAGGTCAGGGTGTCCGACAGGCTCCCGCCGGTTCACGGCGACCGGCAGATGCTGTGCCAGGTGTTCGTCAACCTGATCCTCAACGCGCTCGACGTCTTGGGCCCGCGGGGCCGGATCGAGATCTCCGTGCACCCGGATCTGGAGGCAGGCTTCCTGGCGGTGGACGTCCAGGACAACGGCTCGGGCATCCCGGCCCACCTCCTCCCGCGGATTTTCGACCCCTTCTTCACCACCAAGCCCACGGGGAAGGGCACGGGCCTCGGCCTCTCCGTCTCGCAGGGCATCGTGCGCACGCTGGGGGGCTACATCCGGGTGCGGAGCACGGTCGGGGAGGGCGCCACCTTCACGGTCGTCCTGCCGGTCACGCAGGTTCCGGCGGCGGTCTCGGCCCAGTGGGTGTCCTGAGGCGTGTGACAGGCGAGCCCGTGGCGAGTCATCGAGTCCTCCGAACGGCTGGGGGGACTGCGCGCCAGGAGCGATCTATTCCAGCACGGGATCCGACACTTCGCGAGGTGGAGGGAGAGCATCATGCCTATCATCACGATTTCGCGGGGGACCTTCAGCGGGGGCAAGGAGCTGGCCGAGTGTCTGGCGGAGAAGCTGGGGTATCCGTGCATCAGTCGGGAGGTGCTTGTAGAGGCGGCCGAGCGGTACGGCGTCTCCGAGAGCGAACTGTTCACGGCCTTGAGCCGGGCCCCCACCTTTCTCGATCGCCTCAAGCGGGACCGGGAGCGCTACTTGATCTTCATCAAGGCGGCGCTGTGCCAGCGGGCAAAGGCTGGCAGCCTCGTGTACCACGGCCTGGCGGGCCACCACCTGCTCGCCGGCATCCGCCACGTCATCCGCGTACGGGTTGTCGCGGACATCAGCTACCGGGTCCAGGCAGCGATGAAGCGGCTCGGCCTGACGAGCCACCAGGCCGAAGTCTACATCCGGAAAGTGGACACGGAGCGCGTGAAGTGGACCCAGTTCCTGTACGGGGTGGCCTGGCAGGACCCCAGGAACTACGACGTGGTCCTCAACCTGGAGCGCCTCGGCATCCAGGGCGCATGTGTCACGGTCGTTCGGCTGGCCGAGCTGGATACGTTCCAGCCCACGGAGGAGTCGCGCGCGGCCATGGAAAACCTCGCCCTCTCCAGCCTGGTCCTGGCGGCCCTTTCCCAGGATGAACGGACCCGGGATGGCGGCTTCCGGGTCCAGGCGAAGGACGGCGTGGTCACCGTGGAGGGAATCGTGAAGGTGCCCGGGATCGCTGAGGCGGTTCCCGGGGTCGCCCAAGCCGTGGAAGGGGTGGATCAGGTGGTCAATAACGTCGTCCTGGGCGGCTACCCCGTGTAGGCCCGGTCGCGGCCTGGAGTCGCAGATGGACCCCACCTGGAATGGGCGCCCGCGTGGCCAGCCCCGCCCGGAGCCTGGCGGCAAAGAGGCGACGCTTGTCAGCGAGGCGCAACGCGCCCTCACCGAGCGGCCGGAGATCAGCATCCGCCTGCGCATCATCCTCAGCATGGCGGTGTGCTTTATCCTGACCGCGGGGGTGGCCGCGGCCTCGCTCGCCCTGATCTTCCGGGTGGCCGAGTCCCAGCGGTTCCTGGAAGGGATGAGCACCTATGCCTTCGAGCTGGAGCACGCGCGCCGCTTCGAGAAGAACTTCCTCCTCTACGGGACCAATCTGGACGACGCCCTCACCCAGGTGGAGACCGCCCACCGCCTGCTGTGGCGCCTGCGGGCGGCCATCGCCGCCCAGGCGGGCGCCACGTACTTCGAGCGGGTGGAGCAAAACCTGGCGATGTACACCCAGCTCCTGGGCCGCTTGAGAGCCCCGGCGCCGGACGGCCAGGCGAAGGGGACGGGGGAGCCAGCGGCAGCCGAGCGGGATCTGCGGCGGTACGGCGCCCAGATCCTGGCGGATGCGAATGAGCTGATCGAGCAGGAGCAGCTCCGCATGCGCACGGCCATCCGTGCCTCCAGCCTGGTCGCCGGGGGCTCGCTCCTGTTCATCCTGCTCGTCTTCCTGGGGATCGGGTGTCTGCTCACGCGGCAGGTCGCCAACCCGCTGCGCCGCTTCGTCCAGTACACCCAGCGCATCGCCCGAGGAGACTTCTCCCCCATCCAGCCCGTGCGGAGGTACCGAGACGAGTTCTCCGACCTGGCGCTTGCCATCAATCGGATGCTCGCCACGCTCCAGGATCGCGAGGCCCAGCTCGCCCGGACGAGCCGGATGGCCGCGGTGGGGACCCTGACTGCGGGGGTCGCCCACGAGTTGAATAACCCCCTCAACAACATCGGCCTCAATGCCGAAGCCCTGCTCGACGGGTTCGACGACTACCCGGAGGAGGAGAAGCTCAAGCTGCTCACCGAAATCGCCACCCAGGTGAAACGGGCGAGCGGCGCCGTGCGCAACCTCCTCGACTTTACGCGGGTGGAGAACCCCGTCCTGGTTTCGGTGTCCATCCCCGAGGTGGTCGGGACCTCGCGCAAGCTCGTGGACAACGAAGCCAGCCTGAACAACGTGGAATTCGACCTGGACCTGCCGGAGGACCTGCCGAAGGTGCGGGGGAACCCGCGGGACCTCCAGCAGGTCTTCCTCAACCTGTTCCTGAACGCCATCCAGGCCATGCCCAAGGGCGGCACCCTCTCCGTGCGCGGGAGCCGCGAGGATGGCGGCCGGATCCGGGTGGAGGTGACGGATACCGGCTGCGGCATCCCTCCGGAACAGTTGGGGTCGATCTTCGATCCGTTCTTCACCACGAAGGAGCACGGAACGGGACTCGGCCTCTACGTCTCCTACGGCGTCATCGAGAAGCACGACGGGAGGATGGACGTGCGAAGTCAGGTGGGGGCGGGCACCACCTTCACGCTCTCCCTGCCGCGAGCGCACGGCGAGGGGCGGAGCGGGCCAGTGCGGCCGGAGGATTGAGCGTGGACATCTACCTGCCGATTGCTGCCAGCAGCGCCAGCGTGCCGCTGCTCATAGGCCTGGGCGGCCTGGTGGGATTCCTGTCCGGCATGTTCGGTGTGGGGGGCGGGTTTCTCCTCACGCCCCTGCTGATGATGATCGGGATCCCGGCGACGGTGGCGGCCGCCTCGGATGCCAATCAGATCGTGGCAGCCTCCACCTCCGGCTGCTACGCCCACTTCCGGGAAGGCAACGTGGACTTCAAGATGGGGACGGTGATGCTGGTGAGCGGCCTGGCCGGGAGCGGCCTGGGGGTCCAGATCATCAAACTGCTCCGCGCCATGGGCGAGGCGAATTTTGCCATCACCCTGGTGTATGTGGTGATGCTGGGAACCATCGGCTCCTACATGTTTGTCGAGAGCGTGGTCGCCCTGCGGGGACGCCGGCCCAGAGTCGGGCGTCCCGCGCCCAGACCCTCCACGTACCGCCGCGTCATGCAGGGACTTCCCCTCCAGGTCCACTTCCCCCGCTCCAAGGTCACCCTGTCCGTGTTCGTGCCGGCCTCCCTTGGATTCTTGGTTGGCCTGCTGGCCGCCATCATGGGGGTCGGTGGGGGATTCATCATGGTGCCCGTGATGGTCTACCTGCTGCGCATGCCCATGCATGTCGTCGTGGGAACGAGCCTGTTCCAGGTCCTCTTCACCTGCATGAATGTCACGCTGCTGCAGGCCTACGTGAATCACACCGTGGACTTCATCTTGGCCCTCATCCTGCTCCTGGGCTCGGCCGTCGGCGCCCAGATCGGCGCCCGGGCCGGCCGGCGGCTCAACGCGGACCAGTTGAAGATCCTCATGTCAGTCGTGGTGCTCGTGGTCATGGTGAAGATGCTGCTGGGCCTCCTCCAGGCTCCGGACGTGCTGCTCGCCTACAAGGGAGGGCACTGACCGCCATGGCACTCAGCGCTCGGGTGGCTCTGACCCTGCTCCTCCTCTGCCTCCCCATCCCCTCGGCCGCCGCGGGGGTGGCGGCGGCGCGCGAGATCCGTGGAGGCGTCAGCCTCGAGCCCGACGCCATTCCCATCGGCATGCGCTACAGGGGGGCCACCGTCCGGGTGAGCGCCGAGGTCCCGGCCGGCTACGGGGTCGCGATTCGCGTGCTGGGCAGGGCCGAAACCCTGGAGATGAAGCGGAAAGGCAAGGTCGCGCACCTCCTGTGGATGAGCGTGGGCGAGGTGACGTTCCAGGCCGTCCCCGCCGTCTACTTCCTGCTCACCTCGATGCCGCTGGCGCACCTCGCGCCCGCCAGCGCCCTCCGGGAGTGGAAACTCGGCTATGAGGCGCTCGCCAGCGCCGCCGGGTGGGAACCGGGGCTCTCCCCCGAGCTGATCAGGCTCAAGGAGACGGAAGGCTGCTTTCGCGTGGGGGAGGGCCAACTCGTGCGCTCGGGCGCGACGCCCGGTGGTGCGACAGACCGGTGGACAGGCCGGTTCCGATTTCCGGCCCAGGCGCCGGCCGGCGAGTATGCGGTGGACCTCTTCGGCTTTCACGACCGGCGCGTGGTCCATCTCGCCTCCACCACGGTCCGGCTGGAACGGACGGGCGCGGCGCGGCTGCTGCGATCCGTGGCCATGGAGCATGGGTTGATTTACGGGGGCGTGGCGATTGTCGTGGCCGTCCTCGCCGGGTTGTTCACGGGTTTCGTCTTTCACCCCAGAAGGGGTAAGGGCAAGTGAAGCTTCACCCCATCCTCAGGCTGCAGGAGCTGCTCCGGCGTCCGGGGCGAGTCGGTTCCGTGGATGGGCTCCGGACCAGGTTCGAGCGCTTCCGCCATCTCCTGGACAGGAACAGCCGCGTCCTGGAACTGATGGCGGACGCGGGGGCCAAGCTGGGCGGGGACTACCTCTTCGACGCGCAATACCTCCGATGGCTCGACGCGGAGCTGGCCGAGGCGGTTCGGGCCGTGGTGCAGGACCTGGCGGCGGTCTCCGGCAACCGCTACCCGGTCCTCCAGGAGGCCTTCGAGCGGATCCGGGCCGGCGTGCGGGCAGGCCTGGAGTCACGGGTGGAGGCTCAGGAGGGGCCGCTCGTCGTCCCCCTCGACGCCGTGGGGACCGAGCTGGCCGCGCTGGTCGGCGAGAAGATGGCCCGGCTGGGGGAGGTCCGCAACCGGCTCGAGCTCACGGTGCCCGACGGGTTCGTCATCACCACCGCCGCCTGCCGGCGCCTGCTGTCCCAGCCGGCCCTCATGGGCCGGCTCGAGATCCTGCGCCAGGGCCGGGCGCCCCTTTCCGAGGCAAGCGCGGGGCTGGTCCAGGTGATCCGCGAGGCCGAGGTGCCCGCGGATGTGGCCAGGGCCGTCAAGCGCGCCCTCTCCGATTTCGACCGGGGCACGTCGTTCGCCGTGCGCAGCAGCGCCCTGGGCGAGGGCGGCGAGGTGACCTTTGCCGGCCAGCACCTGACCCTGCTGAACGTGCCGCGGGATCAGGTGCTGGATGCCTGGCGGCAGGTGGTGGCCAGCCTCTTCTCGCCGCAGTCCCTGGACTATCGGCGCAGGCTGGGACTGCCCGTCCCGGACGCGGACATGGCCGTGGGCTGCATCCGCATGGTTCCGGCCGTGGCCAGCGGGATAGCCTTCACCGTGGATCCGGCCGACCCGGAAAGCGGCGCGGTGGTTGTCACCGCCACGCGGGGATTGGGGGTCCTGGTGGTGGAGGGTCGGGGCGCCACGGACCGCTTGACGCTCTCGCGCCTCCCGCCGCATCGGGTCCTCTCGCGCGCCGTGGCGGCGAAGCCCGAGATGTGCGTGGCGGCCGGGGGCGGGGGTGTGGCGATGGTGCCGGTCCCGGCGGGCGAGCAGGACGCCCCTGCGGTGACGGATGCGGTTCTGGCCGAGGTTGTCCGGACCTCGCTCAGGATCGAGCGTCACATGCGCTGCCCCCAGGATGTCGAGTGGGCCGTGGCCCCGGAGGGGGGGCTGACGGTCCTGCAGGCGCGGCCCCTGCGGGTCAGCCCCCGGCCGCGGCGGAAGGGCGACGAGCTGGTGCGGGCGCTGGAGCGCTACCCCGTTCTCCTGAGGGGCCGGGGCGTTGTGGCCTGTCGGGGCGTGGGCGCCGGCCGCGTGGTCGTGGTGGGGGCGGCCGAGGCGGCAGCCGACTTCCCGCCGGGTGGCGTCCTCGTGGCGAAGCACTCCTCGCCCCGGCTCTCGGCCCTGGCCGCGTCGGCCAGCGCGATCGTGACCGACGTGGGGGCGGCCACCGGCCACCTGGCAACCATCGCCAGAGAGTACCGCATCCCCACCATCGTGGACACGGGGGAGGCGTCGCGCCTCCTGCGGCCGGGGACGGAAGTGACCGTGGACGCCGAGGAGAACATCATCTACGCGGGCATCGTGGAGGAGCTGCTCTCGTATGAGCTTCTCCAGGGCGACGCATACGATGAGACGCCCGAGTTTCGCCTGCTGCGGAGGATGCTGGCGCGCATCGCACCCCTGCACCTGGAAGACCCGGGCGATCCCGGGTTCACGCCGGACCGCTGCCGGACGTACCACGACATCATCCGTTTCGCCCACGAGCAGGCCCTGGCCGCCCTCGCCGATCTCGACGAGTTCAGCGCCGGGTCACGGGAGGATCAGGTCCACAAACTTGCTCTCGACGTCCCGCTCGACCTGCTGCTCATCGACATCGGGGGCGGGCTGGCGCCCGGGGCGGGCAGCCCGGTCAGCCTCCAGGCGGTCGAGTCCCGGCCCCTCCGCCTCCTGGTGGAGGGCCTCAGCACGCCTGGGGTGTGGACCACGCATCCGGCCCACATGGACCTGGAGGGCTTCCTGTCGAGCGCCACCCGGCTCGCGCCCCTCAGCCTGCCGGGCGCAGGCAGGGTGCAGCGGAACGTCGCGATCATCTCCCGGGAGTACCTCAACCTCAACCTGCGGGTTGGGTACCACTTCAATGTCGTCGATTGCTACCTGGGCGATGGGCCGGAGGACAGCTATCTGCTCTTCCGCTTTGTCGGCGGGGTGACGGACCTCGCCCGGCGCACGAGACGCGTCCGCCTCCTCTCGGAGATCCTCGAGCGGCATGACTTCGTGACCGATCAGCACGGGGACCTGGTGGTGGGCCGGCTCAAGGGCGTGCCGCGGCCGGTGGTCGAGGAGCGCCTGCAGATGGTGGGGCGACTCATCGGGTTCTCCCGCCAGCTCGATATCTTCCTCACGGATGAGGGAATCGTCGACCAACTGGTCAATGACTTCATGCAGAGCAGGTACGAGGCGGTCTTCGGTGACGCGGAGGTGACCGGAATGGGCGGGAACGTTGAGGTGATGGTGTTGGACGATGAATCGACGGTCGGCGACCGGCTGAAGGAGTTCCTGGAGAAGCGGGAGATGGCAGTGGAGACCTTCGTGAACAGCGGGAAGGCCATCCAGCGGCTCCAAGAGAAGCGCTTCGACGTGATCGTAACGGACCTCAAAATGCCGGGGCCGAACGGGCTCGATGTCTTGGTCGCCGTGAAGCAGTGGAGCCCCTCCACCCAGGTCATCCTCATCACCGGATACGCGACCATCGAGGCCGCCCGCGGGGCCGAAGCCGTCGGGGTCTTCGATTTCGTTCTGAAGCCGTTTGAGCTGGACGACCTGCACAAGCTCATCAAGAGGGCTGCGAAACGGTCAGCCAGGTTGTCGAAGCGGGGGGACCAGCCCGCGGACCGCTGATCCGGGGCGCGGACCGCGCGCGCGGGTGCTCCGGCCTGGGAGAGCGCGGCGCCTGGAGAGGACAACCGCTTGAGGGGCTTTTTCCCTGGGAGTGCGGACATGAAGACAGCGCTTCGTATCCTCATCATCGATGACGAGCGGATTGTGTGTGAGCGACTCACGCACTCACTGGAGAAGTTCGGGTTCGAGGTGGAGGCCTATACGGACAGCCGGGAGGCCCTGGACCGGATCGCGGCGCAGCGCTTCGACGTCTTGATCACGGACATCAAGATGCGCGGCCCGAGCGGCATCGACGTGCTGCATTTCGTCCGGCAGCACCATCCCAGCACCAAAGTCATCGTCATCACCGGCTTCGCGACCGTGGAGACGGCGACGGAGGTCCTGAAGGGGGGCGCGGTCGATTTTATTCCCAAGCCGTTCAAAATGAGCCAGCTCCGCGATCTGATCCTCCGCCTCGCCGAGGAGCACCCCGGCCACGCGCCGGCGGCGAGGCTGAACGGCCCGAGCGAGGCCTGAGGACCGGGCGCTGCGCGTTGAGGCGGGACCCGTTGTCCCCTCCAGTCTGCGGGACATTTTCAGTGGGGCGAGGCTTTCCCATGAGGAGCGGGAGATGCTCGCGGTCGTGACGGGCGGAACGGGATTCCTGGGATCACATCTGGTCCAACTGCTCCGGGAGCGTGGGGCGACGGTTCGCGTGCTCCTCCGCCCCGGCACCGCGCCGGCAGCGGTGCCCGCCGGGGTCGAAGCCCGGCCGGGAGATATCCGGGACGCGGCCGCCCTCCGGGAGGCGTTCGCGGGGGCATCCAGCGTCTACCATCTTGCCGGACTGGTGGCTCCCTTCGCGCCGCGGCAGCGGCATCTGGAGATCAACGTTGACGGGACGGCAGCCGTCCTGGACGCCTGCCAGGCGGCTGACGTGGGACGCCTCGTGTATGTGAGCAGCACGGTCGTGCTGGGCATCGCGCGCGACCGCCGCGGCCTGACGGAAGACGCACCCTATGCCACGTCGTTCGCCGTCCCGTATGAGGAGAGCAAGGTGAAGGCCGAGCAGCTCGTCGTGGATCGCGCACGGGAAACAGGGCTGCCGACGGTCATCATGCGACCAGGCATGGGCTGGGGGCCGGGCGAGCGCGTATTCCTCCCCCACCTCATTCACCGGTTGGCCTCCCGCCTCTTCCTCATGGTGGGGAACGGCCGGAACACCCTGGATCTCAGCTACGCGCGCAACGTGGCGCATGCCCTCTGGCTGGGAGGCACACGCCCGGAGGCGGTGGGCCGGATCTATCATGTCGCGGACGGCTTCGGCACCACCTGCCGGGAGTTTCTGACGGCGCTGGCCACCGCCCTGGGTCTGCCCATACCCTGGCTCCGTGTCCCGCGGGCCTTGGTGACGCCGTTGCTGGCGCTGCTCACAGGACCCGAGCCCGAGTCTTCGGAGGAGGATTTCCAGCCCTCACGGGTGGCGATGATGCGCCTCTGCGCCCTCTACCGGGACAGCGAGCCGGATATCAGCCGCCTCCGGAAGGAGCTGGGATATGTGCCGCCGGTCGACTTCGCCGCCGGGGTCGCCGAGACCGTCGCCTGGTACAAGGAGCGCCTTCCCGGCGGAACGGGTGAGGTGAAGGCACATGTTCGAGCGCGTCGCGGATTGGATGCGGAGACGGCCCCCGGCACGGGCTTTCCAAGCCTTCCAGATCGAGGTCACCACCCGTTGCGTCCTCCGGTGCGTGATGTGCCCGAGGGTTGCCCTGGCACATCAGTGGCGGGAGATGGATCTGCCCTGGGAGACCTTCCAGCGCATCGCCTGTGCCTTTCCTCTCACGCAGCACGTCCACCTGCAGGGCTGGGGGGAACCGCTCCTGCACCCCCGTCTCTTCGACATGATCGCCCTGGCCAAGGATGCCGGATGCCGGGCTGGCCTCACCACCAACGGCATGCACCTGGATCGGGACACAGGGGGACGATTGCTGGATCTGAACTTGGATCTCATCGCCGTTTCCATCGCCGGCGCCACCCCGGGCACGCATGAAAGCATCCGGGTCGGCTCCGACTTCGCGAGGATCCTGGAGAATGTCCGCCAGCTCCTGACCCTGCGGCGCGAGCAAGGGAGGAACAGGCCAAAGGTCGAGCTCTCCTTTCTGATGACTAGAACCAACATGCAGGAGCTGCCGGAGGCGGTGGACTTGGCCGCGTCCCTCGGCGTGGACGAGCTATACGCCACCAACCTCGATTACGTCATCACGCCCGAGCACGATGCCCTCAAGGCCTTCGGCTGCCCTCCGCCACTCTGCGCGGCATTCGAGCGAAGCGTGGAGGAGGCTCGCAGCCGGGCGAGACGGGCCGGCCTCAGGTTCCGCCCGTACCCCCTGAATTCCGAGGAGGTGGCCGTCTGCGAGGCCGATCCGACGAAGATCCTGTTCATGGCTGCTGACGGCTGGGTCTCCCCCTGCACGTATCTCGCCCTCCCCGGACAAGCCGAGGTCCCGCGATGGTTCGAGGGGAGACGGGTGACCGTGCCGGCCGTTCGATTCGGGAATGTTCAGGAGCAGGAGTTGATGAGCATCTGGGACGCCTTGGCATATCGCGAGTTCCGCCAGCGGTTCGTAGCACGTCGCGTGGGACTCGCCGCCCTGGCCTTCGCCGCTATATCAGGCGACGGGAGCGCCGATTCGAAGGTCCCGCCGCCCCCCGAACCATGCCGCACATGCTGCAAGCTCTACGGACTGTGACTCTTCGCCAAGTTGACGTTACCGAATTGTAACACCTCATTCTTTGACTGTTTCCAACCGGGAACATAAGCTCTCCTCCCCGACCCCTCCACACCTGTAAGAGCCATTGATTGCTGAGTCCTTTACGGATCGCTTGGTGGCAAGGTCTTTGCTCTTGCCCCGGTCAGTGGGGGGTGTGTGCTCAGACTCTTTGCATTACCATAGGAGGGTCGGCCATGCCGGGAGAGAAAGGAAAGACAAAGGAAGGTGGATGGTCGGAGCTCGTCAGGAAAGAGGACTGGCTGGCAGTTTGGTTGGGCTTCTTGATTATCGTCCTGCTGCTCCTGGGAGTGCAGGTCAGGCTGCCGGGGTTCAAATGGACTACCGGCAGCGAGTACCGCTCCCTGGTGGCTCAGATGGGGCCGGCCGTGGAGAGTATCATCAAGGGGGCCGGGGACAAGCAGGAGGCCGATCTCCTGGCAGCGGCCACGGCACTCAAGAGCGCCATGGGAGCCGGGGACAGGAAGGCTATCGGCGATGCGGCCAAGAAGGTTGGCGATGCGGGAAACAAGGCCAAAGACCCCGGGCTGAAGTCAAGAGCGGGCACCGTCAGCAAGGAGCTCGTCACGCCCGTAGGCCAGCTCCCGGGCAATGTGTTCACGGGGGACAACATCTGGCGATCCATCTACATCGGGATTGTCTACCTGGTTCTGGCGTCGATCGGCATTGCCCTCATGGGGGCCCCCCTGGGGAAGTTCATCGTGGGATTCCCCATCGTGTACATCCTGGCGTGGCTCTCCATGGTGATCGCCGGGAACTACACGGTGACGTACTGGGGGCTGGAGTTCGTCCTGTGGGCTTTGGTCCTGGGCCTCTTCATCAGCAACATCCTGGGGCTGCCCCACTGGATGAAGGAGGCTGTCCGGACCGAGTACTACATCAAGACCGGGCTGGTGATCCTGGGCGCCGGAATTCTCTTCGGCGAGATCCTGCAGGCAGGCGCCTATGGGATTATCCAGGCCCTCCTCGTCGTGACCGTCGTCTGGTACGTGTGTTGGTGGCTGGCCAAGAAGCTGCAGATAGACGATGACTTCGCCGCCATGCTGTCCACGGCCGTTTCCATCTGCGGCGTCTCGGCCGCCATCGCGGCCTGCGGGGCGATCCAAGGGGACAAGAAGAAACTCTCCTACGTCACCTCGATCGTCCTGGTGTGCGCCGTTCCCATGATGGTTCTGATGCCGTGGATCGTGAAGGCCCTCGGGATTCCGGACATCGTGGGAGGGGCTTGGCTCGGCGGCACACTGGACACCAGCGGCTCGGTGGTGGCAGCGGGCGCCCTGATCAGCGATGCGGCGATGAAGACGGGCGTTATCGTGAAGTTCTCCCAAAACGTCCTGATCGGCGTGGCAGCTTTTATCCTGGCGATCGTCTGGTCCTTCAAGCAGGGCGCGCTGAAGGGCGAGCGGCCGAGCGCCACGGTGATCTGGGAGCGCTTCCCGAAGTTCGTCCTGGGCTTTCTGGTGGCCTCGATCGTCTTTTCCTTCTTCCTGAGCGCGGCCTCGGTCAAGGCCGTCGGGGGGACATTGACCGGGCTCCGCACGTTCTGGTTCGCCCTGGCCTTCGTGTGCATCGGCCTGGAGACGAAATTCACCGAATTGGCGAGCATGGAAGGCGGCCGCCCGGCCGCGGCCTTCCTGCTGGCCCAGGCCTTTAACGTCGTCTGGACGTTGGCCCTGGCGTACCTGCTGTTCGGTGGCATTCTGTTCCCGGCGCCGGTGATCAAGTGAGGACGAAGACATTGGAGCCCGCGCGTCGATCGCCCCGCCACGCAGCTTGCAGTGCTGGCGGGCGGCGTGCGGGCCGCGCAGTTTCTGCGCTCGCCGGGATTGGCGGCGACCGGACATTTCCACGGCGAGCGCGAGGGGTTTTGATGTGATACCTGCTGCGACCGAAGCCAAGCGCCAGCCCCTCGGGACAGTGATGGAAAGGGCAGAGCGGAAGTACATCATCTCTATCCTGAAGCTGACAAACGGCAATCGGATTCAGGCGGCTCGGATCCTGGGGATCAGCCGGAAGACCCTGTGGAAGAAGCTGAAGCGACTGGGGGTCTCCTGGCCGCCAGACGTTACCCAGGGGTGACGCATCCCAAGCCACCGTTACCCTTTGGTAACTCGGTCTCTCCGGCTTCATGTCCCCTCGCCCGCGCGACGCAAGGGTTTGCGGCGCGCGGGCGAGCTGGCAAATACCTTGCTCACCACCCTCCCCCGGAAGGGACCGGCGCCTCAACTCTGCGTTGAGACCGTCGGGGCACCAGAGAAAGGAGAGTTCGAGCGTGCCCGTCGTCGTCAAGAAAACCCGGAAACTTGGATCGGCAGGGGCGACAGGTCCGAGCGACCGCATTACGTCGCCGCTCCGGCCGCTCTACGTCCTCAAGACGCCGCCCTGTTCGGATGGGTGCCCGAACCACACGGATATTCGGGGCGTTCTGACAACGATCGCCCAGGCCGAGAAGCATGGCATCACCTACGACGAAGCTTTCGAGAAGGCATTCTATTTGATCACGGAGAGGAATCCGCTTCCGGCGGTCTGCGGTCGTGTCTGTCCCCATCTCTGTGAGACGCAATGCAACCGGGCCCATCTCGACGCCCCCGCCTCCATCAATTGCGTGGAACGGTTCCTGGGGGACTTCGCGCTGGAGCGGCGTCTTCCGCTGAAGTCGCTCTGCGAAGAGCGCCAGGCCGAGAAGATCGCCGTCGTCGGGTCGGGTCCCGCCGGCCTCTCCTGCGCGTACCAGTTGGCCCGTCGAGGATACCCGGTGACCGTCTTCGAGGCGTTCCCCAAAGCCGGTGGCATGCTGCGGTATGGCATCCCGACCTACCGTCTCCCCCGCCAAGTGCTGGATGCGGAGGTCGCCCGGATCCTGGCGTTCGGGGTGGAGCTGCGCTGCAACACTGCCGTGGGAAAAGACGTGCCCTACGCGAGTCTCCAAGAAGCCTATGCGGCCATCTTCGTCGGGATCGGCGCCCACAAGGGCATGCGCCTCGGGGTGTCGGGCGAGGAGGCCTCGAACGTCCTGTCGGGCGTCGAGTTCCTCCACCGTGTCAACGCCGGCGAGCGGCTGGACGTGGGACAAACGGTCGTGGTGGTAGGCGGCGGGGACACCGCCGTGGACGCGGCCCGCGTCGCGGCCCGGCTGGGGGCCAAGACCACCATCCTGTACCGCCGGACGATCCAGGAGATGCCGGCCGTCAAGCAAGAGGTGGAAGAGGCAACGCAGGAGGGCATCGACATTCAATTCCTGGCTGCGCCCAAGGCGGTTGTGACCGCGGACGGCCGCGCCAGCGGCCTCACCTGCCTGCGGATGGAACTGGGCGAGCCCGACCAGAGCGGTCGCCGCCGGCCCGTGCCCATCCCGGGCTCGGAATTCTTCGTCGGGGCGAGCACGATCATCGCCGCCATCAGCCAGGAGCCTGATTTCACGGGCCTCGAAGCGTTCACGGGCGAGCGCGCAGGGCTTCCGGTCGACGGGACGGGCGAGACGTCCGTGCCCGGCACATTTGCGGGTGGGGACATCCTGGAACTGGGCATCGTCACCACCGCCATCTATCACGGCCGCCGGGCCGCCGAGACCATCCACGCGCGCCTGCGCGGGATCCCGCTGGAGGCGGCCGCCCCGCCCCCCGTCATCCGCCATGACAAGATGCGGCTGGATTTTTACCCCAAAGAACCGCGGACAGAGATGGCGACGGTCCCGCTGGCGGATCGCTTCACGGATCCGGACCGCGAGGTCAACCTGAGGCTCACCCAGGACCAAGTCCTCGCCGAGGCGAAACGCTGCATGAGCTGTGGCCTCTGCTTCGAGTGCGACAACTGCTGGAAGTACTGCCAGGACCAGGCGGTGATCAAGCCCTTCGACAAGGGCCAGCCGTACCGCTTCAAGATGGAGTTCTGTCAGGGCTGCAAAAAGTGCGCGGAGGAGTGTCCCTGCGGGTACATCGAAATGCGGTGAGCCTGATGGCTCCCACGCCTGAGAGGAGCGACAGTCATGGGTGACGAGAAGAAGATCCCGAAGACACCGAAGCTGGACGAACTGGACAAGGGACCCTGGCCCAGCTTTGTGCGGGAGATCAAGAAGGCCGCCGAGACCAGCCCGATGTGCCGAGGCCTGTTGGGTGTCCTGGAGCGTTCCTACACCGACAAGGTCGGCCATTGGAAGCACGGCGGCATCGTCGGGGTGCGCGGCTACGGCGGTGGCGTCATCGGCCGGTACTCCGACTTGCCCGAGGAATTCCCCGAGATCGCACACTTCCACACCATGCGGATAAACCAGCCGGCGGGCTGGTTCTACACCTCGGCGGCCCTGCGGTCCATCTGCGACCTGTGGGAGCGCCACGGCTCGGGTCTCACCAACATGCACGGGTCCACCGGGGACATCATCCTGCTGGGGACGCGAACGGATCAACTCGAGCCCACCTTCTCCGAATTGACGCAGGCAGGCTTTGACCTCGGCGGGTCCGGATCCGACGTGCGAACGCCGAGCTGCTGCGTGGGGCCGGCCCGTTGCGAGTGGGCCTGTTATGACACGCTGGGCTTCACCTACGACATCACGATGCACTACCAGGATGAGCTGCACCGGCCAGCCTTCCCGTACAAGTTCAAATTCAAGGCCGCGGGGTGCCCCAATGACTGCGTGGCCTCCATCGCCCGGGCCGACCTCAGCATCATCGGCACCTGGCGCGGCCCGATCCAGGTGGATCAAGCGGCGGTGCGGGCCTACACGCAGAACGGGATCGACATCCAGGCCGACGTCGTGGACCGCTGCCCCAGCAAGTGCATGGGGTGGAACGGGAAAGAGCTCGAGATCGCCAACGAGTGGTGCGTCAAGTGCATGCACTGCATCAACGTGATGCCCAAGGCCTTGCGCCAGGGACCGGAGCGAGGTGCCACCATCCTCATCGGCGCCAAGGCGCCCATTGTGCAAGGCGCGATGCTCTCGTCGGTCCTGGTGCCCTTTATGAAGATGGAGCCGCCCTACACGGCCCTCAAGGAACTGGTGGCGAAGATCCAGGACCTCTGGTGTGAGGAGGGGAAGAGCCGGGAGCGCGTCGGGGAGTTCATCCAGCGGGTGGGCCTGGGGAATTTCCTCGAGGCCATCGGCCTCGAGCCCCAGCCCGAGATGGTGGCCCATCCCCGGGAGAACCCCTACATATTCTACGAGGAGTACCTGGAAGAGGATCCGACCGAGGCAAAGGCTTAGGCGTCCCCCACCGGTTGGGCGCCTGCTTCAAGGGAGAATTCAACCATGGCTGAGACCGTTGCACCGCGCAAGACGGATATCGGTCCGCCCCACTATGAGAAGTTTCTGCCCCCCATCGTGAAGCAGAATTACGGGAAATGGCGGTACCACGAAATTCTGAAGCCCGGGGTCATGGTGCACGTCGGGGAGTCGGGCGACAAGCTGTACACGGTGCGCGCCGGCTCGCCGCGCCTCCTCTCCATCCAGACGATCCGCGAGTTCTGCGACCTGGCGGACAAGTACTGCGGGGGGTATCTGCGCTTCACGAGCCGGAACAACGTCGAGTTCCTGCTCACCGATCCCGCCAAGATCGAGCCCCTGATCGCCGATCTGGCGGCCAAGGGCTTCCCGGTCGGCGGGACCGCCAACGCCATCTCCAACATGGTCCACACGCAGGGCTGGGTGCACTGCCACTCGGCGGCCACCGATGCCTCGGGGGTCGTCAAGGCGGTCATGGACGAGCTGGTGGGGTATTTCACCACCACGAAGTTACCGGCCAAGCTCCGCCTGGCCCTGGCCTGCTGCCTCAACATGTGCGGGGCGGTCCACTGCTCGGACATTGCCATTCTGGGGGTCCATCGCCGGCCACCGAAGATTGACGACGAGCGGCTCCCCAAGATCTGCGAGATCCCCAGTGTGGTGGCCGCCTGCCCCACCGCGGCCATCCGGCCCAAGCGGATCGACGGGAAGGAAACGGTGGAGGTCATCGAGGAACGCTGCATGTTCTGCGGCAACTGCTACACCGTCTGTCCGGCCATGCCGCTGGCCAACGCCCTGAATGACGGCGTGTCCATCTGGGTGGGCGGCAAGGTCAGCAACGCCCGCACGGCCCCCATGTTCTCCAAGCTGGCTATCCCCTACCTGCCCAACAATCCCCCTCGCTGGCCCGAGGTGGTGGAGGCCGTCAAGAACATCGTCGAAGTCTGGGCAGCCGATGCGCGGAAGTACGAGCGCATGGGCGAGTGGATCCAGCGCATCGGCTGGCCTCGCTTCTTCCAGAAGACAGGCATTCCATTCACCAAGCAGCACATCGACGACTTCCGGTTCGCTGCCACCACCTACCAGCGTTCCGCGCACATCAAGTCGTGAGGAGTGGAAGATGACGGAGGCATTGACCGCCGAAGTCGTGGCCGAGGCCATGTACCAGATGGTGAAGGACGCCACCGGCGTCAAGAAGCTGAAGCCCACGGATCTCACCAAGACGATGGTGGAACACTTCGGACCGGAACGTTGCAGCAAGGAGTTGTGCAAGGCGGCCATCCGCATCCTCATGGACTCCGGCCGCTGCGTCTACACCTACTTCGGGGGCAGCTTCATCGAGCTGCCCCCGAAAGAGGGCTCGACGGCCTGATCGGAGCGGGAGGATCGTTCGTCATGACGTATCCGGACCGAGAGGCTGCGGCCTGTCCGCGGCTGGTGATCGCCGGCCTGCGCGGGAGCACCGGCAAGACGCTGGTCGCCCTCGGGTTGATCGGCGCCTGGCAGGCCCGCGGCGTCTCGGTGGCCCCCTTCAAGAAGGGGCCCGACTACATCGATGCCGCCTGGCACAGCCGGGCGGGAGGCCGTCCCTGCCGGAACCTCGACAGCTTCCTGATGACCGGGGACGAGATCCGCCGCTCCGTGGGGCGGCATGGCCGGAACGCGGATCTCGCCCTCATCGAGGGGAACCACGGCCTCTTCGATGGGGTCGGAGCCGAGGCCACCGCCAGCTCCGCCGAGCTGGCCAAGCTCCTCCAAGCGCCGGTGGTGCTGCTGGTGGACTGCACCAAGACCACCCGGACCGTGGCGGCGATGGTGCTGGGATGCCAGCACATGGACCCGGAGTTGCGCCTGGCCGGGGTCCTCGTGAACCGGGTGGCCACAGCCCGCCAGGAGAAGGCGATCCGAACGGCCGTGGAGGAGATCTGCGGGCTCCCCGTGCTGGGGAGCATCCCCCGCCTCTCGGGTCTGGAATTCCCGGAGCGGCATCTGGGCCTGCTCACGCCGGCCGAGCATCCCGAGGTGGCAGGACCCATAACCATTGCCCGCCAGGCGGTGGAAGCCAACGTGGACCTGGACAAGATCCGAGCGCTGGCCGCGAGCGCGCCCCCCCTCACGTGGGCCATGGAAGGAGAGGAGGAGGTGTCGGTCGGTGTCCGCCCGGCCCTGCGGGTCGGTGTGGTTCGGGACAACGCCTTCACCTTTTACTACCCGGAGAACCTGGAGAGGCTGGAGCGGCTGGGGGCCGAGGTGATCCCGATCAATGCGCTGAAAGATCCCGACCTGCCCCCGCTGGACGCGCTGTACATCGGCGGCGGCTATCCCGAGACCCACGCGGCGGCTTTGGCGGCCAACGCATCCTTCCGTCGGGCAGTGCGGCGCGAGATCCAGGCAGGGCTCCCCGTGATCGCCGAGTGCGGTGGACTGATTTACCTGGGGGAGGCCATCGTGCTGGATGGCGTGGCGCATCCCATGGTGGGCATCTTCCCCGTCACCTTCGAGCTGGGCAAGCGACCCTGGGGGCATGGATACGCCTGTGTCGAGGTGGAGAGGGCCAATCCGTTTTTTGACGTGGGAACGGCGCTGCGCGGGCACGAGTTTCGCTACTCCTTCGTTCGGGAGGCGCGGACCGAGGAGTTGCGTCTGGCCTTCCGCATGCGGCGGGGCACCGGCTTCGACGGCGAGCGAGACGGCCTCACGTACAAGAACGTCCTGGCCTCGTTCTGTCACTTCCACGCGGCCGGGACAGAGGAGTGGGCGGGGGCGGTGATTCGTCAGGCCCGGCTTCACGCCGAGCGCCGGCACGCCCCGGAGCGGCTGGGGGCGGGGAATGGCGACGGCGAGCGGGCCGCCCTTCCATTGGTGGGATCGCTGGCGGCCCGGGCGGGAGTGGCCTGAGGGCAGCCTTGGGAGCGGCATCGGTACAACTGCAACACACTTTACTGAAGGGGAAGAAACCATGGCAACCGTTGTCTTGGCCGGCAAGGAGTTGGAGCTCGACGAGGACGGCTTCATCCAGGCCCCGGAGCTTTGGAGCGAAGAGGTGGCAAAAGCCCTGGCGAAGCAGGAGGAGGGCCTCGAAGAGCTCACCCCGGATCACTGGAAGATCGTGAACTACCTCCGGAACTACTACCTGGAGTTCAAGATCGCCCCCATGATCCGCAAGCTCTGCAAGGAGACTGGGTTCCCTCTCCAGAAGATCTACGAGTTGTTCCCCGGCGGTCCGGCGAAGGGGGCCTGCAAGGTGGCCGGTTTGCCAAAGCCGACGGGCTGCGTGTAAACCCGGCGAGCCAGACCCGGAGCGGCCGGGCCTGCCCCATCATCGCGGGCTGACCCAGCCAGGGGAGTGGGACGGTATGGACCTGATCAGCGTCGCCTTCGAGCACGATCTGGCATTCAGTGCCACGGTTCGCGGGCATCGCGTCCGCATGGACATGCCGGGCCATCCCCGCTTCACCGATTCCGGCCCGTCCCCGGCGGAACTCCTCGTGGTGGCTATCGGGGGGTGCATCGGTATCCACGTGGCGATCTTCTGCCTGCAGACGGACCTCTCTCCTACGGGCTTGCGCGTGGACCTCTCCTTCACCATCGCCGAGGAGAACGGCCAGAGGCGGGTGTCGAGCATCTATGCCGAGGTGGAGGCACCCGGGATTCCAGGAGAGCTTGCGGCGCAGGCGGAACAAGCCGCGCGGCACTCTATTCTGCCCAACACCTTGACCAAGGTCCCGGAGCTGGACATCGTGGTCCGCACCGGGCCAGGGCCGAACGAAGCCGCATGAGCAGGATCCCCATCGGCATGTGCAGAGGCACGCTGGCCCGAGGGAACCTGAAAGGGCGCGTAAGAGGGAGAGGCTCATGGACCGTGATGGCCCCCAGCCACTGCTGGAGGTTCTGCTGGCAAAGAAACGCGCCATCGTCGACGAGTGGCTGGCGCGCACGCTTCGGAGCTACCCCGAGCACAGCGGCCGCTTCCTCTCTCAGGAACGGGACCCCTTCCGCAATCCCGTCGGCTCCACCTTCAAGGACGCCTTGCCCCTGCTTGTCGATGCGGTCCTGGGGGGAGTGGATACCGCCCGGGTCACGCCGGCACTGGATGGCATCGTGCGGATACGGGCCGTGCAGGACTTCACCCCCGGCCAGGCGATCGCCTTTGTCTTCCTCTTGAGGCCTGTCATCCGAGATACCCTGGGGACGCAGGGCCAGGCAGGTCCGGACCGGGACGCTTTGGCGACCCTGGAGAGTCGAATCGACGCGCTGGCCCTGCTGGCCTTCGACCTCTTCATGAGGTGCAGGGAGCATATTTACGAGATCCGGGCCAACGAAGCCAGGCGCCGGATCTTTGTGCTTGAACGGCGGCACCGGCTGGATCCGCTTGCCGATCCCGGCGGTTCCGAGGCCCCGGCCGAGCCGCATCCGTCGGGAAGCGGCCTGACATGAGGTGATGGTCAATGTACGCTCTGCTCGCGCTCAGCGTGGTGCTCGTCTTGGCTGGGCTGGCCTTCGTCGGAGGCCTGGTGGCCTGGCTGCGTCCGCTCTTCGGGGTGATCCTTCCCTGGGCGGCCATTCTGGCCTTCCTCTCCGGGGTGAGTTACCGAGTCCTCCGGTGGGCGCGCTCGCCCGTCCCCTTCCGCATTCCCACCACCAGCGGGCAGCAGCGGTCTCTTCCCTGGATCAAGGCGGGCTGGCTCGAGAGCCCCTATACGACGTTGGGCGTGGTAGCGCGGATGGCCCTGGAGGTCGGCCTGTTCCGCTCCCTCTTCCGGAACACGAAGGCGGAACTCCGGGAGGGGCCGAGACTGGTGTTCGGGGAGGACAAGTTCCTCTGGCTCGCCGCCCTGGCCTTTCACTGGTCGTTCCTGGTCATCTTCCTCCGGCACCTGCGCTTCTTCATGCAGCCCGTACCCGCTGTCGTGAACGTCCTGGCGGCCGTGGACGGGTTCTTCCAGGTCGGGACGCCGGTTCTGTACATGACCGACGTCATCATCGTGGTGGCGCTCGGGTACCTCCTGCTGCGGCGGCTGCGGAACCCGCAAGTGCGCTACGTCTCGCTTTTCTTCGATTACTTCGCCCTCTTCCTGTTCCTGGGGCTCGTCCTGTCCGGCATCCTCATGCGCTACTTCACCCGGATTGACACCGTGGCGGCGAAACAGCTCGCCATGGGCCTGGTGACCTTCGCTCCTGCGATCCCCAAGCAGGTGGGGCCGCTCCTCTTCGTCCACCTCTTCCTCTTGAGCGCGCTGGTGGTGTGCTTGCCCTTCAGCAAGTTGATGCACATGGGAGGCATCTTCTTGAGCCCCACGCGAAACCTCGCCAACACCAACCGGATGAAGCGGCACATCAATCCCTGGAACTACCCCGTCAAGGTGCATACCTACCAGGAGTGGGAAGAGGAGTTCCGGGACAAGATCAAAGCGGCCGGCCTACCGCTCGAAAGGGAATAATCCATGGCGGAGCAGACCCCCAAACCCGAGCAACTCCTGCAGATCGACTACCGGCCCCCGGCGAAGGACTGGCGGGACCCGACCGTGACATTCCGCAAGGGGGTCTTCTGCTACAGTGCCGCGCCCAAGAACCTGGAATATCTCGGCCTGCCCAACCCGCGGAAATGGTCGCCCACCGACCCGGACTGGAAGCTGCCGCCGAATTGGAAGCAGATCATCCTGGAAGGGATGAAAGAACGCCTGGAGAAGTATCGCTCCTTCCGGCTCTTCATGGACATCTGCGTCCGCTGCGGGGCGTGCGCGGACAAGTGCCATTTCTATATCGGGTCGGGCGACCCCAAGAATATGCCGGTCCTGCGCGCCGAGCTCATCCGGTCGGTGTATCGGCGATACTTCACCACGGCCGGCCGGCTGTTCCCAGGGCTGGCCGGCGCCAGGGACCTCACCGAGCAGGTCCTCAAGGAGTGGTTCTACTATTTCTACCAGTGCACGGAGTGCCGCCGCTGCTCGGTCTTCTGCCCCTACGGCATCGACACGGCGGAAGTGACCATGATCGGCCGCGAGCTGCTCACCCTGGTGGGCTGCAACATCAACTGGGTCCTGGAGCCGGTGGCCAACTGCTACCGGACGGGGAACCACCTGGGCGTCCAACCCCACGGGTTCAAGGACAGCATCGAGTTCGCCGTGGACGAGCTGGCGGAGTTCACGGGGGTCCGCGTGGAGGCGCCCATCAACAGGAAGGGGGCCGAGATCCTGTTCGTCATGCCCTCGGCCGACTACTTCGGCACGCCGCACTACTTCACCCTGCTGGGCGAGCTGGCCCTGTTCCACGAGATCGGCCTGGACTACACCCTGAGCGCCTTCGCCTCCGAGGGGGGAAACTTCGGCCTCTTCACCTCCCACGAGATGATCAAGCGGCTGAACGCCAAGATCTACGCCGAGGCCAAGCGGCTCAAGGTGAAGTGGATCCTGGGCGGCGAGTGCGGCCACATGTGGCGGGTGCTGCACCAGTACATGGACACCCTGAACGGCCCGGCCGACTTCCTGGAGGTGCCGGTCTCCCCGGTCACGGGCACGCGCTTCGAGCACGCCCGGTCCACCCGCATGCTCCACATCTGCGAGTTCACCGCGGACCTGATCCACCAGCAGAAGCTCCGGCTGGACCCCAGCCGGAACGACCACTGGAGCGTGACCTTTCATGACTCCTGCAACCCCTCCCGGGCCATGGGGCTGCTGGAGGAGCCGCGCTATATCCTCCGCAACGTGTGCCACAACTTCCACGAGATGCCCGAGAACACCATCCGGGAGCAGACCTTCTGCTGCGGCAGCGGCGCCGGTCTCGGCACCGACGAGAACTTCGAGATGCGCATGCGGGGCGGATTCCCCCGGGCCAACGCCGTCAAGTACGTCCGCGATCGGTTCGGGGTCAACCTGCTGACCTGCATCTGCGCCATCGACAAGGCCACCCTGCCGACCCTGCTGGAATACTGGGTACCGGGGGTGGAGGTGGCCGGCGTCCACGAGCTGGTGGGGAACGCCCTCATCATGAAGGACGAAAAGGACCGGACGACCGACCTGCGAGGCGAGGCTCTGAAGCCGAAGGAGGTGGAGGTCCATGCGTGACCGGGGCCTGATCATCGGCGGACTCATCCTCTTCCTCGGCGTGATCACCACCCCCGTGTGGTACAACGCCGCGGCCGGCACCCTCGCCAAAGGTCCCGATCTCAAGCTGCCCACGCAGGAAAAGAACTGCGTGGCGCCAGTCGAGTACATGCGGACCTCCCACATGGACCTGCTGATGGACTGGCGGGATCAGGCGGTTCGGCAGAACCTCCGGACTTTCAAGGCGTTCGACGGCAAGACCTACAGCGTGGGCCTCAGCCAGACGTGCCTGAAATGCCACACCAGCAAGGCCGATTTCTGCGACCGCTGCCATGACTACGCAGGCGTGAAGCCCACCTGCTGGAATTGCCATGTGGATCCCACGCAGGCCCAGAGGAGCAAGGTATGAGCATCGACAGGAGAACGTTCCTGGGCGTTGCGGGGCTCTCGGCGCTGGCAATCGCCGGGAAGTCCTCCCTGGTCGTGCTGGCCCAGGGCGCGCATGCGCAGGCCGCAACCGGAAGCCAGCCAGCCACGCGCTGGGCCATGGTCATCGACCCGCTGAAGTGTCTGAAGGACCAGGGCTGCACCGATTGTATCGCCGCCTGCAACAAGGCCCACAACGTCCCCGACTTCCCCGAGCACGCCCACGAGGTCAAGTGGATCTGGAAGGAAGCCTTCGAGAACGCCTTCTCCGATCAGGCGAACCCGTACACGGAGGCGACCTTGAAGGGCCAGCCCGTCATGGTCCTCTGCAACCACTGCGACAACCCGCCCTGCGTGCGGGTCTGCCCCACCCAGGCCACCTGGAAGCGGGCGGACGGCATCGTCATGATGGACTGGCACCGCTGTATCGGGTGCAAGTACTGCATCGTGGCCTGCCCCTACGGCTCCCGGAGCTTCAACTTCTTCGACCCGCGGCTTCGCATCAAGGTGCTGAACCCGGACTTCCCCACGCGGGAGATCGGGGTGGTGGAGAAGTGCAACTTCTGCGAGGAGCGATTGGCCAAAGGCGAGCGGCCGGCGTGCGTGGAGGCGTGCAAGGAGAAGGCCCTGGTCTTCGGCAACCTCAACGACCCGACCTCGGAGGTCCGGGAGCTGCTCCGGACCCGCTACACCATCCGGCGGATGCCGGAACTCGGGACCAACCCAGGAATCTACTATATCGTGTGAGGTATCCCAGATGTTCATGCTCGAGAAGGCGGTCGTGGGCAGCCGGAAATACTGGACCTGGATCGGGATTCTGTCGACCATTATCGTCGCGGGATTCTCGTGCTATGTCTGGGAACATGAGGTGGGGCTGGGCATCACGGGGCTGAGCCGGGACCTGGTGTGGGGCCTCTACATCGCGCAGTTCGTCTTCTTCGTCGGGGTGGCGGCCTCGGCTGTCGTGGTCGTCCTGCCCTACTACCTGCACGACTGGAAGGCCTTCGGGAAGATCGTGATCCTGGGCGAATTCCTGGCCGTTTCGGCCGTGACGGTGGCCGGGCTCTCCATCCTGGCCAACTTGGGCCAGCCGGCGCGGGTGTTCAATGTCATCCTGCACCCGTCGCCCACCTCGCTCATCTTCTGGGACTTCATCTCACTGAACGGCTACCTGCTGCTCAACGCCCTCATCGCCCTGGTCGTGCTGGGCGCCGAGCACAAGGGGGTGGCTCCGCCTCTGTGGATCCGGCCCGTCATCCTGCTTTCCATCCCGTGGGCCATCAGCATCCACACCGTCACGGCGTTCCTGTTCAGCGGCCTCCCAGGCCGATCCTTCTGGCTGACCGGCCTCCTGGCCCCCCGGTTCCTGGCCTCCGCCTTCGCGTCAGGCCCGGCACTCCTGATCCTGCTGACGATGGCCCTCCGCCGGCTCGCGGGCTTTGACCCCGGCCGCGAGGCCATCCGGCGGCTCTCGCTGATCGTCACCTACTTCATGCTCACCAACATCTTTTTCCTGCTGACCGAGATCTTCACCGCCTTCTACGGCCAGATCCCCGAGCACATGGCCCACTTCGAATTCCTGTTTGTCGGGCTGCACGGGCACGCGCCGCTCGCCGCTTTCATGTGGACCTCGGTGCTGCTGGCGGTCACCTCGCTGGTCCTGCTCATCACACCCCGCTACCGGGAGAACGAAACGATCCTGGCCTGGGCCTGCGGGATGGTCTTCGTGTCGCTCTGGATCGACAAGGGGCTGGGGTTGGTCGTCGCGGGATTCGTCCCCTCACCCCTGGGCCATGTCACAGAGTACGTCCCGACGCTGCCCGAGATCTCTGTCACGCTGGCCATCTGGGCCTTCGGGTGCTTGATGATCACCGTCTTCTACAAGATCGCCCTGTCGGTGCGAGAGGGCTTAGCCGGATGAGGCCCCGATGATGTTCATAGTGTCTGGAATCATTCTCGCGGCCGTGCTGGTGTTTGCGATTGGCAGCGTCGCCCGCGCCATCCGATACGCGAGGTACCCCATTCACCTGCGCTGGGAGCTGTACCCCGTTCCCCACGAAGACCCGCGGCGGGTTCGGCATGGCGGCTCTTACTTTGAAGAGCTGAACTGGTGGACCAAAACGACGAGGTACAACCTGTTCGGTGAAATACGGGCCATGGTCCCGGAGATGCTTTTCCTGAAAGGGCTCCGGGAATACAATCGCGCTATGTGGATGCGCTCCTTCCCCTTTCACTTCGGCCTGTACATGCTCATCGGGACCATCTGGCTTGTGGTGGTGGCTGCCCTGCTGGGCCTTCTGGCCCCTGGGGTGCTGGCGGGCTCCCTCGGGACGGGCCTCCACTGGCTGTACACGATCACAGGATTCTCCGGCGTGATACTGGCCATCCTTGGGGCCGCGGCGTTACTCCTCCGGCGGCTGACAGCCAAGGATCTGCGGACCTATACCACCCCCGGGGACATTTTCAACCTCTGCTGGTTCATCACGGCATTCGGATGTCTACTGGCGGGGTTTCTCTCGAGGGGCCCGCATTCTCCCAGCGTAGTGGCCCTCGTGCAGGCGGTCCTGACCTTCGATCCCAGCGTACGAATTCCCGGCCTTCTGGCCGCAGGACTGGTCCTCTCCGCCCTCCTGACTGCGTACATCCCCTTCACCCACATGTCCCACTTCATTGGGAAGTACTTCACCTATCACTCGATACGGTGGAACGACCAGCCCGTCCGGTCGGGCGATCGAATGGAGAAGAAGCTGGCCGCGTACTTGATGTATAAGCCGACCTGGGCGGCGAGGCACGTCGGCGCGGACGGCACGAAGACGTGGGGAGAGGTGGCCACCACGAATCCAGCACAAGGGGCAAAGAAGAAATGACCGAGAAGATCGCACCGGGCGACATGTCCCGCGAGGACAAGGAGCCCCTCGTTCATCTTGAAAACAAGGACCTGATGCCCTTGCCGCCACCGCTGGATGATCCGGCCAGAGATCACAACTGGGCCGTGCTGTCTCCCCAAGTCAAAGAAAAGTACGAATGTGAGCTGGACGACACCTGCGTCGTCAATGTCCCCCGGCCGAAGAACAAGGAAGAGGAGCGGGCGCTGGTCGAGAAGTTTCTGTCCGGCCTGGACAAACTCTTCACCAAGGAAAACAACTGGGCCTTCTTGCAACCCCTGGTGCTCACCATGGAGCACTGTGCCAAGTGCCAAACCTGCTCCGAGGCCTGTCACATTTACGAGGCGAGCGGCGGCAACGAGCTGTACCGTCCGACTTACCGCTCGGAGATCATGCGCCGCCTCTACTTCAAGTACGTCAAGCACGGCGGCCTCCTCTCGGCATGGCAGCACGGTGATATCCACCTCAACTGGCCCTTAGTGGCCCGGCTCATCGAGCTGTCCTACCGGTGCAACCTGTGCCGCCGGTGCGCCCAGACATGTCCCATCGGCGCGGACAACGGCCTGGTGGCCCACGAGCTGCGGAAACTCTTCAGCATGGAGATGGGTATCGCCGCCAAGGAAATCCACGACAAAGGGTCCATGCTCCAGCTCGAGGTGGGATCCTCCACGGGGATGAGCGCCTTGGTGGTCAAGGATAACTTGGAGTTCATCGACGGGGAGATGGCGGAGAAAACCGGCATCAAGGTCGAGACGCCATGGGATGTCGAGGGGGCCGACGTTTTGCTGATTCACAACGCTGGCGAGATCCTGGCCTGGCCGGAGAACCCCGGTGCCTTTGCCATCATCCTGAATGCCGCCGGGATCACGTGGACCCTTTCCTCGGAGCTGGCCGGCTACGACTCCGTCAATTACGGACTCTGGTACGACGACGCCCAGTTCGCCCGGGTGGCCATCAAGCATGCCGAGGCCGCCAAGAAACTCAAGGTCAAGAAGATCGTTCTGGGTGAGTGCGGGCACGCCCACAAGGCCCTGTCCGTCATCGCCGACCGGATCCTGACCGGCGACCTGAACATTCCTCGCGAAAGCTCCATGACGCTCCTGCGGGATATCGTCATGAGCGGCCGCCTCAAGCTCGATCCCGGCCGCAACGACTTCCCGGTCACGCTCCACGACCCGTGTAATCTGGTGCGGCTCATGGGGGTGGTCGAACCCCAGCGCGAGATCGTCCGCAAAATATGCCCACGGTTCCGCGAGATGGAGCCCCACGGCGTGGACAATTACTGTTGCGGTGGTGGCAGCGGATTCGCCATCATGAGCGGCAACAACTTTCCCGACTGGCGGTTTCACGTCTCCGGCCGGAAGAAGCTTCAGCAGATCCTCACCGCCTTCGCCGACTGCCTGGGGCCGGAGACGCCCAAGTACATTTGCGCACCGTGCAGCAACTGCAAGGGGATGATCCGGGACATGCTGGCCTACTACGGCATGTGGGACAAGCACCGCATCCTCTACGGAGGTCTCGTGGAACTCGTCGTCAACGCCATGACGGACGTGAAGCCGGGATTCATCGAGTGGGAATGGCACTGAGCCGCAGCGTCTGTCCGTTCCGGGGGGATGCCAATGGGAAGGAAGATCCTGGTCGTGGACGATGAGCCGGATGTCGTCACCTACCTCGCGGCGGTCCTGAGGGACCACGGCTACGAGGCCCTGGAGGCCTACGATGGCGAGGAAGCCATCGAAAAGGTCCTCCGGGACAAGCCGGATCTGGTGACCCTGGACATCACCATGCCCGAGATGACCGGTGTCCGGGCCTATCGGATAATGAAGGAAGATGCGGCGCTCAAACACATCCCCGTGATCATCGTCACGGGAATCTCGCACGATTTCAAACAGTTCATCTCGACCCGGTCCCAGGTGCCGCCACCGGAGGGCTACCTAGAGAAGCCCGTGAAGCCCGAGGACCTCTTGGCCGAGATCAAGCGACTCCTCCCCTGAGACCGTCGCGGGTCTCCGCGGAATCATCCGGGCTTTGCCCCCCGGAGAACTTTGAGGGCCTTCCTGAGAGCCTCCGCGTCGGCCCCTCTCAGGAGGCCGTGGATCTCCTCCCGCAGGCTCGATTCCATGGCCTCCGCGATCTCCCCTTCGGGCTCCAGCTCCACATGCAGCACTGCAGCCACCGCACTCACAAATACCTCGGCCGTCACCGGCTTCTCCAGGTAGGTGGCTGGCCCGGACAGGGTCCGTTCTGCCAAGACGGCGGCTGCATCCAGGTCCCTTCGGACGGTCTCCTCCTTCGCGTGGGCCGTCACGAAGAGGACGGGAATCTTGGACCACGGCGGGTTGCGGCGGAGTTCGTGGAACAGGATGATCCCCGACTTACCCGGCATGACCATGTCCAGGGAAATACAGTCGGGCGGAGAGGCCTTGATCTTTGCCAGGGCCTCATCCACGCTGTAGGCCTCGTCCACGCGAAAGCCTGCGTCCTCCAAGGCCGTGCGGAGGAAGAAGACCACATCTTCCTCATCATCCACCACCAGCACCCTCTTCTCCTGAGGCCTTGCCATACGTCTCCTCCCCGCCAGGGACGCGCCACGACTCCGGGCACAGAAAGACTTCTGTGAAGCGGCCCCCCGATCGATAGGACGGAGGCGTGAGGGGCACACCTCCCCACGCCGGTTTCCCGCTCTTCAGCCCTCCCCAGCCATGTGACCCGGGGGCAGCGCGTCCGCTCACCGGTCGGAGGCCGTCTCCGCCACGTGTTGCTCCTCGGGTGCCGCGGCCGGTTTCGGAAGCCGGCTCCGGGGCAGGAGGATCGAGAACGTAGTCCCGGATCCCGGGTGTGATTCCACCAGGATCTTCCCCCCGTGCTCTTGCACGATCTTCCGCGTCATCAGCAGGCCGAGCCCGGTCCCCCCTGTTCCCTTCGTCGTGAAGAACGTGGTGAAGATCTTCTGCTTCACGGTATAATCCATGCCGCAGCCGTCGTCAATGACCTCGAAGCCCAGGACATCGCCTTTCTCGAATGTTCTGAGGAGGACCCTGCCCCCCTTCTTCTCGCTCACCAAGCAGGCGTCAATGGCGTTTGAGATCATATTGGCCAGGCAGGTGTGGATACCGTCCGGGTCTAGGGGGGCGGGCTCCAGACCGGCCTGAAGGTCGCCGGTCAGTTGGATTCCCGCCTTCGCGGCCATCCCGCCGTAGAGGTCCAGGATTTCCCTCGCCACAGCATTTGGGTCGGTCAAGACCACCTTGGGGAGGCCCCCCTTGGAAAAGCTGAGCAGATTCTTCGCCAACTGGGAGATCCTCTCCACGTTGCGGAACAGCATCCCCACCCCATGCTCGATCTTGGCGGTCTGGTTCTGGCGGAGCCCGGACTGCATGACATAGGCGCCGCCCTCTAGGCCCATGAGAATGTTCTTGAGGCCGTGGGCCAGCCCAGCCACAGTCTGGCCGACGGCCGCCAGTCGCTCCGCCTCGAGTTTTTCCCGTTCCAGGATGTGAAGCTCTGTGACGTCCGTGGCGATCTCGATGACATAGTTCACCCGCACCCCGTCAGGGCCAGTCTCCTGGGACAAGGGGGAGGCAGTCACCACGTAGTAGACTTCCTCACCCTGGGGTGTGAAGCCTAGCTGTGTTGAAGTATGCTCCTGCCCGTCCTTGAAAACTTGAAGTGCAGGGCAAGCCTGACAAGGCCTGTCGGCGCGCTTGTAGACCTCGTAGCAGCGCTTCCCCGGCGCCGCGCCGAAGGTCTCCCGCATTCGTCGATTGGCCCGGACGATGGCGAGGTTTCGATCCAGGACAGTGACGTAGCACGGGACTCGTTCAAACAGCAGTTCATTCTCCTGTTGGAGACTGCTGGCCTCGTTGACGTCAGAGGCCATCCAGATGAGGTAGGGTCCCCCGCCAGGATCCGCCGAGGCCAGGGGGGCCACTCGGACCACGAAGCTGGAAAAGCCCCCCCCCTTCACTCGCAGGAGATCCTCCCCAACCCGCAGCTTGCCGTCCACGAGCGTCTTGCGGCCCATGCAGGTCTCGCAGGGATCCCGGCGAGCCTTCATGATCTCGAAGCAGCATCGACCTTCCCATGGCCCAAAGGCAGTGCGAAACCTGGCGTTCGTCTCCAGGACGCGGAGGTCCCGGTCCAGCACGGCAATGGCAATGGGCGCCTGGTCGAAGAGATGCTCGTGCAGGAGGTCGAGGATCTTACCCACACCGACCTCCCGCCTTTTGCTCGCCGAATAGTCCCTGCAGGCTCTGGAGGAGTTTGGGAACTGAAATCGGCTTTTCCAGGTAACCCTCGGGCAGGGGCGGTCTTTCCGCTTCCAACGTATCGAGCATTCCTGCAAAATCCTCCTCCTGCGAAAAGCCGGTGATAATGAAGACCGGGATCGCGGCGGTCGCCCGGTTTCGTCGAATCTCCCGGTACAGCGAGAGCCCGCTTTGTCCCGGCATCATGATGTCGAGGAGAATGAGGTTAGGGCGTTCCCTCAGGATGGCCTCCAAGGCCGTTGCGGCGTCGCTTTCGCCCACAGTCTCGAACCCGTTGTCCTCAAGCACGGCCACCAGGTACGCGACAATGTCCTCCTCGTCATCCACCACGAGAACCTTCGGCGCTTCGCCTCCGGATCCATGGAGTGAGTTCATCGATTGCTTTCTCCACCCGGCTGTGGCTGGATCATCGTACGGTACGTCCGTTCCGATTTGGTCCCTTCGTTGTGGCACGCCCCGCAGCGGCCCAGGTCGGGGCGCTTCAGCGTGGGGTCCGCCGCCTGCTTCACGTGGCACGGAATGCACATCTTGTGCATCGCGTCCTTGTAGCTCCCCGCCCACTGGCTGTCGAACTTCTTCAGAATGGGATTCACGGCCATCATGTCCTTCCGATGGCAATCTTCGCAGGTCTTGGTGGCCCGCACCTGTACCGGCCTCTCTTCACCGTGGCACTTGGCACACGAGAGGTTCCCCTGAAGAGCCGCCACGTGCGCGTCGTGGTCAAAGGTGTTGGTGGCGAGATACATCGAGCGATGACACTCGCTACACGGGGTCCCGACATCGCCGGCCTTGTGGAGGTGGTGGCAGACCCCGCAGGATCCTTCCTTCTTGACCAGGTCTTGGTGCGGCTTGTGATCAAAGTAGACATACGACTGGGCGGGTCCCACCCTGAGGATGTCGGCGCCACGGGCGCGCTGCGCCGGCAGGTGGAGGTAGGGTTCGCTCTTGGGCGCCAGCGTAAGACCCAGGGCCATGGGCAGCACGAACAGGACGGAATACACCTTGGCGGACTTTCGCCAGCCTTCACCCAGCCAGACCTGCGTGAAGGGGGCGAATCGCGGCAGGCCCTCTGCAGTTGCCTCGCGATCCCTCTCGATGCCCTCCAGCGTGTGGGGATCGACGGGGAAGTGCTCCTGGATGAAGAAGAACACCAGACCACAGGCCGAGACGATGCCGATGCTGATGGCAAATTCGGTCCAGGCCGGGAAGTAGAAGAAACGGGTGGCCCAGACCTGGGCGAGTCCTGCGGCGCAGATCCGGTTCAGCACGAATCCCAGAACGGCCGTGGAGGAGACCAGCCACATGCCCGTGGGAGAGCGTCGCACCTTTGGAATGGCGTACAGCGCGAGGGGCCCGATCGTCGACATGCACATCTCGAGGAGGAAGAGATTGCTCTCCCACGTCCCGGCGAGAATCAACCCCAGCTTGTGCTGGGCCGCCAGGTCCGCGCCCCTGAACACCAGGTAAACGGCCAGGGCCAGGGCCGCCATCTTGGCCAGACCCTCGAGCATCTCCGTCTCGGGCTTGCGCCGGTACAGCCACGGGGTAATGGAGGATTCGAAGATGACCATGTTGAGCCCGAGGCAGATGGCGGACACGAAGAAGAGCTCGGGCAGCCAGTGAGTGTACCAGAGAGGATGAACCCGGAAAGGCATGATGAGGAGCAAGGAGCCCAGAGAGGACTGGTGCAGGGTGGACAGCATGATGCCCAGGATCATGATGGGCAGGCTCAGGCGCGTGAAGAACCTATAGGTCCGTTGCCAGGGGGTGCGCTCGAGAATGGTCGGGGCGACCTCCAGGGCAAGGACCGAGAGGTAGAGCATGACGCACCACGCCACCTCGAAGAGCGCGGAGTGCATATTCCAGAATATCACGGGGTGCCAGATGTGCCATGGCAGCCCCAGATCGAAGAGCAGTCCCACCGCCACGGCCCCGTACCCCAGGAATGCGGTCAGGATCGCCGGCCGGGCCGCGGCGTGGTATTTTTCCCGGTGGAAGATGTGCACCACGGCGGCGACCACGAAGCCGCCGGCCGCCAGGGCGACGCCGCCCATGACGTCGAACCCGACCCACAGGCCCCACGGGGTGATATCGGACAGCGCCGTCGAAACGCCCAGCCCGTAGCTGAACCGGATGATGGCCACGGCGGCGGCCAGGCCGGCGAAGGACCACAGGATTCCCTTGAAAACGAAGATGCGCCTATTTTGCATGATCACCCTTTTCTCCACCGGCATCCGGGGGTGATCCGGCCTCGCCCTGCGCAAGCTTCTGCCGGCGTTCGATGATCCAGTAGATGGCGCCCATGAGGGCCCCGACGCCGAAGAATTCGAAGGGCACGAGCCTGAGGGCCGCCCACGTCTTTTCTGGAAGCGGTTCGTCGTGCAGGTATCGGCTGTCCTGCCAGCCCAGAAAATCCAGGGAGATGTCGGAGATGTAGAGAACGGACGTGCCGCCCACCTGCCTCTCCCCCCACACGCGACGGATGTACTTTGTGGGCTCGGCGATCAGGCGACGCTTCGCCTCGGCCAGCATCTCGGCACGCGTCCCGAAAATCGACGCCTTCGTCGGGCAGGCCGTCACGCATGCGGGGGCGGCAATTCGTCCCGATTTGAGGAATGGGTAGCACAGGATGCATTTGCGAACCGAGGGGGCGACCGCGTTCCATTCGTAGTGCGGGATCCCGTAGGGGCACGCCAGCATGCAGTACCGGCAGCCCATGCAGACGCTCTTGTCGTAGATGACCGGGCCCTCGGCTGTCTTCTGCAGGGCCCCCACGGGGCAGACGGAGACGCAGGCGGGGTCGAGGCAGTGGCGGCACTGCTTGCGCGCGAAGCGGTTCCCCGGCCGCCGGATGACGCTCGTCCAGCGGGTGGCGGAAAGGCCGTCCAGGGTTCCCCCGATGCGCGGCGGAGGACCCTCCGGGGGCAGGCCGTTGATCTTCTTGCAGGCCGCGACGCATTCCTCGCAGCCGATGCACTTGGTGACATCCGTGAGGATGGAGGGATACCGGATCATACGCCCTGTCCCTCCTTTCCGAGGGCCAGGCGCACCCGTTCACCCGCCCCGGGCACGAAGTGCCATCCCAGCTCCCAGACGAGGCGGGTGGAGGGAAACAGCAGGGCGTGGGCCAGCTTGCTGAATGGAAGCAGCGCCAGGATCAACTCGCCGCTGAGCAGGTGGCCGAGATAGACGAGGGGGAAGGGCAGCGGGCTGAGGCCCGGGTGGGCCATCCAGAGTCCCGTCACGAACACGCTGATCAGCAGACAGAGCAGCGCGTAGTCCTGGGCGCCGCTGAGGGAGCGGACGGCCCGGTCCAGGAGCCGGTAGAGCAGCAGGACCGCCAGGCTGGCAAGCGACAGGACCGTGAGCGCGTCGGCCACCGTCCCGGGCAGGGCGGGCCAGGAGAGTCCGGTCCCCTTCCGGACGAGCGCCACGTGGCCCGCCAGGAACACGGGCACCACCAGCACCCCCACGTGGAAGGTGGCCGAGACGATGGTGAACGGGATCCGCGTCCCGCGGAGGGCGTTCACGGGGACGATCCAGCCGAGGCTCTTCTTCCACATCCAGCGCCACGGGATCTTCTGATCCCCGGCCTTGCGGTAGGCGCGGAGCACCTCGCTGAGCGTGAGGGTCCACTGCCGAAGGGTGCCCAGGACGAGGAGCGCGAAGGAGAGCACCAGGAGTGGCCCGCGGGCCAAGGCCAGCAGCTCAGTCACGGTGGGCCTCCCGTCCCTCCAGGACGAGGGCCTTGTAGATCAGGTCGTGCAATCCCACCACCTCCACGTCCTTCAGCCCGTGATCTTCGCAGACCTCGCGCAACTGCTTCTTGCAGTTGGCGCAGGGCGCCACCACATAGTGGGCTCCGGTCGCCCGGATCTGATCGGCCTTGAGCTTGCCCGTGATCTTCGTTCGGTACGACCGGATCTCATCCACGGAAACCGTTCCGCCGCCGCCGCCGCAGCAGAAGTTCTTTTCCCCCTTGGGCTCCATGTCCACGTACTCCCGGCAGAAGCTTCGCAGGATCTCGCGGGGCTGGTCGACGATCCAGCCGGTCCTGGCGAGATTGCACGGGTCGTGGTAGGTGACGCGCTCCGTGACCACGTCCGGGTTGAGCTGTAGCTTCCCGCGCCGGAGCATGTCCAGCGTCACTTCCATGATGTTCACCACGGGCAGGGCGTTCTTGGCCCCGCCGAAGCTGGGGATGAAGAGCTTGGCGCTCCTGCGAGGCGTGGCCGCACTCGCCAATGAGGATGCGCTTGCCTTTCAGGCGCTTCGTCTCGGCAATCTCTTTCTCGATGATGCGCTCCGCACACCAGTCGCTGTAGAAGAGCCCGTAGTTGATGCCATCGTAATACCCCGTCCCGATGGTCCACCGGTCCGATTCCCCGGCGGCGTGAAACGTGGCGGCGATGCCTTTCAGGGTGTCGGCCTCGAGCAGGTAGTCGCTGACCGCGGGGAAGAAGACGAAGTCCCGCCCTTCCTGATCGATGGGGAAGCTCACATCCACGCCCCGCTCCTCCCGCATCTCCTCCGTGAGAAACTGCAAGGTATCCAGTAGCGCAGGAACGGGGATGGCGGAGGTGTTGCCGGTGCTCCCCTCGAGCTGCTCCCGCGTGGCCACGACCAGGGCCTTGGGCACGATGTCCATCTCGCTGAGGATGTAGCGGCTCAGGTGGGTCAGGAGGCCGTGGTCGATGCCCATGGGACACTCGAAGGAGCAGCGGCGGCATCCCGTGCAGTGGTAGACCGACTCGGCCAGCTCTCGGATACGCTCCTCCGTGAGATAGACCGTGCCTGCCAACTTGCTCTGGAGGACGCCGCGGACGGTGAAGTGGCGGCGGTAGATCTCCAGCAAGAGGTTGGAGCGGTAACAGGGGATGTCCTTGGGGTCCTTCGTGGCCAGATAGATCTGGCAGGCTTCGGCGCAGTTGGCGCATTTGGCCCCGACCCGTGCGTAGGTGTCCACGAGATGGGCGTAGTTGGTGTGCTGGAGCACGGCGGCAAAGATTTCGAGAAATCGCTTGACCCGGTCTCCCGGGTACAGGCGCTCCACGTAGTAACTGACCCCCAAGACTTGGTGCGGGCGGGGCTTGCCGCTTCCCGCGGCCTTGTCCGGTCGGGGGGTGGACGTGGCGGGCTTCCCCTCCGCGGGTACAGGTCCTGCGGCCGGCAGGTGTGGTGGCATGGGATATCCTCTCTTGCGAACAGGGCCTACGCGCCGGATGCAGCCACGTGCTACTCGTCCTCCCCCTTGGACAGTCGCCAGGTCCGGTGGTATCCACAATCGGCACACGCATCGAAACGGCGCCGCGTCACGGGAAGCAACCCGTGGAGCTCCCAGCAGTTCAGGGTGCCCGAGCGGTGCACCAAGCAGCCCTCACAAACCTCCTGGGACGGGCTCCCGTATCGGGACGTGATCCGGCAATGGAATTCCCAGCAGTACGGTCGAACGTCCTTCTCGGCATCGAGGAGGGCTGTGTCCATGCCGTTCTCGATCATGAAACTGCGGAGGTCTTCCAGGAGAACCCGGTGCTGGCCGCCAGCGGTTCTCTGCGCCCTGAGCCGATTAGATCGGATCCAATTCAGAATCGTCTCAGAGGTCACGTAGCAGAAGCGTGCGGCTTGCCCCGTTGATAGCCCTTGCGCCCTCGGACGGCTCGGCCCTGTCGCCACGGCAATCTTGCCCCATTTGGGATAGGCCTATTTCTTTGGCGTCTTCCCCCTTCGTGATTTTAAGCATCACGCATGCCATGGCTCCTCTCACGCGAGCGCCCAGAACCTGACAGGGATTGCGACGAGCAATTGTCGACACATACGGCGGAAGCGGGCGGCTGGCGAGGCGACGGGCCGTTTCCTGCGGGCTCGGGTGTCTTCGCGAGCCCGATGCAATCTGCGTCAGAATCCCAGTACATCGTTGCAGAACGCATCAATCCGTACTAGGATGCGCCCATGGAAAAGGGACTCGACGCCAGATACTTCCCGCTTGTTCTGGATGTGGTGGACCAGGGGATTTTCACGGTCGATCCGGAGGGGCACATCACATCCTTCAACAAGGCGGCGGAAATCATCACGGGCTACAGCACGGCGGAAGTGCTGGGCCGGGAATGTTCATCGGTATTCAGAACGAACCTCTGCAGCACCGTCTGCCCGTTACGGCAGAGCATCGCCTCCCGTGCACGCCTCCGAAACCGGGAGGTCAGGATCAGCACCAAAGATGGCCGATCGATTCCCATCTCCATCAGCACGGCGCCGCTGGAGACGGCATCGGGTCGGCTCCTTGGGGGGGTGGAGGTCTTCATGGACCTCTCCCACTTCGAGGACCTCAGGCGCAAGTTGGACGGCAAGTACCATTTCGGGGACATCCTCAGCCGGGACCCCGAAATGCACCGAATTTTCGACATGCTGCCCCGGGTGGCCCAAAGCGAAAGCACCATCCTGATCTGCGGCGCCACCGGCACCGGCAAGGAGCTGCTGGCCAAGGCGATTCACAACCACGGCCCGAGAAGACGAAAAGGGTTTGTCCCGGTCAACTGCGCCGCCTTGCCCGAGACCCTGCTCGAATCCGAGCTCTTCGGGTACCGGAAGGGGGCGTTTACCGACGCAAAGAGAGACAAGCTGGGCCGGATCGCCCAGGCCGAAGGGGGGACACTCTTCCTCGACGAGATGGGCGACTTGCCCATGTCCCTGCAAGTCAAACTCCTCAGGTTCCTCCAGGAAAAGACGTACGAGCCGTTGGGATCCACCTTTTCCATCAAGGCGGATGTTCGCGTCATCACGGCGACCAACAGGGACCTGAAAAAAATGGTGGGCGAAGGCGCCTTCAGGGCGGATCTCTATTTCCGCTTGAACGTCCTGCAAATCACCCTGCCCCCGCTCAGGCAGAGAAGGGAAGACATTCCCCTGCTGGCACGACACTTCATCCAGCGCTTCCGACAGGTCACGGGGAAAGCCATTGAAGGCCTTTCGGCAGAGGCCATGGCGGCCCTGATGAAATATGACTTCCCGGGGAACATCCGGGAATTGGAGAACATCATCGAGCGGGCGTTCATCATCTGTGACGAGAGGGAAATTCCCCCGAGCGCCTTGCCGCCGCAGGCATTCGTCGACTCCGCGCCCCCGGCAGACCGAACCGGTGACGAAGTGGGCGCCCTCGAGAAGCTGGAGAGAGATGCCATCAGGGCTGCCCTCGACCGTCGCGGAGGGAATAGAACTCGAGCCGCCAGGGACCTCGGAATCCACCGGACCACGCTGGTCCGGAAATTGAGAGGCCTCGGGATGTAGTCGGTTGGCTCGCGGGGAAAGGGATTGTCCGTGGTTTGGATTCGGCCTGGCCGTGATCGCTCGGACCGGACACTCTCATCTTCGAGCGGAGGAGGACCTCCAGGACGATCGGCCCTTCCAGATACGTGATAACTTCCCCCTCCCCCCCGACACCGTCTATTACCGTTTGGTAACCACGCCTGCTGGCCATGTCCCTCCTTGGTAACATCGGCCCCTATCCAGTGCACACCGTTGCCGGCGTCAGCCGCCATTTTCCATGGATTGCGCTCGGCAGCCCTCTGGGCAGCATTCTTGCTGCACAGGGAGGACGAATGCGGCGACAACTTCCGAGGAGGCGAGCGGATCATCCGACGTGCGCTCGGACGCCGGTTATTCCAGAGAGGCGCGGTCGTGGAAAAGATGCTGCAACGCGAGATCGAGGCGGCCGCCCGGAAGGTCCTCATCCACCTGGAGGGGCGGCGAGAAACTGCACTCTTCGCGCTGCATGAGGCCTGGACGGAGGACGAAAGATCTTTCTACATGGGCCTCGGCGCCTTGATTCTCCAGCGCCGCGTGATGCTTCAGGAGCGGCAGGGGACGATCTGGGTGGTCCGGGAAAGCGGCTGGAGGGGGATCGAGTGGAGGGATCTCTCGGCCGGCCTGAGAAGCGCCCCCGCTCTTTGCCCGCCATGCCGGGAGGGCTTCGGTCCACAAGACGAGCCGCCGGTTTGCGGGACCTGCCCGAGCCTCCTGGACGCCTGCCCGTCTGGAGGATCTGCCCGCCTGCTTCTGGCCGCCTGACGCGGACGCGGGCGTCCGCATCAGGCGGTTTTTCCCTCACTGCACCCGCAGGTGCCGGCGCACCTCGGCCTCGATCCTGGCTCGCGGGGCGGCTCCCACGATCTGGCTGATCGCCTCCCCGTTCCGGAAAAGGAGCAGGGTTGGGATGCTCCGGATGCCAAAACTCTGCGCGGTGCGCGGATTCTCGTCCACGTTCAACTTGGCCACCTTGGCGGTACCGGCGAGGGCCGCGACCAGCTCATCCACCACCGGCGCCATGGCCCGGCAGGGGCCGCACCAGGGTGCCCAGCAGTCCAGCAGGACCGGCGTCGGAGACTGCAAGACTTCCTGATCGAACGTCGCATCCGTCACTGGAATCGGCTTGGCCTGTGTGGTTTCTTTCATCAACATGGTGATATACCTCCCGACCTTTCAGGTGTTCCGCATTGACGGTCTACGCCGGGCTGCCTTGGCCGCCAAACCCATTTGGTCACCCCCGATCCGGTGGGAGCCCGGCCGAAAGACCACTCGGACCTCCCTCTCTGATCTTCTGATCCAAAAAGGCCGGCCAGGGTTCATGGGCAGGCGGATCGTCGGCTGCAATGCCGCTTTGCAGACGGGCAAGCGCCTGCTCTCCTCGTAAATCTGGAGCAATCCCCCCTCTATTTGGTGCCTTGGGAACCCTGCGTCATTTCCCACATCTCACAGTCCGGAATCCCACGAAGCTATTTCCCGCTGCCTGCTGCCAGCCCCAGGAAAAATCCTTGGGGGAATTCTCACATCTCCTTTCGCCATGCGATTCAAGGAGATACGCGGATTGCCGCACCCCTGGCCGAAATCTTGACAAGCCTCTATAGTGGCACAGGCATTGCTGCCTTTCCCCATCACGCAAGGCTTGCGGTCGCAAGATCGAAAACGGGAGCAGGCCGAAGCATGGCAAGCAGGCAGCATCGATAACCCCTCAAGACGGCGGTAGGCTCGAGCATGGAAACCTCTTCCCACCCAAGCGCTCTCAACGTCCTCCGGGCTCTGACCCGGGCCGAGGAGGATGCCCGCTTGAATGCCGTGGATGGAGGCCTCTCGGACCTCCGAATCCTCTGGCGGCGTCACGTGCGGGAGGCAGAAGCGCACGTCTACCATATCCTCGCTTCGACCTCCCCCGCGCCCGACGGGCTGGTCGGATTCTTCCTGGCCGAACACGTGGATCTGACGACGCGCCTGAACGCCCTGGCGGACCTTCCGCCCTCGACGGAACGGATGCGCTCGCTGGTCCAGCTCATTCACCGGCTCATGCTCCATGTCTCCATGGAGGCCCGAGCCCTGCCACCCATGGACATCCAGGCCGCGGGCCCCGATTTCGGCATCGCTCCAGGGGCAGCCTAAATTTCGGTTGGGCACGGGATTGCACGAGGCCTCATTGCAGAAAGGCTGACATCGCCATGACCACGCCGTCTGTCCTCAAGACCCGGGAGGACGTCCTCGAGATCGTGCGCGCCGCGACGAAGAGCTACGTGAGCACGGGCGTCACGATTGAGATCAACGATGCCTGGTGCAAAGGCTGCGGCATCTGCGTGGAGTTCTGCCCGAAGGATGTCCTCAGGATGAATCCTCTGGACAAGGTGGAGGTCCAGGCCCTCGAGGTCTGCACCAAGTGCCTCCGCTGCGAGCAACTGTGCCCCGACTTTGCCATCGCCGTCTTCGGGGAGCCTGGACGGTCCGCCAGATAGCCCGCGGAGGAGGCCCGGCCTCCCACGTGGAGGGGGGCGATGTCTGCGGATCTCCCAACTGGAGGGCGCGTGAGCCCAGAGACGAAATCCCGCGTGGTGAGGCTCCTCCAAGGCAACGAGGCCTGTGCCGAGGCTGCCCTCGCGGCCGGCTGCCGGTTTTTCGCCGGCTATCCCATCTCCCCGTCCTCAGAGATTGCCGAGCACCTGTCCCTCCGCCTCCCACAGGTGGGGGGACGATTCATCCAGATGGAGGACGAAATCGCCGCCATGGGGGCCATCCTCGGCGCCGCCGCGACCGGCATGAAGGTCATGACGGCCACCAGCGGCCCGGGATACTCCCTGAAGCAGGAGAACATCGGGTACGCCGCCATGGCGGAGATTCCCTGCGTGATCGTGAACGTCATGCGGGGCGGCCCCAGCACCGGGCTCCCCACCTCACCGGCCCAGGCGGATGTCATGCAGGCCCGCTGGGGAACGCACGGGGATCACCCGGCGGTCGCCCTGGTCCCTGCCTCCGTGTGCGAGGTCTACGAGGAGACGATCCGGGCTTTCAACATCGCGGAGCGCTTCCGCGTCCCCGTGAGCCTGCTGATCGACGAGATCATCGCGCACATGCGGGAGCGCGTGGAGCTGCCGGACCCCTCCGAGATCACCCTCTGGGAACGGCCGCGGCCCAGCGTCCCGCCCGAAGAGTACCTGGCCTATGGCGAGACGCCCAGCGCCGTCCCGCCCATGGCCGATTTCGGCTCGGGCTATCGCTACCACATCACCGGCCTCTACCACGACGTCCGGGGGCTGCCCAAGGACAGCCCGGAGGTGGTGGACGCCCTGCTGCGGCGGCTGATGCGGAAGATCGAGCTGGGTCTGCCCGACATCCAGAAGGTCGAGACGAGGTTGCTGGAGGACGCCACGGTGGGCATCGTGGCCTACGGCTCCTCGGCCCGCTCCGCCGGGGCGGCCGTGCGGCTCGCCCGCGCCCAGGGCCTGCGCGTCGGCCTCTTCCGTCCCCTCACCCTCTGGCCCTTCCCCGAGGCGCCGCTCTCGGCGCTCTGCCAGCGGCTGCGCCACCTCGTCGTCCCGGAGATGAATCTGGGCCAGCTCGCCCTGGAGGTCGAGCGGGTGGCCCAGGGTCGCTGTGCGGTGCACAAGGTCAACAAGGTCACCGGAGAGCCGATTCCTCCCGAGCAGATCCTGGAGACGCTTGTCGCGCTGCGCTGAGGCGGGTGGCGACGGCGGAGGAGATCCCGCGTGTTCAACTACCAGAAGTACCTGCGCCTGGAGATGTTCCCGCACATCTGGTGCCCGGGGTGCGGGGACGGGATCGTCATGAAGAGCCTGCTTCGGGCCATCGACAGGGTGGGCCTGGCCAAGGACGACATCTGCATGGTGTCGGGCATCGGCTGCAGCAGCCGGCTTCCGGGCTACCTGGACTTCAACACCCTCCATACGACCCACGGACGGCCCATCGCCTTTGCCACGGGGGTGAAGCTGGCCAAGCCGTCCCTCACCGTCATCGTGATCACCGGGGACGGCGATGCCCTGGCCATCGGCGGCAATCACTTCATCCATGCGGCGCGGCGGAACATCGACCTCACGGTGCTCCTGTTCAACAACGCGACCTACGGCATGACCGGTGGCCAGCTCGCGCCCACCACCCCGATGGGCAAGGTGGCCAGCACGGCGCGCCACGGCAGCATCGACCCGCCCTTCGATGCCTGCAAGCTGGCGGTGGCCGCCGGGGCGACCTATGTGGCGCGCGGGACGTCCTACCACACCCAGCAGCTCGACCGCCTCATCGAGGGCGGCATCCGGCACAAGGGCTTCGCCCTCATCGAGGTCCTGGAGAACTGCAACACGTACTACGGGCGACCGAACAAGATCAGCCTGCTGGAGCTGCTCCAGTGGGAGAAGAGCCACACCGTCAACGTCAAAGCCGCCGAGCGCATGACGCCGGAGCAGCTCGAGGGGAAAGTCCTGACGGGCCTCCTGCACCAGGCCGAGCGCCCGGAGTACACCGCCCAGTACGAGCAACTCATCTCCCAGGCGCGGGCCAAGGCGGCTGCCGCTTCGCACTAGCCCCACGAGCGCCTCTGCACGGACGGGCGAAGCCGGCGCCCCAACTGGACGAGGGAGAGCATGAGCTACCGCTACGAGATTCGGCTGAGCGGAGAAGGGGGCCAGGGCATTGTCCTCGCCGGGGTGATCCTGGCCGAGGCCGCCGCCATCTACGACGGCAAGAACGCCACCCAGACACAGGTCTACGGCCCCGAGTCACGCGGGGGCGCCAGCAAGGCCGAGGTCATCATCAGCGACGAGGAGATCGACTACCCCAAGGCCATGGCCGTGGACCTCCTCCTGGCCATGACCCAGGCCGCCGCCGACAAGTTCGGCCGGGACGTGAAGCCCTCGGGCCTCGTGGTGCTGGACGCATCGAAGGTCCGGACCCTGCCCCAGGGCGATTTCGCGATCCACCATCTCCCCATCATCGAGACGGCCAAGGAGGCGGTGGGGAAGACCATGGTCGCCAACATCGTCTCCCTCGGTGTCATCGTGGGCCTGTCCAAGGTCGTCTCCCGCCAGGCCATCGAGCGGGCCGTCCTGGCCCGCGTCCCGAAGGGCACCGAGGAGTTGAACCGCCGCGCCCTGGAGGCGGGCTTCGCCCTGGCGGGGGCCGCGTAGCGCGCCCTCCGGCAGTGGCATCCCCCATCCGCTCGGGAGACATCCTGGGGCATTCACGGCACCGGGAGGGGGCCGTCCGGATGCATCCCATTCCGCTCTCCTGACGCTTCTCCCGCGCCGCCTGCCAGGCAAGCCTTGCAAATCGCCGCCTAGTCTCGCAGAATAATTTCTGGAAGTCCGCCGGTCGGTTTCGACCGGGCGGTCAGGAAAGGCGTGGGCGGCGGAGACTCGCAAAAAGGAGGGGGGTATGAAACGGCTTCAGAACCCTGGACCGTGGATCGTCGGTGCCGCCATGGGACTGCTGCTCCTGGCGGGCGGGGCCTGGGCCGCGGAGGACACGATCGTCCTCGGCTCGGCCATTTCGCAGACCGGCCAGTACGCGCGCGAGGGCAAGTTCTACGTGGACGCCTACACCATGACCGTGGACGCCATCAACAAGGCGGGCGGGGTCAAGGTGAATGGCAAGACGTACAAGCTCGGCCTGAAGCTCTACGACGACCAGAGTGATCCCAACCTGAGCGTTCGCCTCTACACCCGGCTGATCACCTCCGACAAGGTCAATTTCCTGCTGGGCCCCTATGCCAGCGGGATCACCATCCCCGACAGCTCCGTGGCCGAGAAGTACGAGATCCCCATGGTGGAGGGGGGTGGGGCATCGGAAGAGATCTTCAGCCGGGGGTACAAGTACATCTTCGGGACGCTGCCCAAGGCCGAATACTACTTCGAGTCGGCCATCGAGGCCGCGACCAAGCTGACCCCGCCGGTCAAGACGGCGGCCCTGCTGTACGCCAACGAGGCCTTCAACAAGAGCGTGGCGAAGGGCGCCCGCCAGTGGCTGCAGGAACAGAAGATCGACAAGGTCTACGACGAGGAGTACCAGCAGAACACGCAGGACTTCACCTCTGTCCTGGCGGTCCTCAAGAGCAAGAACCCGGACCTGGTGCTCCTGGCGGGCCACGTCGAGAACACCATCAACTTCATCCGGCAGGCCCAGGCCGCCAGCTTCAACCCCAGGATGTGGGCCTTCACCGTGGGCCCGCCCACGGCGGATTTCCGGACGACCCTGGGGAAGGCGGCCGACGACGCCTTCGGGATCACCCCCTGGCTCCCTGACATGGACGTGGGGGGCCAGATCTTCCCCTCGGCGCGGGAGTTCAGCAAGGAGTTTCAGGCGCGCTTCAGCTATGCGCCGGACTACCACGTGGCCTCTGGCGCGGCCGACGTCCTGATCTACAAGTACGCCATCGAGAAGGCCAACTCCCTGGATCCCAAGAAGGTCCGGGATGCCATCGCCAGCCTGGACGCGGAGACCCTCTACGGCCGGATCAAGTTCGAGCCCACCGGGCAGATCGCGCTGCCGCAGGTCCTGATCCAGATCCAGCAGGAGAAGGTCGTCCCCGTCTACGTCGCCGGGAAGTTCGTGAACAAGCCGGTCTATCCCATGCTGAGCTGGAGCCAGCGGAAGTAAGGAGGGATAGAGGGACAGAGTGAGACAGGGACTGGTTCCCTCTGTCCCTTGGTCCCTTGGTCCCGCTGTCCCTTCGCCACGAGCAAGGTGACCATGCTGATCCTGCAGGTGCTGGTCAACGGGATCCTGCTGGGCGGGCTCTACGGCATCATGGCCCTGGGCATGTCCCTGATCTGGGGCGTGATGAACATCGTGAACATCGCCCACGGCGCCCTCATCATGCTGGGGGCCTACCTCACCTACTGGATGTTCACCCTGTGGGGCTGGGATCCCTTCCTCTGCCTGCCACTGACCATCCTGGCCTTGTTCGTGTACGGCTACTGCTTGCAGCGCTACCTCATCAACCTCATCGTTCGCGCCCCCCTCTTCATGACGCTCCTCATCACTTTCGGGATCGAGGTCGTCATGGTGAACCTGGCGCGCATCGTCTGGTCCTCCGATCTCCGCCAGGTCGCCCCCAGTTACGCGGGGGCGAACTTCTCCGTGGGCGGCGTCACCATCCCCTACGTCCGGCTGTGGGTCTTCGTGACCACCATCCTCCTCACGCTCCTCTTCCTCCTGCTCCTGGAGCGGACCCGGCTCGGACGGGCCATCCGGGCCACGGCCCAGGAGCTGCGGGGGGCGCGGCTGAGCGGCGTCCCCGTGGCCCACATCTACGCAGTGACCTTCGGCCTGGGGGCCGCCCTGGCGGGCGCCGCGGGCGGCATGTGGGGGATGCTCTTCCCCATCACGCCCATCATGGGCGGGCCCCTCACGCTCAAGTCCTTCGCCGTGGCGGTCCTGGGCGGCCTCGGGACCATGGTGGGGGCCCTCGTGGGCGGCCTGATCCTGGGGCTGGCGGAATCCTTCACCGCCATCTACCTGGGTCCAACCTATCCCAACGCCATCAGCTTCAGCCTCCTGGTGCTGATCCTGATCCTCCGGCCGGCGGGGATCCTGGGCCGCAAGGAGCGCGCATGACGCGCAGGGCGTGGGGTCCCGCGGGGGCGGGCCTGATCCTGCTCCTCTGCCTCGTGGCCCCGGCCGTGCTCTCCGCCTACCTGGTCCAGTTCCTCATCAACCTGTTCATGCTCGCCGCGCTGGCGGAGAGCTGGAACATCATCGGCGGCTTCACGGGCTACGCCTCCTTCGGAAACGTCGCCTTCTTCGGCATCGGCGCTTACACGGCCGGCATCCTCCTCACGAAGGGCGGATTCCCCTTCGCCCTGGCCCTGCTCGCGGCGGGCGCCCTGGCCGCTCTGTTCGCCGCCGCCGTGGGCCTGCCCGTCCTCCGCCTGAAGGGCCATTACTTCGCCATCGCCACCCTGGGGATCGCCGAGGCCATGCGGGAGATCGTGTTCAACCTCGGCATCACCGGCGGCGGCACGGGGCTGGTGCTCCCCATCCTGCGCAGCCCCCTGCCTTTCTTCTACCTCATGCTGGCGATCCTGGTGGCCGTCACGGCGGTGAGCGCCTGGCTCGCCCACTCGCGCTTCGGCTACGGGCTGGCCGCGATCCGCGAGGACGAGGATGCCGCGGCCGCAATGGGGATCAACACCCCGCTCTACAAGACCGCGGCCTTCGCCCTGAGCGGCGCCTTCGGGGGCCTCGCCGGGGCCGTGCATGCCTACTGGATCACCTTCATCGACCCGGATGCCGTCTTCCAGGTCGGCACCACGATCCAGATGGTCATCCTGGCGGTCTTCGGGGGCGCGGGCACCGTCGCGGGCCCGCTCCTGGGCGCCCTGGTCCTCACCTCGGTATCGGACTGGCTCTCGGCGCACCTGGTGAGTCTGGCGGACCTCTTCCACGGCGTCATCATCATCCTGGTGGTGCTCTTCATGCCCCGGGGCCTGTCCGACCTTGTCGGCCAGCGGGGCTTCTCCCTGCGCTACTTCATCCGCAACGTGCGCGAGCACCGGATCTGAGGGCCCAGAAGCAGCGGTCGGCCGTTCGGCGGAGCCGGAGAGAAGCGTTCGACGGTTCGGCGGTTCGACGGTACGGTCGAACAGCCGAACAGCCGAACGGTCGAACGTCTTTGAGGTGCGGGCGAACGGTCGAACGCTTCTGAGGGGACCATGCCCATCCTGCAGGCGCGGCGCGTGACCAAGCTGTTCGGCGGCCTCGCCGCCGTCTCCCTCGTCAGCTTCGACCTGGAGGAGGGAGAGATCCTGGGCCTCATCGGCCCCAACGGCTCCGGCAAGACCACGCTGGTCAACGTCATCACGGGGGCCCTGCCCTGCTCGGATGGGGAGATCCTCTTCCGCGCGCGCTCCATCCGCGGCCTCCCCGCCTACCGCATCGGCCGCCTCGGCATCAGCCGCACGTTCCAGGTCGTCAAGCCCTTCGGGAACCTGAGCGTCCTCCAGAACGTGATGGTGGGGGCGCTCTTCGGCGCCCGGGGCGGCGCCGGGGACCTGCGCGCCGCCGAGCGGCACGCCCAGGAGATCCTGGAGTTCGTCGCCCTGGCCCAGCGCGCCCACCTGCCCGCCGAGAGCCTGAATGTGCCCGAGCGCAAGCGGATGGAGCTGGCCCGGGCCCTGGCCATGCGCCCGGCGGTCCTCTTCCTGGACGAGGTCATGGCGGGGCTCACTCCGGCCGAGATCGATGCGGCGGTGGAGCTGCTCAAGCGGATCCGCGACCGGGGCATCACCCTGGTGGTGATCGAGCACGTCATGCGGGCCATCCGCAACCTCTCCGACCGCATCATGGTCCTGTACCACGGGGAGAAGCTGACCGAGGGGCCGCCCGCGGAGGTCCTGAACAACCCGCAGGTCGTCTCGGCCTACCTGGGCCGCCGCTACGCGGAGCAGCGCCATGCTTGAGGTCCACAGTCTCACCGCCGGCTATGGCGAGGTGCTCGTTCTCCGCGACGTGAGCCTGACAGTGCAGGCCGGGGACATCGCCGCCCTGGTGGGGAGCAACGGGGCCGGCAAGTCCACGCTGCTCAACAGCGTCTCCGGCATCCTCCGGCCGCAGGCCGGGAGCGTGCGCATGGGGGGGACCGACATCACCGGCTGGCCGTCCGAGGCGATTGTCAAGTCCGGCATCACCCAGGTGCCCGAGGGGCGGCGGCTGTTCCCCCACATGAGCGTCCAGGAGAACCTGCTCATGGGCGCCTACCTGCGCCGGGACCGGCCGGCCATCCGGCGGGACCTCCACTGGGTCTACGAGCTGTTCCCGATCCTCCAGGAGCGCGCCCGCCAGCCCGCCGGCAGCATGAGCGGCGGCGAGCAGCAGATGTGCGCCATCGGCCGCGGCCTGATGGCCCGCCCCCGGCTCCTGATCCTGGACGAGCTGTCCCTGGGCCTGGCCCCCATCATGCTCGATGTCCTGATGGATGCGTTGCGGCGGGTGCATCAGGAGGGCATGACCATCTTCCTGGTGGAGCAGGACGTGGCCACGGCCTTCGACCTCGCCACCCACGGCTACGTGCTCGAGAACGGGCGGATCGTCCTCGCCGGGCCCACGGCGGAGCTGGAGGCGGATCCCCACGTGAAGAAGGCGTACCTCGGCCTGTAGGCCCGCCGGGGCGTGCCGCCCACGCCCCCGGGGGCGGGAGGAGTTCAGCATGCTGGTCCAGCACTGGATGACCCGCGACCCGATCACCATCGAGGCCGAGACCCCCTTCCTGGAAGCTCGGCTGATCCTCCGGGAGCGTCACATCCGGCACCTGCCCGTAGTGGATCGCGGCACGCTCGTCGGCGTCGTCACCGACCGGGACCTGAAGGAGGCGGCGCCCTCGGGCGCCACGACGCTGGACGTCTACGAGATGAATTACCTGCTGCTCAAGATGAAGGTCCGGGACCTGATCAAGCGGGCGCCCATCACCGTCCGCCCCACCACCAGCGTGGAGGAGGCGGCGCGTCTCATGCACGACCACAAGATCGGCTGCCTGCCCGTGGTGGACGACGCCGGAATGCTGGTCGGCCTCATCACCGAGACGGACCTGCTCCGGGCCATCGTGGATATCCTCGGCTACTCCGAGAAGGGGATGCGGATCCCCTTCCAGGCTCCCGACTCGCCCGAGATCTGCCGGGAGGTGGCGCAGACGCTCCACGATTTCCAGGTCGAGCTCCGCAGCCTCGCCACCTGGGCACTCCCCGCACCGGCCGGCCTCCGGGGCTTCGTGATCCGGGTGCGGGGCGAAGGGGTGGACCGACTCATCCACGCCCTCCGCGCACACTACGGTGAAGGCGTCGGCGTCCAGGCGGCGTAGCGCGCTGGCCCGGATATTTCCCCGCCGAGCTCGCAAAGACCGCAAAGAGTGCCAGCACCTGACGACCCCGCCTCGGACCATGGAGGGAAATCGTCCGGTCGGCTCAGGCCAGGTGACGGGGTCTTTCTTCGCGTGCTCTGCGGTTCAATTTGCACTGGGCGGGCTGAGACAAAGGGTCTCATGCCGCCACAGGACTGGGACAGGGGAAGAAGTGAGAGGACCGCGGTGGTGATTGCGTCCGGGAGGGGAATTTTCCCGACACGCGATGAGTCCGCGGAACCTCCGGTTTTCCCTCGCCTCGGCTCGGACAGTCGGGCCGGCGCTCTGGGCTCCCGTCCGCTTTGATCCGCAGCATTCGTGGCATTCCCTTTGCAGTTTTCCCGTTCCAGGTGTTCTGCCCATCAGGCCTTCCGCTCACAAGGACGTACCGACCATGAGCGCACACCTGTTGATCGTCGAAGACGATCCCGAGATGCGGGACCTCCTCCGCAAGGTCCTGGAGAAAGAGGCCTACCTGATCTCGCTGGCGGCCGATGGTCACGAGGCCACGCGCCTCCTCTCCACGGATTCCTTCGATCTTGTCGTCACCGACATGCTCATGCCGCACGACGGCGGTCTCGAGTTGCTCGAGACTCTCCGCAGCACCCACCCGAACTTGCCGGTCATCATCATCACGGCCTTTGGGGACTGGCAGAGCTACAGCCGGGCGCTGGAACTCGGGGCGGAGGCCTTTATTAGCAAGCCGCTCAAGATGGCCGAGTTGATTGCGGCCATCCACGCGGCCCTGGCTAGGCGCGGCGTAGGTCAGGTCGCCTGAGGGGCGTGGACCTCCCGCCGCATGGAGGGAGCGCCATGGTGCCTATCCGGCGGATCTTGTTCCCCACCGACTTCTCCGAGTACGCGGACCACGCCTGGTCGTACGTCCTCACCTTCGCCAAAGAATTTGCCGCCGAGGTGTACCTGCTCCACGTGGTGCCGCCGCCCCCGCGCCTCACCGAAACCTACGCGGTGAACTTCGACCCCGAGGCCTTGCTGGAGGCGCAGCGCGCGGAGGCGACCGCCTCTCTGGATCGCCAGGTCCAGGCCGCCAAGGAGGCTGGCCTCACGGCGCAGGCCGCGATCCGCGTCGGGGTGGACTATCACGAGATCCTGGAGTACGCCCGCGCCCAGGCGGTGGAGCTGATCGTCATGGGAACCCACGGACGCACCGGACTCGCCCACGTCCTCCTCGGGAGCGTGGCCGAGAAGGTGGTGCGCCGGGCCCCGTGTCCGGTGCTCACGATCAAGCATCCGTCCATGGCGGCCACGCCGCCGTAACCGGGCCGGGTGGGAGAGGCCGATATGTTCCGGCGCATTCTGGTCCCCCTGGACGGCTCGGCCCTGGCGGAGGCGGTCCTGCCCCAGGTTGAAGAGCTGGCCAGCCTCCACGGGTCGGAGGTCGTGCTGCTGCGCGTGGCCCTGGCGCATAGCTTCCCGGGCTCGGATCCGACCCAGGCCCAGGTACAGGCCGTCGAGGAGGCGAGTGGGTACCTGGGCGGGATCGAGCAGGCGTTCGTGGGTCGGGGGATCAAGGCCCTCGCCGTCGTGCGGTACGGCCATGCCGCCGAGGAGATCCTGGATCATGCCCAGCGCGCCCGCGTGGACCTCATCGCCATGTCCACCCACGGGCGGAGCGGCATTCGCCGCTGGATGCTGGGAAGCGTGGCCGAGAAGGTCGTGCGGGCCGCACCGGTGCCCGTCCTGCTCCTGCGGGCCAGCCTGCACGCCCTGACCTGGGCCGAGTCCCCGCAGCCGGCTGAGGTCTCGCTCCCCCGGACGGGCGAGCTGCCCACCCTTCCCGCCGCCGTGCACCACATCCTGTGCCCGGTGGACTTCTCGCCGGAGTCGCGGGAGATCCTGGACGCCGCCGCGAGCCTGGCCCTTCGCTTCCAGGCCGACCTCACCGTGCTGCACGCCGTGTACGATCCCCTGGAGGTCACCTGCTCGCACATCCCCCACCCGCCGCTCGAGCAACTGCGCGAGGAGATGGTCCGCGAGGCCGAGCGGACGCTCCAGCACCTCCTCCAGCGGGAGCTCCGGCGCCTGCCGCGCGCCAAGGCCATGGTGGCCGTGGGGCGACCCTTCGAGCAGATCACCCGCTTTGCCCGGGCGCACGCCGTGGACCTGATCGTCATGGGCACCCACGGGCGGAGCGGGCTGGACCACTGGGTCCTGGGGAGCACGGCGGAGCAGGTTGTCCGCAAGGCCCACTGCGCGGTCATGAGCATTCGCGGCGCGGCCTAGCCGCGGCCCGCCGCCTCCCACCCGGACGCGGCCCAGGAGGTCTGCCATGGTGGTCCAGCACCGGATGAAGTACAAGTGGACATGATGGGGCTCCAGCAGGATCAGACCCGGCTCGAGCTCGTCCTGGAGGACCGCCCCGGCGCCTTCCTGGAGATCTGCCGGCTCATCCAGGAGCAGGGCGGCGACATCCTGAGCGTGGTCAGCACCACGGCCTCGCACCAGGGCGTCGAGAAGAAGGTCATGATCTTCCGCCTGGAAGGGGTGCGCCCCGAGCCGCTGGTGCCGAGCCTGGAGCGGGGCGGCCACACGGTCCTGTCCATCACCACCTGAGCAGGGCGAAGCCTTCCGCCATCAGCCATGAGCGCGTTCTGTGCCCCGGAGGCGACCATGGGCGGCACCCAGGCCGATTTCCCCACCACCAAAGCGCTCCTCGAATCGTTTGGCATCTCCGTCAGCGGCCGATCGGTCGGCAGCCGTGAGGAGGCGATCGCGGCCGCCATGGAGACCGGCTTCCCGTGCGTCCTGAAGCTCATCTCGCCCGAGGTGATCCACAAGACGGACGCCGGCGTCGTGATCCTCGACATCGAGAATGCGTCGATGGCGGGCGAAAGCTACGACACCATCCTCGCGAACGGGCGCAGGGCGGGGGCCGTGCGCATCGACGGGGTCCTGGTCCAGAAGCAGGCCCGGCCGGGCTTCGAGCTGTTGGTGGGCGCGCGCCAGGATCCGGTGTTTGGACCCGTCACCCTGATCGGCTACGGCGGACGCTATGTCGAATTGTTCAAGGAGGTGGCCCCGGGCGTCGGCGTCCTGACGCGGGCAGACGTCCTGCGGATGCTCTCGGAGACGGTGGTGGCGCGCGTCATCGCCGGCTTCCGGGGTCCGGCGCTCGACAAGGATGCCGTCATCGACCTCGCCATCCGGGTCTCCCAACTGATGGAGGCGCGGCCCGAGGTCACCGAGCTGGACCTGAACCCGGTGATCCTCTACCCGAAGGGCTATTGCCTCGTGGATGCCCGGATGATCCTGGGCGAGCCGATTCTGCACCCGCGCGCCGTCCATCTGTCCGACACCCGGCTGCGCAGTCTGGAGGCGATCTTCGAAGCCAAGAGCGTGGCGGTGGTGGGGGCGTCGCTCCCCGGCTCGATCGGCGGGATCATCCTGAAGAACTCGAGTCGGGTGGAAAGACTCTACCCCATCAATCCCAAGCGCGACACGCTGATGGGGCTGAAGTGCTACAAGGATTTTCACCATCTGCCGAGCCCTGCGGACGTCGCCGTGTTTGCCGTGGCGCCCGAGACGACCATCAGCAGCTTCCGGCAGTTCTGCGAGACCGGGGGCAAGGGCGCCATCATCGTGAGCGACGGCTTCGCCGAGATCGGGCGGACCGACCTGGAGGACCAGCTCCGGGCGATCTCGGAGCAATACGGGGTGGTGTACATCGGCCCGAACTGCCTCGGGGTCTTCGACAACTTCTCCGGGCTCAACACGCTGTTCCTGCCCATGCGGCGCCTCAACATCAACCCCAAGCCCGGCTTGGTGGGCGTCGTGTCCCAGAGCGGCGGGGTCGGCCTGGAGCTGCTGGAGATGGCGGCGGCCGACAATCTGTCGATCGGCAAGTGGGTGTCGTGCGGGAATGCCAGCGGCATCTCCATCCCCGAGCTCCTGGCGCACATGGGCGACGACCCGCGCATCCGGGTCATCGCCATCTATGTGGAAGGGCTGCGCAACGGCCTCCAGTTCATGGAGGTCGGGCGCCAGGTTGCCGAGCGGAAGCCGGTCCTCCTCATCAAGGGCGGGATGGCCGGCGGGGCGGCCGCCACCCTGTCGCACACGGGCTCGCTCGCCGGCTCGTTCCAGGCCTTCAAGGCCGCCTGCCACCAGGCAGGCCTGTACCTGCTGGAGGAGCTCACCGAGGATCCCAAGATTCTTATCAACGTGCTCTCGATCCTCACGACGCATAAGCCCGCCAGGAACAACCGGGTGGCCGTCGTGAGCGTGGGCGGCGGAGCCGGCATCCTGTTGGCCGACCATATCACCTCGAACGGCATGCAGTTGACGACGTTCTCGGAGGCGACCCGCGCCAGGCTCACCCGCCTGCTCGGCAGCAAGATTCGGGCGGCGAGCGACTCCGAGAAGGCGCGCATCGCGGAGCGGGTGGCGTCCAATCCCCTCGACCTCTTCGGCGACGCGGACGACGATCGGCTGCTCGAGGCCATTTCCATCCTCAACGACGATCCCCATACCGACGTCATCGTGGTGGGCCTCTACCTCCAGATCCCCTATCTCTCCGAATACATCGCCGAGCGCCTGGTCGAGCTCATGCGCGAGATGCGCAAGCCGCTCATCATCTCCCCGCGGGGGTACTCCCATTACGTCCAGGCCACGACCGAGTATCTGGCGCAGCACGACGTGCGCACGTACACGGTCCCGATGGTGAAACCCCTCGCGATCGCGCTGGACATCTGGAAGCGGTACGACCTGGATTTCACGACGTAGCGCCCCCCTCCTCTCCCCGCTCCCCGGCCGCGGGGGAGCGGATCCATCTGAGGGGGCGACGCGAATTTCTTCGGCGCCGGCGGGGAGCGAGCGTGACGGCCCCGGCATGCGCCGCCAGTCCATCCGTCCGGTGAGATGTCCTGTCCGCCTGAGCTTTTCCCCGCCCCGTTTGACTCTGGGGAGTCTCCAGCCTATATTCGCCGTGCGGGAACCGCTTGGGTCTCAGGGAGTCTCCCCGGTATGCCCCCGGAGCGTCGGGCCCGGGCGGCGAGAGGGGGCATTGTGGCGGACGCGGAGGCCGGTCTTCCCGGCGGCAGCAGCGCGGGTGCGGCACTCACGGTGCGCACGCGGCCGATCACCATCCTGGTCGGCCACGCCGGCAGCGGCAAGACCGAGATCGCGGTCAACCTCGCCTTCGGCCTGCAGGCCGGCGGGGCCGAGGTGACCCTCGTCGACCTCGACCTGGTGAAGCCCTACTTCCGCTGCCGTCTGGTGAAGGACGATCTGGCGGCCCGGGGGATCCGCCTGGTGGCCCCCGCGGGCGATCACTTCTACGCGGACCTGCCCATCCTCGTCCCCGGGGCCCTGGCCGCGGCGCGGGACGGGGCGGGGCGGGGGACGCGACTGATCTTCGACGTGGGGGGCGCCGACCTGGGCGCCCGGGTGCTCGGGTCCCTCTCGGGCCTGCTGGATCGGACGGCCACGGACCTGCTCTTCGTGGTGAATTGTAACCGGCCGTTCGCAGAGGATCTGCCCGCCCTCGAGCGGATGCTCGGCGCGGTGCAGGCCGCCGCCCGGCTGGAGGTGACGGGTCTCGTGGCCAACACGCACCTGCTGCACGAGACCACGGCGGAGACGGTCGGCGCGGGCATCCGCGCCGCGCGCGAGCTGGAGGCGGCGACGGGCATCCCGCTCCGCTTCTGCGCGGTGCTCAAGGCGCTGGCCGGGCAGGTGCGCGGGGGGGAGCCGGCCGGGGCCGGCCTGCCGCTCTTGGAGATGGAGCGGCACATCCTGGCCCCGTTCGCGCCCAGGCCGTCCGGGGTGAAGCGGCGCCCGGCCGTCGTCTGACCAGGAACCGAAGGAGGAGACGCATATGCCCACCGTTCTCGTGGAGAGGGACCGCTGCAAGGGCTGCGGGCTGTGCGTGAACGCCTGCCCCTCCCACGTCCTGGCCATGTCCCACGACATCAACGCCAAGGGGTACTTCTTCCCCAGGCTGGAGCACCCGGACGACTGCAACGCCTGCCGCCACTGCTTCCTTGTCTGCCCGGACGGGGCCATCCAGGTGGAGCACAAGGGCAAGGCCACCGCGCGGCCCGCGGCGCTCACCGATATGCCCATGCACTACTGCCCGGGCTGCACCCACGGCGTCATCCACCGCCTGGTGGCCGAGGCCCTGGACGCCCTGGGCGTCCGGGAGCGCACCGTGGGCGTCGCCCCGGTGGGCTGCAGCGTGCTGGCCTACGACTACTTCAACTGCGACATGCACGAGGCTTCCCACGGCCGCGCCATGGCCGTGGCCACGGGCATCAAGCGAGCCCGGCCCGACCTCATCGTCTTCACCTACCAGGGGGACGGCGACCTGGCCTCCATCGGCATGGCGGAGACCGTCCACACCGCCAACCGGGGGGAGAAGATCACGGTCATCTTCGTGAACAACGCCATCTACGGCATGACGGGCGGCCAGATGGCCCCCACCACGCCTGCCGGGCCAGATGACCTCCACCTCCCCCTCCGGCCGGGACGTGGCCCTGGCGGGGTACCCCATCCGCGTCGTCGAGCTGCTCAAGGAGCTGAAGACCCCGGCCTATCTGGCGCGGGTCTCGGTGCACGAGCCCAAGGCCATCCTGCAGGCGCGGAAGGTCATCCGGACCGCCTTTCAGCACCAGGTGAAAGGCACCGGCTTCGCGCTGGTCGAGGTCCTGTCCACCTGCCCCACGGGCTGGGGGCTGCAGCCCCCCGAGGCCTGCGGCTGGCTGGCGGAGCACATGATCCCGTACTACCCCCTGGGGGAGTTCAAGACCCCCGAGCAGGGGGTGATCAAAGAGACGGAGCGGTAGCCATGTACACCGAGATCATCCTCGCCGGGTTCGGGGGCCAGGGCGTGCTGCTCATCGGGAAACTCCTCGCCTACGCGGGCATGCAGGCGGGTCGCGAGGTCACCTGGCTGCCCGCCTACGGCCCCGAGATGCGGGGCGGCACCTGCAACTGCACGGTCGTGCTCTCCGACCGCCCCATCGGGTCGCCGATCAGCAAGTCACCCCACGGCCTCATCGTCTTGAACCTGCCCTCGCTGGACAAGTTCGAGGCGGCGGTGCGGCCGGGCGGGATCATCGTGGTCAACACCTCCCTCATCAGCCGTCTGCCGCACCGGACCGACCTCAGGGTCGTGGCGGTGCCCGCCAACGAGATGGCCATGGCGTGCGGCAGCGCCAAGGCCGCCAACATGGTGGCGCTGGGCGCCTACCTGGGGTCGAGCGGCGTCGCCGACCTCGCCCAGATGAAGGCCATCGTCGCCGAGTCGTTCGCCGCCAAGCCCGCGCTGGTCGCACTCAACCACGAGGCGCTGTCCCGGGGCTTCGCCCTCGGACAGGAGCAGGCCGCGGCCGTCGCCGCCCAGTGAGGAGCGCTCCATGGCCAAGAAGCTCATGAAGGGCTGCGAGGCGATCGGGGAGGCCGCGATCCAGGCGGGCTGCCGCCTCTTCTTCGGCTACCCCATCACGCCCCAGAACGAGCTGCCCGAGTACATGTCGCCTGCGGCTGCCCCAGGTGGGCGGGACCTACCTGCAGGCCGAAAGCGAGGTGGCGGCCAGCAACATGCTCTACGGCGCCGCGGGCGCGGGCTGCCGCTGCTTCACCTCCTCCTCCAGCCCCGGCATCAGCCTGATGCAGGAGGGGATCTCCTACATCGCGGGCGCCGAGCTGCCCGTGGTGATCGTCAACATCATGCGGGCCGGCCCCGGATTGGGCGGGATCCTCCCCTCCCAGTCGGACTACCTCCAGGCGGTCAAGGGCGGCGGCCACGGCGACTACCGCTGCCTGGTCCTCGCCCCCTCCACCGTGCAGGAGGCGGCGGACCTCGTGCAGGAGGCCTTCGAGCTGGCCGACAAGTACCGCAACCCCGTCATGGTCCTGGGCGACGGCCTCATCGGCCAGATGATGGAGCCGGTGGAGTTCAAGCGCTCGGTCCAGCCCGAGGAGCTGCCGGTGAAGCCGTGGGCCACCACCGGCGCCAAGGGGCGGAAGCCCCGCGTCATCAACTCCCTCTACCTGGACCCCGAGAAGCTGGAAGCCCACAACTGGAAGCTGGCCGCAAAATACGCGGACATGGCGACACACGAATGCCGCCATGAGGCGTGGAACCTCGACGGCGAGCTGGACGTGCTCTTCGCCGCGTACGGCACCGTGGCCCGCATCTGCAAGACCGCCATCGAGGCGCTCACGGCGCGGGGCGTGAAGGCGGGGCTGTTCCGGCCGATCACGCTCTTCCCCTACCCGGGCGAGGCGCTGGCCGCGGCCGCCCTCAAGGCCAGGCACGTGCTGGTCTCCGAGCTGTCCTGCGGGCAGATGCTGGAGGACGTGCGCGCGCACGTGGCGGGCAGGCGCCCCGTGACGTTTTACGGCCGGGTGGGCGGGATGATCATGACGCCCGAGGAGCTGGTGGACGAGGCCCTCAAGCTGGTCGCACGCTAGGCTGGCGCCGGGCGCCGCCGCCAGCCGGCCATCTGTTTCCTTCACGCAGAGCGAGGACAGCATGCTCGACGGATTTTTCAAACCCAATGCCGTTATCGTGGTGGGCGCGTCCCGGGACGAGACGAAGGTGGGCTTCAGCATCGTCCTGAACCTCGTCCGGGGCGGCTTTTCCGGACCCATCTACCCGGTGAACCCCAAGGCCACGGAGATCCTGGGCGTGACCTGCTACCCGGACGTGAAGGAGGTGCCGGGTCCCGCGGACCTCGCGGTCCTGGTGATCCCGCCCAAGGCGTGTCTCCCGACCCTCGAGGTCCTGGCGGCCCGCGGCACGCGCTCCGCCATCGTCATCTCCGCCGGCTTCAAGGAGGTGGGCGGCGAAGGCACCGAGATGGAGAAGGCCCTGCGGGCGCGCGTGCGGGAGCTGGACATGCGGGTGGTGGGGCCGAACTGCCTGGGGGTCATCGACACCAAGAGCCGGCTGAATGCCACCTTCGCGGCCGGCATGCCGCCCGTGGGCGAGATCTCGTTCTTCTCCCAGTCGGGGGCGCTCTGCACCGCCATCCTGGACTGGGCCATCGGGAACCAGGTGGGCTTCGCCAAGTTCATCAGCCTGGGGAACAAGGCCGACACCTCCGAGGTGGACTTCATCGAGGCCCTGGCGGCGGACCCCGAGACCCGGGTCGTGGTGGGCTACATCGAGGGCGTGGAGGACGGGCGCCGCTTCATGCAGGTGGCCCGGGCCGCCAGCCGGGTCAAGCCCCTCATCATCGTGAAGTCGGGCGGCACCGCGGCCGGGGCGCGGGCGGCCTCCTCCCACACCGGGACGCTGGCCGGCTCGGAGAAATCCTTCGGCGCCGCTTTCCGCCAGGCGGGCGTGATCCGCGCCGAGAGCATCGAGGAGCTGTTCGACTTCGCCCGGGCCTTCGCCAACCAGCCCCTCCCGCAGGGGCCGAACCTCTGCATCGTGACCAATGCCGGGGGGCCGGGCATCATCGCCGCGGACGCCGTGGAGCGCTCCGCCGTGAAGATGGCCACGCTGGCCCCGGAGACGGTGCAGCGGCTGCGCGCGGCCCTGCCGCCCACGGCCGCGCTGTACAACCCCGTGGACGTCATTGGCGACGCCAAGGAGGACCGCTACAAGGCGGCCCTGGATGCCGTGGCGGAAGACGCGAACGTGCACGGGGTCCTGGCCCTCGCCACCCCCCAGGGCATGACGGAGTACGACAAGTTCGCCGAGGTGGTCGGCCAGGCGGCCAAGCAGTCCGGCAAGCCGTTCTTCACCGCCTTCATGGGCGAGGCGAGCCTCCCCAAGGCCCGCGAGATCCTGCGCGGCTTCGGCATCCCGCAGTATCCCTATCCGGAGCCGGCCGTGCGAACCTTCGAGGCCATGGTGCGCTACCGGGATTGGCTAGACTACACGCCGGCCGCGCCGTGCGAGTTCCCCGTGGACAAGGGGCGCGTGGCGCTCGGGATCCTGGAGGCGCGGCGCGCGGGCCGCGCGACGCTGGGGGAGCGCGAGGCGCGCGAGGTCATCGCCGCCTACGGCTTCCGCCTGCCGCAGAACCTCCTGGCCCGGACCGTGGACGAGGCCGTGGGGCTGGCCGAGCGCATCGGGTACCCGGTCGCGCTCAAGATCGTCTCCCCCGAGATCCTGCACAAGACGGACGTGGGCGGCGTGCGCCTGAATTGTGCCGATGCCGAAGCGGTGGCCCAGGGCTTCAACGCCATCGACGTGAGCGTCCGCCGCCTGTTCCCCACCGCGGCCATCCACGGCATCGCGGTGCAGGAGATGGTCGTGGGCGGCAAGGAGGTCATCCTGGGGATGACCCGGGATCCGCAGTTCGGCCCGCTCCTCATGTTCGGGCTGGGCGGGATCTATGTCGAGGTCCTGCAGGACGTCGCCTTCCGGGTGGCGCCCATCGGCCCCGACGAGGCCGACGCCATGATCCGCGAGATCCGGTCCTTCCCGCTGCTGCGCGGCGTGCGGGGCGAGAAGGCCTCCGACCTGGGGGCCATCGGGGAGGCGCTCCAGCGCCTGTCCCAGCTCTGCGTGGACTTCCCGGAGATCCTCGAGCTGGATATCAACCCCCTCCTGGTGAAGCCCGAGGGCCAGGGGGCAGTGGCCATCGACGCGCGCCTGGCGCTCGCCGGAGGCTAACCTGAGAATGACCAATGACCAATGACCAATTGGCAATTGGTCATGGTCATTAAAGGAGAGGGACCATGCGGACGCTATTCATCGGTTCGACTCACGGCAATTCCGGCAAGACGATGCTCACCATGGGGCTCGCCCCGGTGCTCCAGACGAGCGGGTACACCGTCGGCTACTTCAAGCCGCTGGGGAAGCAGCCCACCACGCTGAAGGGCAAGATCGTGGACGCGGACGCCCAGTTCCTGAAGGAGGCGCTGGGCCTGGCCGAGCCCCTGGAGCAGATCTGCCCGGTGGTCCTGACGCAGGACCTGGTGGCGCGGGGCCTGCGCGGGGAGGCCGCCGACGTCTGGCCCCGCATCCAGCAGGCCTACGAGGCGACGGCGAAGGGGAAGGACGTCCTCCTCATCGGCGGCGCCGGCACGCTGGGGGACGGGGCCTTCCTCGGGATCTCGGGCCCCAGGCTGGCCAGGGAATTCGGCGCCCCGGTGCTCCTGGTGGACCCGTACCTGCATGAAGTCTGCGTGGACAGCATCCTGATGGCCCAGGAGATGCTGGGGAACCAGCTCATGGGCGTGATCCTGAACCGCGTGCCCCCGCAGGGCCTGCCCGAGGTGGAGCAGATGATCGTTCCCTTCCTCGGGTCGAAGGGCGTCGAGGTCCTGGGCGTGGTGCCCCTGGATCGCCTGCTGGACGCCGTCACCGTCCGCCAGATGGTCGAGATCCTGGACGCCAAGGTGCTCTGCTGCGAGGATCGGCTGGACGAGTTCGTGGAGCGGTTCAGCGTGGGCGCCATGGACATGGAGCATGCCCTGGGCTACTTCCAGAAGCAGCCCAACAAGGCGGTCATCACCGGGGGGAGCCACGCCGACATCCAGCTCGCGGCATTGGAGACCTCCACGAAGTGCCTGGTGCTCACGGGCGACCAGATGCCGAACCAGATCATCCTGGCCCGCGCGCGCGAGGTCGGGGTCCCCATGATCAGCGTCCACTACGACACCCTGAGCACCGTGGAGAAGCTGGAGGCCGTGCTGGGGCGGATCCGGATCCGCGAGGCCAAGAAGGTGGAGCGCGCGCGGGAGCTGCTGCGCGATCGGCTGAATTACCGGCGGATCATCCAGAAGCTGGGGGGGAGGTAGCGGAGAAAATCCCTTTACCACCAAGGCACCAAGACACCAAGGCTGGGATTGGCCGGCACAGGCGGGAACCGGAAAAGCAGAAGGCCCCAGGGGGGTGCTTCCGGAGCTGGTTCTCGGGACGCGAATGTTTAGGCTCTGTGTTGGTGGCTTGGTGGTGGGATGTTTTTTCGGTCAGCGCAGCAGGAGGTCGGCCAGCGTGCAGGCGAAGATCCCGACGCTCAGGAGGCCGTTGACGTTGAAGAACGCGACGTCCAGCTTCGCCAGGCCGTGCCGGGAGAGGAGGAGGTGCTCGTACAGCAGGAGCAGGGCGGCCAGGAGGACCCCCCCCGCATAGACGGCCCCCAGGTGCAGGAGCGGCAGGAGCAGCGCGAAACAGCCGAGGGTCAGGGCGTGGAAGGCGCGCGCCACCCACATCCCCGCCTCCGCCCCCAAGCGGGCCGGGATGGAGAACAGCCCCATCCGCTGGTCGAAGTCGATGTCCATGAGGGCGTAGAGGACATCGAATCCCGCCACCCAGAACAGCACCGCCGCCGCCAGGACCAGGGGCGGCAGGGCGAAGGCGCCGGTCACCGCAATCCAGGCGCCGACGGGCGCAATGGCCAGGGAGAGGCCCAGGATGAGGTGGGAGAGCGTGGTGAAGCGCTTCGTGTACGAGTAGCCGCTCACGATGGCGATCGCCAGCGGGGCCAGGGCGAAACAGAGTGGGTTGAGCATCCAGGCGGCCGCGAGAAAGACCCCGAACGAGACCACGACGAAGGCCAAGGCCCCGCCCGGCGAGATCCTGCCCTGCGGCAGCGCCCGGTCGCGCGTGCGGGGATTCCGGGCGTCCAACTGGCGGTCGGCGAGGCGGTTCACGCCCATGGCCCCGCTCCGTGCCCCCACCATGGCCACCAGGATCCAGAGGAGCTTCTCCCCCGGCGGGATCCCGTGTGCGGCGAGCACCGCCCCCGTGAACGCGAACGGCAGCGCGAACACGGTGTGGGGGAACCGGATCATCTCCAGATAGGTGCGGAGCGTCGCAAGCATCATTCCCTGGCCGTTCCCCGCATCGGGAGCGGTGTGCTGACCCGGCCCTCGGATTGGCGGCCGGCGCGATGGCAGCGCGCCATAGGGGGGACCCCGGCCGCTCTGCGCGGATTATAGCGCCCGGCTCTCGCCAGGCCAAGGTTCGCCTTGACGATCGTCAGTCGAGCGCCGGAAAGCCCGTTGCCTCCTTTCGTGCGAGCTCATCCCGACTCGAATCTCTGCTTTCCCCCCTCGTTGACATTCGATACCATTATTGATACCATTTCTGTGTGCCCACACTGACGGACATCCTTGAACACATGCGCCGCAGTCCTGCAGGGGTTCGCTTTGCCGACCTCTGTAAGATATGCGACCACCATTTCGGAAAAGCCAGACAGACCAGCGGAAGCCATCGAGTCTACAAGACACCGTGGAGGGGCGATCCGCGGGTGAACATCCAGAACAACAGGGGCCGTGCGAAGGCGTATCAAGTCACGCAGGTCCTCAGGGCGATTGCGCGGTTGGAGGTCGAACATGGCGCAGAAGAATGACAGGTACACCTATCGAGTCACGTGGTCGGAAGAGGACGCGGAGTATGTGGGCCTTTGCGCCGAGTTTCCCAGCCTGAGCTGGCTGGCACGGACACCTGAGGCGGCGCTGAAGGGTATTCGCAAGCTTGTCGACGGGGTTATAGCCGACATGCTCCGCAACGAAGAGCCCATCCCCGAGCCGCTCGCCACCAGGCAGTTCAGCGGCAAATTCATGGTCCGTGTTCCGCCTGACGTACACCGGCAACTCGCAATGCAGGCGGCGGAAGCCGGCGTAAGTCTCAACCGGCTGGCAAGCGCAAAACTCAGCCGGTAGTTCGTTCGCTGCGTGAATGGCCCGGATGGCTATCGAGGTGGACCCGCTCGCGTGCCCCCACCATGGCCACCAGGATCCAGAGGATCTTCTCCCCCGGCGGGATCCCGTGCGCGGCGAGCACCGCCCCCGTGAACGCGAACGGCAGCGCGAACACGGTACCATCGCCCGAAATCGCCGGAGCAATCTCCTCCCGCTATCCTGAGCCCGATTCAACCGCAGAGCACGCGAAGGGCGCAGAGGAAGTCCCCATATTCAAAGCGCTGACCCGGGGAAACTCGGAGTTGCGGTTTGGAAGATTTCGGTCCGACAGCCCCTCTGACCCGATGAATGCTGGCGATTCTTTGCGATCTTTGCGGCCTTGGCGGTGAAAATTCTGGGCTGCGTCCGGTCGGGCGATCAAGTCCGCTCTGCCGCTCGACATCCCGCCCGATCTGATTCATGATGCGGCGACCTCTTTGGAGTGCGCCGGAGGGACCCTGCCCCTGATGCCGACCGATCCAACAATGAAGCCCCCACGGGGGCGCGGCTGGGTCATCCTTGCCGTGACCTTCATCACGCTTGTTCTCATGTACGGGGTCTGGTACGGCTATTCGGTCTTCCTGGTTACCCTGCTGCGCGAATTCGGCTGGAGCCGCTCCCTCGTCGCGGGCGCCTTCTCAACCTTTGTCATGGTGCACGGCCTCCTCGGTCCGGTGATTGGCTGGCTGCTCCGCCTTTTCGGGCCGCGACGCCTCATCATGGCCGGCGCCATCCTGATGGGTGTCGCCGTCTTCCTCATGGCGGAAACCACACAATGGTGGCACCTCTACCTGGCATTCGGGCTCATCGCAGCCGTCGCCATGAGCCTGTCCGGGTGGATCCCGTCGGTCGTCCTCGTGGGCGGCTGGTTCCCGGATCGAATCGGCACGGCCATCGGCATCATGGGAAGCGGCATCGGTGTCAGCATCTTTGCGCTGGTCCCGCTGGCCCAACTCCTCATTGAGACGTTCGGCTGGCGCTGGGCCTATCGCATCCTCGCGGTGGCAATCGTCGCCTGGGTGCTGCCCGCAACGTTCATCCTGATCCAGGACCCCCCGCTTGTCGAACGGCCCGCAACCCCCACCGCTTCCCGCGCGCCCGCCGGACGCGGAAGCGTCATGGCATACTGGACGCTGGCCCGCGCCGTTCGGAGCTGGCGCTTCTGGGGAATAGCCGGCGCGTACTTCACGGGCAACTTCGTCACGCAGATGCTCCTGATCCACCAGGTGGTCTACCTGGTGGACCACGGCGTGCCGGTCATGACCGCCGCAACGCTCGGGGGAACCGTCGGGCTGGTCAGCATCGCGGGGAAGATCGGCTGGGGCGCGCTCTCCGACCGAACCACTCGGCCGCTGGCCTACGGCCTCGCCTTCGCGTGCGTTGCCGCCAGCATCGGGGGACTGGTCCTGTCCGGGCGGTACCCAACGTCCTCCCTCCCCCTTCTGTACGCGCTCCTTATCGGCGTCGGCTACGCGGCCATGGCCCCCCTGCCGCCCGCCATGGCCAGCGACCTGTTCGCCGGGCCGAGCTTCTCCATGATCTTCGGCACCCTGTACACGATGGGCGGTTTGGGGCTTGCGGCTGGCACCTGGAGCGCCGGGTGGATCTTCGACGTCAGCGGAAGCTACGCCGGCGCCCTCTGGCTGGGCCTGGTCATGGCAACGCTCTCGCCGCTGCTCATGTGGACGGTCGCCCCCCGCCGGCCTCATCTACCCCCCGCAGCGAGCCATGCGCCATGAGCCGCAAGCCATCAGCCTGCGGCGGCTCGTGGCTCATCCCCGCCGTCCCCTGCCTTCCCTTCGGCCGGAGGTGGCCTTCTGCCTACTGCCTACTGCCTACTGCCGTTCCTCCCCGCCCTATGCCCTGTGCCCCACATGCACCGCCACGATCCCCGCGGTCATGAGGCGGTAGGACACGTCCGAGAATCCCACCTCCCGCATGCTGGACGCCAGGTCGTGCGGCGACGGGAAGCCGGCCACCGAGGCCGGGAGGTACGTGTACGCCGAGGGATGGCCGGAGACCAGCCTGCCGATCCGCGGCAGCACCTGGTGGAAGTACCAGAGATAGACGGCGCGAAAGAGCCGACGCTGCGGCGTCGTGAATTCCAGGATCACCGCGCGGCCGCCCGGCTTGATCACCCGGAACAACTCGCGGAGGCCGCGGGGGTGGTCCGGAATGTTCCGCAAGCCGAAGGCGATCGTGGCCGCGTCGAAGGCCCCATCCGGAAATGGGAGGGCTTCCGCCGGCGCCACCTCCAATCGGATCCGGCTCTCCAGCCCGGCCCGGGCAACCTTCTGCAGCCCCAGGGCCAGCATCGGCCGGCTGAAGTCCACGCCCACGAGCTGGGCCGTCGGGAACTGCCGCGCGGCCTCCAGGGCCATGTCGGCGGTGCCCGTGCACACGTCCAGCAGTCTTCCGCCGGCGGGCAGCCGCGTGGCCCGGATCGCCTCGCGGCGCCAGGCGCGGTCCCGCCCTGCGCTCAGCAGGCGGTTCAGAAAATCATAACGGGGGGCGATGGCCGAGAACATACGCTCGACCGGCGCCCCCCGCTCGTCCACGATGTCCGACATCTTTTCGGCAAGGACGGCAACCCGGCCCCGCTCGTCCTGACTGCCCGGTTGCGTGCCGAACTGCCCAGCTCGCTCTAGCAGGATGCTGAAAAGCCCGTTTTCGCCCAGGCTGCTCAAAAAGGTCCAGATGCAAGGCGGCGCGCGATGCGAGGTGCGAGGCGTACTTCGTCCGTACGTCGCAACGCACACCCATCCTCCGGATGGGCACCCGGCGCGCCAACACCGCAGATGGGCCTTTTTCAGCAGCCTGCTCGGCTCTCAGCTCGCCGTAACGAGCATCCCCAGGTCCCGCAGGGCCTCGCGCACCCTGGCGCGCTGCCCCTCCTCCATCAGTTGAAGCGGCGGGCGTCCGGGACCCACGGGCATCCCGGCCATGGCCATGGCCTCCTTGAGCGGGAAGGGATGGTTCTTGGTGTAGATGGCCAGGATCAGCGGCATCATGCGGTGGTGCAGCGCGGTGGCCTGGGCGATCTCACCCCGCTCCACGAGATGGAACATGTCCACGAACAGCCTGGGGAGGATGTTGCCTCCGGTGAGAATGGCACCGGGGGACCCCAGCACGAAAGAGATGAGGGCGAGGTCGTCCTCGCCGGAGAGCACGGCGAAGCCGGGCCGCGCCTGCCGGATCTGCTCCGACACGATCGCCATCTCCCGCCGGCACTCCTTCACGCCGATGATCCGGGGAAGGGCCGCCAGCTCGTTCTGGAGCGCGAGATCCATGTCGATCCCGGTCCGCCCGGGGTTGTTGTACAAGATGATGGGCAGCATCGTGGCATCGTGGACGGCGCGGAAATGGGCCAGGACGCCGGCCGGCGTGGGCAGGTTGTGATACGGGGTGAGGACCACCAGGGCCTGGACGCCCAGCGCCTCGAAGCCCTTGGCGGCGGCGATCGCCTGGCGCGTGTTGGGCTCCAGGACGCCGGCGATGACGGGGAGCTTCCCGGCCGCGGCGACCGCGGCACCCACCGCCTGCCGCCGCTCGTCGGGAGAAAGGTTCACGTACTCGCCGCTCACGCCGCCCACCAGCAGGCCATGGGCCCCCTGCGCGAGCTGCCAGGCGATGCGCGTCCGCAGCGTGTCCAGGTCCAGGCGGCCATCCGGGTGAAAGGGCGTGAGGAGCGCGGTGACGATACCGCGCGGGGTCCAGGCCATGGGTGCGCCTTTCGGGAGCGAGTTATTGTTTCACGTCGAGCTTCAGGCGAGATCCGGGGGCGAGGCCATCGCCCTTCACAGCGAGCTTCAGGCGAGATCCGGGGGCGGGGGCGGCGTCGTCCCGCAGGTCGTTCAGGCTGGCCAATTCGAATCGGCGATCGGCGTTCCCCAACTGATCCCGCGCGATGCCGGCCAGGGTGTCCCCCGCCTGCACCGTGTAGATCCTGAGGCGGAGGCCGTCCCCCGTCTCCCCGTACTTCAGTCCCTCCAGGTGGCTCTTGTAGACATCGGACTTGGTCTCCAGCGGGCCCCCCTGGGACACCAAGAGGCTCGCCATGGTATCCGCCTTGGCGATGCGGATCGCGGTGTCCGGGTGGTCGGCCTCGAGGGCGTGATACATCGCCTGCCCCCGCAGGATCTCCTTCCGCCGGAGCGTTCGCAGGAAGGTCACCATGCGGCGCGGGTCGTACCCGACCCGGTAAGCGTAGCGCAGGCCGACCTCGTCGGCCTCCTGCTCGTACTCCCGGCCGTAGCCCAGGAGCATGTAATTGGTCAGGTGCTGGGAGATCATGAGGACGCCGGAGACCGCGCCGCCGCCGCCGGCCGCCGCCGCCGCCCCCACGCCGAGGAGGGTGGCAAGCTGCGCGCCCAGCGCCTTGGTCAGACAGCTTCGCCCCGTGGCGCGAGTTGACGTGGGTGGCCTCGTGGCCCAGGACGCAGGCGAGCTGCGCCTCGTCGTTCATCTCGGCCAGAATGCCTCGCGTGACATAGATGAACCCACCGGGCAAGGCCATGGCGTTGACGTAGGTCTGGTCCACCACCTTGAACTGGTAGTCGAACCGGATATCCGACCCGGTCGTCACCCGCCGGCCCACCTCCGCCACGTAGTTCTGGAGCTCGGGGCCGTCGTAGTACCCGAACTTCTTGAGGATCTCGGGATCGGCCTCGCGCCCGATCTCCACGTCGCTGGCCTCATCGGTGATGGTGAAGGCCCGGCCGGCCCGCGGGGCGAGGCCCACCAGCAGCCATGCCTGCCCGAGCGCACGGAGCACCTGGCGGCGGCTCCACCCGCCCGCCTCCATCCGGCACGTCGCACACCACTGCATCTTCAGCGTCCCGCCTTCCCTTCGGTGCTACCGCCCCTGGCTAGTGAAGCCGGGCCTCCACGGCGCGGATGTTCTGCTTGGCCTTCACCGCCAGCTCGCCCTGCGGACTGTACTTCAGGTACAGCTTGTATTCGGCCAGCGCCTTGCGGTACAGCGCCTTGTCGTCCGTCCCCAGCTTGGCCTTGGTGTGGTAGGAGAGCGCGAGGTTGAAATGGGCCTCCCCGTACTGCGGCCAGAGCTTCGTGGCCTTCTCGTACTCGGCGATCGCCTTGTCCAGGCTGTCAAACACCTGCTCGTGGTACATCACGCCGAGCTCGTAGTGGGCCTGCGCCTGCATCTGGCGATCGGGCGGCTTGGTCCCGTCCTGCGCCACCGCGGCCCCGGCCAGCAACAGCACCAGGGCCGTGCCCACTCCAACCAGGAGCCCACCGCTGCACCGCGTCACTGTCGGCTTCCTCCTCGTCCCCGGCGTGACCTGCAGGACCCTCCGCCCGCTCCAGGAAGTCGCTGCGGATTCCGACTCCCTTCCAGGGGGCGATGAAGGATAACACATACGACCCGACCGCACAACAACTGCGATGGCATGGGCGCAGGGCGGATGGACGGCGAGCAGCCTGCGCCATGGACCACCCCCGACTGAGGGCGTCAGTGGGGCCACCAGGGTGGCAGCTTTCCGTTGCAGTCGTGCCGGACCTTCCGCTCGCGGCGAGAGAGGGCCGCCTCCGCCTGGAGCAGCTCCGTCTGCATCTCCCCTCGTCTGTGGTGAAGGGAATTTGGGATCGGGATTAGATCCAGCCCGGAACGGCGGCCCTGAATCGGGCGAAGTCGGCGAGACGCTCGCGGAGAATCCGAACAACGAGCGCGGGATCCGTGCGCGCGTATTCGTGGACGATCACATTGCGGAAGCCGGCCATCCTCACCATGGCGTCTCGCAGATCGGCGGGAAGGAGGCCGGCATCGCCCAGAACCTCAAACACCTCTGCGTAAGTTCCGGGAACCCGGAGCCTGCGATCAGCAATGACGTGATTGGCGATGTCGACGCACACCTCGATGGCCATCTGCAAGGTTCGCTCAACAATCCGCTGAACCTTCCAGTCCTTTCGATATTCCTCCACGGTGACGGCCTGAAACTCCGAGATCTGTCGCAGATACTCCTCCAAGTCTGCCAGCTTGCGGAGCATCAATTCTCTGTCAACCATTGGCGTACCGGCGAGCCAGCAGGCGTTGCTCGAAAAGGCGGAAGTCGAAAAATTCCCTGAGCATCCGCGACTCGAACCGATGCCGTGTAAACGGATCACGGTCCAGGATCACTTTCCGCGTCATGAGGACTCGCCCCACCAGGGCCGTCGGTGCCGAGTTCAAGGCAACCACGTCTACTTCCTCGGTCCCAAGGTGCCGGCTTGCCGCCTCGATGGCCGCTAGCCTCGCCTCGATCGGGTCGAGAGTCTCATCGAGGTACACCGCCAGGTCCACGTCGGTCAGAGGCCGAATCGCTCCGGCGGCGGCCCCGCCGAAAAGATACGCGAACACCACGGCGCGGCACCCTGCCAGCGCCTGGTCGAGCGTATTGAGCCGGTCTGCAATATCTGGAGGAAGCGGCTTCTCATGAATCATTGCGGAAGACTAATACCACGGTGCAGGAGCGAAGGCAATGCGGAGTGCGGAATGATTGAGAACCGGGAAGCGGGAGAGCGGCAGGCAGTAGGCAGCCAGGTCTACAGGCCAGTAGGCAGAGGTCAGAGATCAGTAGGCAGTAGGCAGAGGGTGGTGGGCAAACTAGGGCAGGGACAGCGCACAGGGCAGGGGGCGCAGGCGCCGCTTCGCCGATTCCCCGGTCCTCCGGCTCATGGCGTTCTACCACGACCGATGAGCCATGAGCGGCGCGAAGCGCCACTTGCTACGAGCGTCTTATCGAGTTGACCAGCGCACCGATCCGCTTGCCCATCTGTCCCTACTTCTCCGGAGGCCTCGCGGCCCGCTCGCCGGCGCCGAAAGCGGCGTCGAAGGCGTAGGTCAGTTCGAAGGTGTACACCTGGTTGATGTCGTTGTTCCCGGCAACGAAGTCGCGGTTTTTCACCCATTCGAGGCGCGCCCCCATTTGCAGGCTCAGATTCTTCGAATGGCGGTACGTGAGGTCCACGCCGACGTACCGGTGCAGCTCCTTGGTGCCGAATTGGTCGCCGGCCTTCGTCGACCCCCGGCGCGCCAGGTCCAGCTCGATCCCCACCATGAGCCGCTTGTCCAGTCGCTCCGTCAGGCGGAAGAACAGGTCCTCGCCGGCCGTGCCCTCGAAGTGCGACAGCACGTCTCCCTTGCGGATGTAGCCGTCGGTGTAGGTGCCGTGCGTGAAGTTGAACGAGGAGGTGTTGCTGTACTCGACCCGGAACGTCGTGTCCGGGAGACTGAAAGAGGTTCGGCAGGAACAGGCCGACGAGCCCTCCGGGCTTCAGGGGAATGAAGGCCGTGTTGCAGCAGGTATCATCCACCCCGACGTCCACGTACAGCTCGGCATCCCGGGTGAACGGCACATACTTCCCCACGTTGGCCAGCCGCACCGTGGCGTCGATCTGGAAGAGGTTGTTCCCGGAGAATTTGCTGTCGGTTCGGTCGCTGCTCACCGCCAAGAGCGCCGGCCACTGGTACACTGGGGGCTCGGGCCGTCCGTCCCCGCCGAACATGACCGTCCGCCCGAACCCCAGCTCCAGCCACGAGGCCGGCGCCAGGTCCACTCGCAGCCCCATGAGCTTGGTGCGCGGGATCTCCCGCTCCTCCTCGAACCGGCCGAAGAGCCAGAGGAGCTTCATGGGGCCGAGGTATTGGAAAACCCACGGGAGCGTGATCTGGTTGGCCGTCTGCAGCCGGACCATGTCCAGGCCCAGCGCATTGTTGGAGAGGAGCATCGAGCCGTGGAAGCCCGGGCCCCACCACAGGGACTCGCGCCCGGCCACCAGCTCCACGGGGCCGCCCCGGACCTTCCCGTATCCCTCGACCACCTGGCCGTTGACCTGGTCCGGCCCCACCTGGAACTCCGGGTTCGCGTAGGCGGCCAGCATCCCCCCGAATTCGACCCAGGACGCGCTGGCCAGGCGGCCGTTCAGCCCCTGCCTCAGCCGTTCCCCGTTGCTGTTCTCCAGGTCCGTTGGCGCATTGCTCGTATAGCCCCCCCGCGCCTGCAGGAATTGCAGTGGCTTGACCTCGAGAAGCCTCTGGGGCTGCCCGGTGATCCCATACCCGCTCACCCCCAGCGCCAGGAGTTCGGGGCTGAACTCCTCCATCAGCTCCAGCAGAATGGGCTCCAGATCCTCCCGATGGTCGAAGGCCGACACCTTGTTGGCCCGGATGTGGCGCAGGACATCGGCCAGGATGAGCGCCATCTCGCGCCGGGACATGGGCTTGGTGTTGAGGACGACCTTGCCTGCAATTCCCGAGAGCACGAGCTGGTGCAGCGCGTCGTAGGTCCAGTCCCAGTTTCGCGCGAACCCCGTCCACGGCGTGAGGGGAACATCGCGGATGCTGACGTTGTCTGGCCATGCGGCAGCCGACACGGGCATGAGAACCGCCAGCAGCACCGCCGCCGCACGAAGACATTGGGCACCGAGCAGTGGCCTCATCGGATAATGACCCTCACCCCAGTGCGCTGCGTCAGAGATTCGCCAATATGTTCCAAGGCCGGAGGGGCGCCGGCCGCGCCGCCCTCACTTGGAGATGGCCAGGATCGCCGCCAGCGGCAGCGTGAATCCCGCCATGATCGTCGCGAAATCCTTCATCAGCGGGATCGCCCGGTACTTTGGCTCCGTCGAGATCGGGACCACGATGACGTCGCCCGGGTCGATGTGGCGCAGCTTGACGAAGCTCGCCAGGGCGCTGCCGTCCGCCTTGAGGATATAGGCCTGCTCGACATCGGCCTCACGCGTCGGCCCCCCGACCCGCCCGAGGTAATACTCGATGTTCTCGTCGGGCTTGTGGAGGATCGAGGTGCTGTTGCGCACGGCGCCGATGACCAGAACGGTCGTCGGCTGTTGCGGGATGAAGATGGAGTCCCCGTGCTCCAGCAGGATGTCGTCCGGGGTCCCCGTGAGCTTCTCGGGAGCGTCCACGTGGACCGACAGCCGCCCCAGCGTCACCATGGTCGCCAGGGAGCGGAGCAGTTCCCGCCGCTGGCTGACCAGCGCCGTCTGGCTTGCGGCCGCTCCCGCCTCCGAGCTGCCCCCCGTCGCGACCGCGCCGGCTGTCACGGCCGCCGCCTCCGACAGCAGGGCCTGCTCCTGCGCCCGGAGGAATTTGTCCAGCTCCTGGCGCTCGACCTGGCGGACGGACTCCCGCGTGAAGACCGCCCCCGTGGGGAAGGCCTCGGGCAGGAAGCCGCCCGCCCGCTCCAGCAGACTGCTCAGCCGCTCCCCGGTGGTGATCGCGTACTCCCCGGGGTAGCGGACCCGGCCCGAGATCGTGACCGTCCGCTTCTCCACGCCCTCGGCCAGCTCGCGGATGAAGAGGTGGTCGCGATCCGTCAGCAGGAGGTCCTTCTCGGCCTGGGGGTGCGCCAGGATCTCCTCCAGGTCCAGCGGGATCACCCGCACGGCCACGCCGGGGTCGGCCCGGTACATCTCCGCGTTCCGGATCGAGGCCTGCCGGGTCGGATTGCCCTTGAAGACGAGATCGCTCACCCGCATGTTCGGGGTCAGCTCGAAGACCCCCGGCCGGTACACCGCCCCCGTGATCTGGACCAGACCCGCCGGCCGCACATCCAGTTGATGATACACGATCACCTTGTCGAACTGGCTCAGGCGGAGGTTCTGCGCCGCATCCTCTGCCATCACGGCAGCCAAGTCAATGGGGATCGTCTCGTACTGTCGCCCGTCGCGGAACCTGGCCAGATCCGCCCGCGCCATGTACGTCCCTGGCAGGAGGCCCTCGGCCTGATCGAGCAGATCCCGGACGCGCATCTCGGGCTTCAGCGCATACGTGCCCGGACGTCTCACGTTGCCTTCCAGCACGACAAGCCCATAGAGAGCGCGGTCGATCGGGAACACAGAGACGAAGTCCCCCTCTTGCAGCCGGAAGGCGACGGCCCTGGCCTGGAAGTCCTGCAGGTCCGTGAACTGTTCGTCCAGGACCACCTTCCGCTGGTGCTCGATGACCCGCTCGACCTGCACGCGCTTCACGTAGCTCACGATCGTGAGGCCCCCGCCCAGCTCCAGCAGGTGGGCGAGCGTCGTCTCGCCCTTCAGCTCATAGATGGCCGGGCGCTTCACGTAGCCCGCCAGGGCCACCACCTGGCCGATGGGCGGGATGAAGATCGTGTCATCCGGCAGGAGCCGCTCGTCGCCCTTCCGGCTCCCTTCCAGGAGGAACTGGTACAGGTCCAGCCGGGCGATGATCTTGTTGCCGCGGATGAGCCGGACGTCACGCAGGCTCCCCTGCGTGGAGGGACCGCCGGCCGCGAACAGCGCGTTGGTGATCGTGGACAGCGAGCTGACCGTATAGGCCCCCGGCTTGACCACGTCGCCCAGGATGAACACCTTCATGGTCCGGAGCGGGCCCATGGTGACGCTGATGTTGACGCGCGTGAAGTACTGGGTGAGCTGGTCCCTGACGAGGGCTTCCATCTCGGCGAACTTCAGGCCCCACACGCGCACCGGCCCCGCCTTCGGGAGCAGGATCTGCCCGTTCCGGTCCACCACCACCTGGAAGGTGCTCTCCATGAGGCCCCACATGTTCACGACCAGGGTGTCGCCGGGGGCGATGACGTAGTCCGGCCCCACGGGGACATCCTGCACCGGCGCAAAGGTCGTGGAGGGCGCCTCGAACAGGCTGTAGCCGAACTGGCGGAGGCTCCGACTCACCGTGAGGGGGGCCTGCAGGTCCGAGAAGGCCCGCTCGATGAAGGTGGGTGCCGCTTCCTGCGCGGGCGCTCCCGGAGGCGGCGCCGCGGGCGGAGGGGGGACCGGCGCCGGGACCGGAGGCTGCCCGGGGACTTGTGCGGGCTGGGCGGGAGCCTGCATCCCCGCCTGGCCCGGCAGCGGCGCGGGCTGGATCGGGGCCAGCGACGGGGGCAGCGGCTGCCCCGCCGTCCCCGGCACGGGGGGCGCGAGCGGCGTGAGCGTGGCGGGGAAGCCCGGCGCCTGCGTCCCGGGACCGGCCGAGCCCGGCCGACCGGGGCCGGGAGCCTGCCCCGCCGGCACGCCCGGTCCGACCGGACCCGTCGCGGGGCTCGGCGCCCCGCCGACCGGCGCCATGGGCGCCGGGGCCGGCTGCTGGGCGATGGCAACTCCCATCGGCGCGAGCAGTTGCGCCACCAGCGCAACGGTAACGGCGATGGTGATGAATTGTTTCGTATCCCTCTTCCATTTCCACGGTTGAGCAGTCATTTCACCTCACCCCTCTGCCGTCGTGGCACAGCGCTGCCCTGTGCCCCATGCCCTATGCCCTTTGCCGGTCCTGTTCCCGTCCGCTCCGCAACGCCGCCTGCACCGTCCGCATCGTCACCCCCCGTCGCTCCATGTCCTCCAGCAGGAACGCGAGCATGAGCCCCACGAAGATGGAGAGGAGGCCGCCGATGACGGTGTTCTGGAGCACCTTCGGATACGACTTCCATTCCGGCGGCAGCGCGCGGTCGAGGAGTTTCACCATGGGGGTGTCCCTGGCCTCGGCGATCTTCGCCTGCTCGAGCTGCTCCGTGAGCAGCGAAAAGATCGTCTCCTGGATCTTCGCATCCCGCATGAGGCGGACCAGCTCCAGCCCCGTGGAGGGAATCGAGCCCAGCGCCACCGAGAAGTCCCCCGCCGCCCCGCCATGCAGTGACGCTTCATGCCCATCCGCCAGCACCCCGCTGGCCCCCCTTTCCCTCTCGCCGGCCGCCGTTCGCCTCCCGGCCGCGCCCTTTCCGTATTCCATCCGGCGGAGCTGGTTCCGCATCTCCCCGATGCTCTCCTGCAGCCGGATGACATCAGGATTCCGGGAGGTGGCATAGGTCTCCAGGGTCTTCAGTTGAACCTCCGCGGCAAGGATCTGCCCCTCGAGCATCGCCGCTCCCTCGATGGCGGCCTTCGTCTGCCCCTCCAGAACGACCGCCTTGCTGCGCGACTGATAGTCCTTCAGGCGCTCCTCCGCCCCCTGCAATGCCTTGCGGGCCTCCGCAACCTGCCCATGCAGGAAGAGCCGGCTTCGCCCGGCGTCCGTCGTGTTGATGGAGGTGTTCAGGCGATCCAGGTTCTCCACGTAGAAGTTGGCGATGTCGGCCGCCAGTCCCGGATCCCCGGCCCGGACCGTGACCGATATCACCCCCTCCTTCCCCACCTTGACGGTTGTCATGCCCGCCACTCTCCCGCGACTGCTCTGCATCGGCGTTTTCGACGCCTCCAGCTTGAAGCGCTTGACCAGCTCGAACTTCCGGATGATGTCATCCTGCATGGTGCGGCTCTTGAGGATCCCCAGGAAGACATCCTTGGACGTGGCGACGCCGGGAAGGAGCGCGGCCACCCCCGGTCCTGCCCCCGATTGGCCAGCCAGACTGCTCAGGAGCCCCCTCCCGCCCCCGCTTTCTTGAGGCGGGAGGACCGAGGCAGTCGCCTCGAACACCTTCGGCGACAGGAGGCTGTAGGTCCCCGTGATGAGGCAGCCCAGCACGAACAGCCCGGCCACCAGCTTCCAGTGTCTCACCACCACCCGGAGGTAGTCGAGCGCCGGGAGCTGTGCCACTGCGGGCTCCGGCTGCAAGTGGTGCTCCTGCTGGTTCATTGGACGGCTCCTTTCGAATGGCCACGGCCGCGATGCGCCAGTTGCCGCCGGTCATCTGCGCCACGCTGCCGGCCGCGAGTGCTCCTTCGAGGAGAGTCGAAGATCCGGGCGGCGGCTCAGCGCCGGACGATCGCCGCCGCCGTTTGCCAGAGGTAGGCCAGGTCCCGAGCCAGGGAGCGGCTTCGCACGTACCGCAGGTCCGTCTGCATCTTGTGCGGGAGGATCTCGCGGAGGTAGTACTCCTCGGTGGCCGCGCCGGGCGGAAAGCAGCTCTCCTCGTCGTGGAACCGGATCTGGGACGGCCCGGTGATCCCGGCCGGACCGAGAGCACCTCCCGCTGATCGGGCGAGTACCGGGCCACGATCCGGGGCGTCTCCGGCCTGGAGCCCACCAGCGTCATGTCCCCCGTGAGCACGTTGAGGAGCTGCGGCAGCTCGTCGAGCTTCCACCGCCGGAGGAACCGCCCGAAGGGGGTGACCCGCGGATCGTCCCTTTCCGTGAGGGCCGACCCCCGGTCCGCCCCCATGACCATGGTCCGGAGCTTCCAGAGCCGAGAACGACCGCCCGCCCCTGCCGACCCGCGGGGCCCGGTAGAAGACCGGCCCCGGCGAGTCCCACTTCAGCAGCAGCGCGCACACCGCGAGCGGCAGCGCCAGGACCACCACGCCGAGGAGGGAAACGCTAAGGTCGAGAAGGCGACGAAGCATGAAGTGTCAGTTGGCGATTAACGGCGAGGAAGATGAGAGAGCGTAAGGCGTTAGGCGTGAGGGGTAAGGGGCAACGTCGGTACGTGGACACAACCAGCAGGCGCGTTTGACGCCCGTTTCTTATGGGTTGACCCTCTTGACGAGGCCGCGCTGCTGCCGCAGTAATCCGCCGAGGGTCTTGTCCACGCGCAGCATCTGCTGATCGAGAGCGGCCGCCTCCGCGGAGCTCATGAATTTCAGCCGACAGGACAACTCAACCAAGGTATCCAGCTCGCTCAGCGAGCCTTGTGCCACGTGAAGAAAGTTGATGAATTCCTTCCGTGTTTGCCGCGCAGCCCCCTCGGCGATGTTGCTCGGCACACTTACGCTCGCTCGTCGCATCTGATCGACCAGCCCGAACCTCTCCTCGCTCGGGTACCGACTCGTAACTCCGTACACCTGCTCGACCAGCCCCATCGCCAGCTTCCAGGCGTCCAACTTCTTGTGCGGCTTCTCCATGGCGTTCCCCTTCCCCTCACCCCTCCCGCCCCCCGCCTCACGCCTCACGCTCTTCCGTGCCTCCTGCCTACCGATCTCTGCCCCCCGCCCCATCCCCCGTGCTCGTTCCGTCGCCTCACGCCTCACGCCTTACGTTTCACGGTCTCCCGCGCCTACTGCCTACTGCCCCCCCTTCCCCCCGTTCCCCCGTCCGTCGTTGCCCCTCCGCCGCAGCAGGGCCATCTGGACCCGGCTCCGCAATTCTTCCATGCCGAAGGGCTTCGCCAGATAGTCGTCGGCCCCCATGCCGGTCGCCTTCGCCATCTCGCGGACACCCATGCCCGAGACGATGATGATCGGCGTCTCCCGGGTCCGGGGATCCGCCTTCAGGACCCGGCAGACCGACGTGCCGTCCACCCGCGGCATCTTGAGGTCCAGAAGAATCAGATCCGGCGGCGCCGCCCGCGCCATCGCGATGGCCTCCGACCCCGTCCGCCGCCTCGACGACCTCGTAGGTGTCCTCCAGGAGGCCCCGCATCGCCTCCTGCATCGTCGGCTCGTCTTCCGCCACCAGCACCCGGCAGCCGGCTCCGGACGCCCGGCAGAGCGAGCGGCTGGTACTCCGGCACCACGCCACGCAGGGCCTGGATCAGGCGCAGTCGCTCGCCCGCCTGGCGAGTCTGCTCCAGCTCGGAGAGCTGGGGAAGTAAGGCGCGAAGGCCGTCGGCTCGCGGGCTCGCGCACCACGAGGAGCTTGTCCTGCGCGGTCCGGCGCCACTTCCTCGCCGTCGTACCAGAGCTCCTCGGACAGCTTCTCGCCGGGCCGGAGCCCCGTGACCGCGATCTCGATGTCCCGCTCCGGCTCCAGCCCGGAGAGCCGGATGATGTCCCGGGCCATGTCGGCGATCCGCACGGGCTCCCCCATGTCCAGGACGAAGATCTCGCCGCCCCTGGGCCAGTGTGGCGGCCCGCAGGACCAACTGCACCGCCTCCTGGATCGTCATGAAGTAGCGGGTCATGTCCGGGATGGGTGATGGTGATCGGCCCGCCCCGCCGATCTGGCGCGTGAAGGTCGGGACGACGCTGCCGTTGCTGCCCAGGACGTTGCCGAACCGGACGGCGCACAGGATCGTGTCCGCCGTGCGAGGGGTCGGCCGCCAGGCTCTGGATGTACCGCTCGGCCGCCCGCTTGGAGGCTCCCATGACGCTGGTCGGATTCACGGCCTTGTCGGTGGAGATCAGGACGAAGGTGCCGGCGTCCGGTGCGCGATGGCCACCTCGACCAGGCGGCGCGTGCCGAGCCACGTTGTTCAGCACCGCCTCGTTCGGGTGCGCCTCCATCAGCGGGACGTGCTTGCAGGCGGCCGCGTGGAAGACGACCTCGGGCCGGTACCGGGCGAAGACCTCCTGCAGTCTCTCGGATGTGCGTGATGTCGGCCAGGACCGGGACCCTGGCCAGGCCGCGGGAAGCCCTCGGCCAGCTCGTGCGTCGATCTCGAAGAGCGGGTTCTCCGCCTTGTCCAGCAGGACCAGCAGGGCCGGCTCGCACACCGCCACCTGGCGGCAGATCTCGGAGCCGATGGAGCCGCCCGCCCCGGTGACCAGGACGCGCTCGCCCATGCGAGGAACGCTCGGATCAGCCGCGATGTCCAGGCCGGGCCGGCTCGCGCCGCCAGCAGGTCCTCCAGCCGCACCTCGCGCAGCTCGCTGATCCGGGCGGTGCCCTGCCAGGATGCTGCCCAGACCCGGGATGGTCTTCATCTCCAGCGCCGGCCTGCCGGCAGTGGTCAAAGATCTGCCGCATGGCCCGCCGGTCGGCCGAGGGGATGGCGATGATGACCTCCTCCACGCCCTTCGCCTCCGGCCGATCCGCGCGACCTCCTCATCGTGCCCAGCACCGGCACGCCGTGGATCCGCACGCCCCAGCTTTCGGGTCGTCGTCCAGGAAGCCCCGACCGGACGGTACTTCAGCCGCGAGTTGTGCTGCAGCTCCCGCAGCGACCATCTCCCCCGCGTCCCCCGCCCCGATGATCAGGACCGGCCGCCCGTCGCCCGCCGCGGCGGCAGGATACTCCGGTACAACCGCAACGAGAGCCGCAGCGCCCCCGACCAGGAAGATGACGAGCAGCCAGTCCATCATCAGGACCGCGCGGGAATGCCCGCGCATGCCCAGGAACATCGAGCGCGACCGCGAATCCCGCCGATCCGGCCGTCGCCGCCTTGATCAGCGCGATCAGGTCGCTGATGCTGGCGTAGGCCCAGACCCCGCGGTACACGCCGAATCCCGCGAAGGCCATCATCCGGATGAGCAGCAGGACCGGGCAGCGCCCGCCAGAGGAAACCCAGGTCGCGGGCCGGGATGTGGCCCTCGAACCGGAACAGGCAGGCCAGCACGTAGGCGGACGCCGCCAGCAGGACATCCGCCAGCACCACCACCAACCGTCGCCTATGGGTGAAGAGGTGAATCATGGCGACTCCTCACGCATGCCAACGTCCCCCCATGGCACAGCGCACAGAATAGCCCGTCGCCCCATGCCCTGTGCTCTGTGCCCTGCTCTTTACTTCCCGTCCCCTCCTACGCTCTTCCCCTCTGCCTTCTGCCCCCCTGCCCGCTGCCTACTGCCTTTCGCCTTCCCCCCGGGCCGGAGGCTGCCTACGGCTTACTGCCCGCTGCCCGCTGCCTGCTGTCCCCTGCCTACTGGTTCCTACGCTGCCTACTGGTTTACCGTGCGAACTTCGTGAGCACGTCGTGAACGGCCTCGATCACATCGTTCACGTCCTCGTCCGTCATACGGGGATACAGCGGCAGGCTGACGATGCGCTGGTACTCGCGATAGGCGACGGGGAAATCGTCTGGCTTGTACCCGTACTTGTCGCGATAGTACTTGTGCAGGTGAATCGGGATGAAGTGGACGGAGGCGCCGATGTTCCGCGCCCTCAGTTCCTCGATGAACTGGTCCCGGCCGATGCGGAGCATCTCCAGGTTCAGCCGGATCACGTACAGGTGCCACGCCGACTCGACCTCTGGCCGCTCGACGGGTAGCCGGAGCGCGGGCATCCGGGAAAAGGCCTCGTTGTACTGCCGCACGATCTCCCGCCTGCGCGCTTGAAACGCCGGCAGCTTCTTCAGTTGCTGCAGCCCTAGGGACGCCTGGATGTCCGTCATGTTGCACTTGAAGCCAGGAAGGACCACCTCGTAGAACCACGAGCCCTCCGAGCTGTAGCGCCTGTAGGCGTCCCGGCTCATCCCGTGCAGGCTCCACACCCGCGCCTTCTCGATCAGTTCCGGGTCGCCGGTCAGCATGCCGCCCTCTGCGGTCGTCATGTTTTTGGTCGCATAGAAGCTGAAGGCGGTCAGAATGCGGAATGCGGATTTTTCTGAAGACGCACAGAGCACAGGGCATGGGGCATGGGGTACGGTCGATTGCGGATTGTGGGTGTGAAGACCGGGTGGCACGTCGCAACGTGCTGGTTGCAGGTCCGCCTGGCTGCCTACTGCCTTCTGCCTACTGCTTAGTGGACCGCCGAAGGCGGGCGAGCCGATCGTCCGGCCCTTGTACTGCGCCGGTAGCGCATGCGCCGCGTCCTCGACGACAAACAGTCCTTGGCTCTCGGCGATCTTCAACAGCCTATCCATCTCACACGGATGCCCATACAGATGCACCGGCATGATGGCCCGGACTTTACGCCTTGCCCTGTGCCCTGTGCCCCGCGCCCTGTGCCCCTTGCCAGTCCTCTCGATCGCCTCCTCCACCCGTCGCGGATCTATGTTCAGTGTGTCCGGCTCCACGTCCGCCAGGACCGGCCGTGCCCCCACGTGCTCGATGACGTGGACCGTCGAGCAAAAGGTCATCGGGGATGTGATCACCTCGTCCCCGGGCCCGACGCCAAGCGCCGCCAGCGCCACGTGCATCGCGTCTGTGCCCGAGAACACCGCGAGGGCCGCCCGGGCCCCGACGAAGCCGGCAAACTCCCGCTCGAATTGCCGAGCCTTCGGCCCCGTAGTGATCCAGTCGCTGCGAAGAGTGGCTACAGCCTCCTGGATCTCTTCTCCGCCGATGCTCGGCGGCGAAAAGCTCAGGAAATTGTCACGCATTGCGACACGCAGTCAGTCTCACTGAGTGACTCAACACGCCCGCAGAAAGGACTTGCCGGACACTCATCCTCCTAAGCGTGCACACATCTCACTCCGGTAC
>CAVQPC010000068.1:0-27889 GCA_963714585.1 uncultured Methylomirabilota bacterium
CGCCGCGCTTCTGGGCAATTTCCAAATGATCGAAGGGCGGCCGATGTTTCTGATGCTTCGGAGCCAATGGGAGGCCGTGAGGGCTCTTGCTGGCCGGCGTGTGCCGATCGAGGTGTCGAACACCCCGATGGCCAGCCTGGCGACGGCAGCGGACCTCGCGGCGGCAGTCGCAGAGCGGAAGTCGGACTACGAGGCCATCATCACCATCTATCGTCGTGACCCCAAGGACCCCATGCCCGTCAACGTAGATCGGTATCTGGTGTGGGAGTGCGTCCCAGAGCATCGGGACTTCCTCGCCATGGTGGTGAATAGCGCGTCGACGTCGGACAACGCGATATGCGCGGCTTCTTGGCAGATCATGTCTTCCTGCTCAAGGAGAAGCCGGGCCCCGATCATTGGCTCCCGGATGTTCCGGCGGAGATCGTCGCCGTCATCGCGAAGCGGAGCGGAAGGTGAGAGGGCCGCAGAACAACGCAGCGAGCGGCACTGTGGCTCGCATTCGCTCGCCGCGGCCGCTCACTGCGACCGTTAGACCGCGCAGGAATCTCGTTGCCACGGACCACTCGCGAAAGGTACCTAGATGGCCAGGGTAGGACGCCAACGCTCGCCTGCGAAGGCAGGCAGCAGGCAACTCATGCGTAGGGCGATAGAATTTGCACGAAAATGTGCGAGCGAACCCGGCAAGATTTCTCCAAAGGTCGGGGCGATTGTTGCCCGAGATGGCATGGTGATCGGCGAGGCGTTCCGTGGAGAGCTCGCGTCAGGGGAGCACGCGAGTTCACGCTGCTTGAGAGGAAGCTGGCCGACAAGACCCTCTCCGGGGCGACGCTCTTCACGACGCTGGAACCCTGCACCTCACGAAACCACCCCAAGATTCCCTGTGCCGACCGAATAGTAGAGAGGCGAATCAAGAGAGTCGTTATCGGGACTCTGGATCCGAATGATCGGATACGCGGTCGCGGCGAGCTCCGGCTTCGCGCGGCCGGGATCGAGGTTGCTCGCTTTGATCCCGACCTGATGCCCGAGATTGAGGAACTGAACCGAGATTTCTTACGAGAACATGGTACGCGTCCTAGGCGGCGCCGGACGCGAGCCGAGACGACCGATCCAGTCACACCAGGAGAGGTGGGACCGAACGGGCACAGAATCGGCTATACGAAAGCCGGCGATAAGGTGGAATGGATTCCAGACGACGACAATCCGGGAAGAGAATGGCCGCTTCTCCTACGGCGGAACGACAAGGCCATCCTGAAGGCGTACAACGAATTCTGGGACAAGGTTTGGTGGAACAGGCACCAAGTTTGGATCAAGAAGATCAAGAGTGGCGAGGAACCGTTAACCGAACAGCAAAGGCCCATTCTGAAGAAGGCGATGCAGGCTGCCAAGCGAATTGAGCGCAAGTACGGCAGGAAGAATTTAGGGTGGGATGACTTCGAATGGGGCCTGCTCAGCGGTCGGATGTCGGCATCTCGCGTGGGTCCTGGGCGCGGAATGGAATGAATCCCTGGACACGTGAAGCGGCAGAACGGCCGTTGAGCGGTCTAGCTTCGGCATGCACCAGACGGCCCTCGGCCGCGGGTGATACCGTGCGTTATGGGTGCCGCTCCCCCGGACCGCCAATTGAGCAAAAGTCCTCCGTACCCCTCCACCTCGTTCCATCCAGCCGTACTCTGAGACGATACGCCTGCGGACAAGGCAGGCCATGGCCGGGCGGGCTCGGTGGGCACGCGCCACCCCCCCGCGGGCGCAAGGAGCCACACCGGGACGTCCTGGGCAGGTCCCTCATCCGACGCCCGTCACAGCCCGTGACCTTCTTGACATCGGTCGGAATTCGGGATAGCCTTTGGCTCTCCTCAATTCTCCCTTTGCCGACCAATGCACCGACCGGTTGCAGACGGGGGGAATTCGATCGCTATGTTGAATCCGATCCAGGTACGGCCCAGGGAGAAGATCATCCCCTGGGCCATTTTTTCTCAGGGCGGGATGCCAAAGGAGGTGACGGGACGACGCTGAGCGCGCGAATACAGGGCCTCCGGTGTAGGTGGACACAAGTTCCAAAACGTCCGGACACGAGCCGAACGCTCGGGGAGGGCACGTCATGGAACAGAGGCAGACAAAACGGATCGGACTCTTGGGCTGGATCCTCATCGGGTTTGTGGTTGGCGTCCTGTTCGGCCTTTTCTTCAAGAACGCCAGCATCACCCTCAGTTGGATGGGCGACCTTTTCCTCCGCCTCCTGAAGATGCTGATCGTTCCCCTGGTCTTCTTCTCGCTCCTGACCGGAGCGGCCTCGATCAGCGACCCCCTGAAGCTGGGACGGGTGGGCGTGAAGATCATGGGGCTCTACCTCGCCACGACGGCCGTCGCCGTGGTCATTGGCCTGATCATCGCCGGGATCTTCAATCCCTCAGGCGGGATGAAGCTCCCGCCCGTGGCGGGGTTCAAGGCCCCCGTGATTCCTCCCGTCAAGGACGTGCTCCTCGCCCTCGTCCCCACCAACCCGTTTGAATCCCTGATGAAGGGCGACATCCTCCCGATCATCGTCTTCGCCCTCTTCTTCGGCATCGCCGCCGTCTTCGCCAAGGAGAAGGGCAAGGCGGTGATCGGCGTCGTGGAGGCTGCGGCCGAAACGATGTACAAGCTCACCTCCATCGTCATGTGGTACGCGCCGCTGGGCGTCTTCTCGCTGATCGCCGCCACGGTCGCCAAGCAGGGCGCGCAGGTCCTGCTCCCCTTCCTCGCTTTGATTATCACCTGCTACGTGGCCTACCTCGCTCATGTGGCCATCGTCTACGGCTCGATCCTCAAGTTCCTGGCCCGGGCCAAGGTCTTCCGGTTCTTCAAGGCCATCTCCGAGGCCATGATCATGGCCTTCGTCACCCGGAGCAGCAACGCCACCCTTCCGGTCACCATGCGGGTGGCGGAGCAGAACGTCGGCCTGCCCCGCGGCCTCATCAGCTTCACGCTCCCCCTCGGGGCCACGATCAACATGGACGGGACGGCCATCTATCAGGGCATCGCGGCCCTGTTCATCGCCGGGATCTACAACGTTCCCCTCAATTTCGGCCATTACCTCATGATCATCCTCCTGGCTACCCTGGGCTCCATCGGGGCCGCGGGCGTGCCGGGCGCCGGGCTGATCATGCTGGCGATGGTGCTGCAAGGCGTCGGCTTGCCCCTCGAGGGCCTCGGGCTCATCGCCGGGATCGACGTCATCCTGGATATGGGGCGGACAACCCTGAACATCACGGGCGACGTGGTCTGCACCACTGCGGTGGCGTACTCCGAGGGCGAGTTCTCGCCGAAGAGCTTCAACGCCCCCGCAGTGGCATACGCCGAGGGCAAGTTCTAGCGCTTCAACGCCTGAGGATGGCAGGTCGGCTGCGACACGGGGCACCCCTTCGGATGAGGCGCCATCATCCGAAGGGGTGCCGCCGCCTTCTCGCGCGCTGCTTTCCCCGCCCCGCCCCTGGCCGCGGGCACCCCGCAGAGCCGTCGAGCTTGACAGGCCAATGCGGGCAGGCGTGCCTTCCGGTCCGTTGCCCCTCCCGGCCCGACGGACGGAGGTGGCCCTATGGGGTCGACCAGGGATAGCTCTCCAGCCCCGACTCGGGCGAGCAGTTCGCCGCGCCCGCCCGTCCCCACTCGCTTGCCCCTCCAGCGTATCTTTAATGTTCGTGGCTGCCATCTACCGTACTCCCCAGCATTCCTTCGCAACCCACCTCCTGGAGGACGGATATGATATCCGTCTGGGACGTTGCATCCTACGACTCCTTGCATTCCACACACCACACCCATCAGGCCGAGTTCGCGAGGAGAAGCACCAGGATAGGTAGGATGCAACGTCTCACGACTGCCTCCCTCATGGCGAGAATCGCGATCTGTGACCACGTCCAACACTTCGCTTTAGCGCAGCCTGTTCAATAGTATCCGCATCGACGTCGCTCTCCGTATCCGCGTAGATCTTTCTCCTTTGAACCCCGAGTGCACGCGAATTCCTTCCACCAGCCGAAGAGCAGAACCTAACCTGAGTTCTGTCCGCGAGATTCGGGTATACGGCCTCGGCGATCATCTGGGTGCATCTGCAGTTCGGTGTGGGGCGACATCTCGACAATTCCACGCCGCGGATTGACGGTCCCCGTATATGTCGGTCCCCGTATACTTGACGGTGACCGGTTCGGATGGTATTGAGTCTGCATAATGCAGACTAGCGCGCTCCCGATTCTCTTTTGACCAGAATGCACCGGCGGCCGACCCCACGAGATTCCGCCGCACTCCAGACGGACGAGTCCGGCGCATCGGCACAGGGGAGGCTTCTGGCGAGTCCGAGCGAGGGGGCCGTCACCCTGCCATACCTGCAGGTCCATCACAGGGAGGGCACACCATGGAACCCCAATCCATCGATCACGGGAAGCTGGAGGCATTTCTCGGCAAGGCCGTGTCGGATTTCGGATCGGCTGTCAGCGCGGCTCTGGTCCTGATCGGCGACAAGCTGGGTCTGTACAAGGCCATGGCCCATGGCGGCCCGCTCAGCTCCGCCGAACTGGCCCGCCGCACCGGTACGACCGAGCGGTACGTCCGCGAGTGGCTGCTGAACCAAGCAGCCGGCGGGTATGTCGACTATGATCCGGCGACGAATACCTACTCCCTCCCGCACGAGCATGCCATCGCCCTGGCGGACGAAAAGAGCCCGTTTTTCGTGGGTGGCGGCTTCCAGGTTATCACCGCCATGATGAAGGCCGAACCGCGTATTTGCGACGCCTTCATGTCGGGCGAGGGGATGTTCTGGGGGGAACACGACCAGAACCTCTTCGAGGGCACCGAGCGGTTCTTCCGACCGGGGTACGCCGCCCATCTCGTTGGCAACTGGATCCCGGCCTTGGATGGGGTCAAGGCGAAGCTGGAACGGGGAGCCGTGGTGGCGGATGTGGGCTGCGGGCACGGGGCCTCCACGATCATCATGGCCCAGACCTACCCGAAATCCCGCTTCTGCGGATTCGACAACCACGCGCCGTCCATCAACAGAGCCCATCGATCCGCCCACGAGGCGGGCGTGGCCGATCGCGTGGTCTTTGAAATTGCCGGCGCCACCAATTTTCCGGAACGCGCCAAGTATGACCTGGTCGCGTTTTTCGATTGCCTCCACGACTTTGGGGACCCGATCGGCGCGGCCAAACGTGCGCACGAGACCCTGGCGCCGGACGGCACGGTGCTGATCGTCGAGCCGATGGCGGGGGAAAGCGTGCAGGAGAATCTGAATCCCGTCGGGCGGGTCTATTCGGGAGCCTCCGTGCTGTGCTGTACGCCGAATGCCATTGCCTCGGGGCAGACCCACCTCGGGACGCTGGCGACCGAGGCCGATCTGAAGAAGGTCGTCCTGGCCGGAGGCTTTACGCGGTTCCGGCGGGCCACCCAGACGCCCTTCAACCGCGTGTTCGAAGCCAAGCCATAACCCGGTAAGCGGGCGCTGTGGTTCCCGATAACTGCTATCTTGGGGCCAGGCTAGCGAATTACCGCCTGCCGCGCCCATCTGCGCAACGGTTTGGAACTCGGCTGTGTAGAATGGGCGTGTTACGAAACGCACCACTCACCCGGAGGTCCACACCATGACGGCATGTGCCGCCCGCGTGTCAGCCGCCGCACGGACGAGTTCGCGGTGGTCGTTGGTGCTCGTCGGATTGACCGTGCTGGTTGTCGCCCCTGCGCGGGCGGCCGAGTCGATTTACATCACCCAGGTTCCCACGCGAACCAACGTGACGGTTCCCACCCTGGTCATCGATCGCAGCGCCCAGAATCCCCGCGCCTCCGTCATCCTGTTCACGGGCGGCGATGGCAAGGTGGACCTCAATGACACTTCGCAGTGGCCGTCCAATCAGCTCAAGACCGCGAAGACCGATTGCAATAGCACGACCGATTGCCCGAACTTCCTCCTCCGCGTGCGCAACCAGCTCGCCACCCACAACTTCAATGTGGCGGTGATGGACGTCCCCTCGGATCAGGAACCCTATGGCTATTTCGACTCGAGCGGGGCGCCCACCGGGTTTCGCGAATCAGCAGAGCATGTCCTCGACATTGCCTATGTCATCTACTACATGCAGCAACTCTCGCCGGTGCCGGTCTGGCTGGTGGGAACCAGCCGGGGCACGGCCTCGGCCGTGATCGGCACGCTCTTCACGAGCTTCTACACGATCAACGCAACGATCGTCACACCGGCCGGGGTGGTGCTGACCTCGTCGATCGTCCAGAGCGGCGATCCCGATGACGTGCTGGCCCAGCTGCTCGGGAACATCCATGTGCCCGCGCTGATGGTGGGTCACGTCGACGACAGCTGTCCCGTGTCGCCTCCGGTGGGGGTCAGCGAAATTGCCGGGCTCTTGGCGGGCAGCCCCGATTTCCGCGGCCTGCGGGTCAGCGGCGGAACGCCAGTCGATGCGAGCGACATGTGCGATGCGAGCGGATACCATGGCTTCTCGGGATCCGAAACCGCTGTGGTCACGGCGATCGCCCGCTGGATCAAGAACCACTGAGGCTGCGCCACCACCTACGGGGTTTGGAATCGTCCGGTCGGGGTACGACGCCGGAAACATGCTGCCGCTGCCCGGTGCCGGCCATTGTGCCATTTCCACGCCGTGACCGCTGATTGAATAGACAGGCCCTCAACCCTCTCCTCCCAATGCCCAGATTTGATCTAGGCGTTGCCCATACGGGGTTGATGATCGGATATTTGCGGCTAATGGCGAAGACGTGATCGTAACCATAACGCGGGTTCCGCACCGCACTCCTCTTGTATCGGCAGATCCCGGTGTCACTCCACCGGGGAGCGGTAGTGTCCTAGTGTGAATTCCGTCCCTCTTCCACTTGGACCACCAGTCTGCATTTCGCCTACTACAACTTCTGCCGGATTCATGCTACGCTTCGCGCCACTCCCGCGAGGGCGGCGGGCGTGACGGATCGCGTGTGGGCATTGACGGAATTGCTGTCCACCCCTGAATCGCTGCGCAACGTACGCAGTAGTACTATCGTCATTCCTATTACCATGGCAACTCCCAACGCCAATCCGGGAGGTTTTCGCTTCCCGTTGTTCCAGGGAATCCTCCCCGTCGACGGTTCCCAGGTGCCGGCCAACATCATCGCCGGCATCACCCTGGCGGCCCTGGCCATCCCCGAAGTAATGGGCTACGCGAAAATTGCCGGTACCCCGGTAATTACCGGCGTCTACACCCTCCTCATTCCGATGACGCTGTATGCGCTTTTCGGGTCGTCCCGGCACCTCGTGGTCGGCGCAGACTCCGCCACGGCCGCCATTCTCGCCTCCAGCCTTGCGACCATGGCCGCACCCAGGTCGGCCGAGTGGCTCGCCTTGGCGGGCCTCCTCGCGCTCATGGCAGCGGGTTTCCTGTTTCTCGCCCGCCTCGTCCGGTTGGGGTTCCTGGCAGACTTCCTGTCGCGCACCGTGCTGATCGGGTTTCTCTCCGGGGTCGGCCTCCAGGTCGCCGTCGGCGAAATCTCAGGAATGCTGGGACTACCGGGAGGCGGGCACGGAACGGTCCACACGCTTATGGCCACCCTGCACCAGATCGACCAGACGAACGTACCCACGCTGACGGTGTCGGCCGCCGTGCTCGTGGTCATTGTCGGCTCACGGAAGATCTCGAAGAAGATTCCGGGCGCCCTGATTGCGCTAATCGGCGCCAGTGTCGCCAGCTGGGCGCTCCACTTGGAATCCCATGGGGTCCACGTCCTTGGCGCGATCCCGCGCGGCCTCCCGCGGATCGGCCTGCCGGCTGTGACCCTGGACTGGGCAGGGATGCAGAAGCTCTTGCCCACCGCCTTTGTGATGTTCGTGGTCATCCTGGCCCAGAGCGCGGCCACCTCACGCGCCTATGCCGCGCGCTACAACGAGCATTTCAGCGAGAATCTCGACCTCGTGGGGCTGGGGCTGGCCAACATTGGCGCCAGCCTGTCCGGGACCTTCGTTGTGAACGGCAGCCCGACAAAGACCCAGATGGTCGAAAGCGCCGGCGGCCACGGCCAGCTCGCGCAGCTCACCACGAGCCTCATCGTCCTCATGGTCCTGCTCTTCCTCACCGGCCCGCTGGCCTACCTGCCGGGGGCCGTCCTCTCCGCGGTGGTCTTCCTGATCGGCCTGGAACTGGTCGACATGCAGGGCATGAAGAGAATCTATGCCGAGCGGCCATGGGAGTTCTGGGTCGCGCTGATCACGGCCGCGGTGGTTGTCCTGGTGGGGGTCGAGCAGAGCATCCTGCTGGCCATCGTCCTGTCGCTCGTGGTCCATACCCGGCATGGCTATCGGGTAAACAATCTGCTGATCGTTCCCGACCAGACGGTAGGCTGGCGGCAGCAGAAGGTCAGCGCACCGGAACAGGCCATGCCCGGCCTCATGATCTACCGCTTCACGCACAACCTGTACTACGCCAATAGTCAGGTCCTCCATGACGAGGTCGTCAAACTCGCCAGGGAAGCGACCCCGCCGTTGTCCTGGTTCTGTATCGATGCGGCAGCGGTGAACGATGTGGACTTCACGGCGGCCGAAATCCTGCGGGCACTCCACGGCATTCTCGCGCGACAGGGGATCAGGCTCGTGTTCTGCGATGTCGTCGACGCAGTCCGAGCGGAATTCGACCGGTCCCAACTCACCGACCTGTTCGGCCGGGACGCTTTTTTTCACACACCCGCTGCCGTTATGAGCGCATACGGACAAAGGGATCCCGGCGGCACGAGGAACCGGTGAAAGGCTGACACGAGTCCGCGAGAATAATCTGTAGAAAATCTGTAGAAATATGTTGATCGGACTCCGGTGGAGCGCCCGTGAGCTTCAGCCGGGAGCTGACCACCCGCTTGCGCTCAGTGCGGCTCCCCTGCTCGGGCATCACAGATGCCGATGGATCGGGTAGCGATTGCAGTGGCCGGGGCTCGGTGGTAGGCTACGGGTGCTCTATCCGGAGGGCGATGGCCCATATGAGACCGAACAACAGGGTACGCCGCTGGCGCTGGCTCGTCGGAGCAGCGATCCTGGCCTGCGGGGTCGGCCTGGCAGTCCGGCCGGCCCTGGCTGGCCCATTCGAGGAAGGCGTGGACTTCTTCCAGGGCGGCCACTACCGCTGGGCGCTGGAGAAGTTTCTCGTGGCCGTGGACCAAGCGCCCCGAGCCCCCCAGTACCGATGGTATCTGGCCGAGACCTACCGCCACCTCGGAGAACCGGCGGCCGCCGCCCACGAGTACCGCCTGCTCCTGCAGCAGGCGCCGCAAGATCCTGCCGCCCGCCGCGCCCTGGCAGCGCTGGGCGAGCCCGCCCTCACGCGGGTCGAGGTGCCAGTCCAGCGGGCGGGGCCTGCGATCCTCCTCCCGGCTCGACTGAATGGCGCCCTCCTTGGCGCCCTCGTCCTCGACACCGGCGCCACCTTCATCACCATTAGCCAGGCGGCGGCGGACCGTCTGGGAGTGACGGGCAGCGGGGGGAGTGTTCATCTCCTCACGGCGAACGGCGAGGTCACCGCCCCCCTCACGCTCCTGGACGAGGTGGACATTGGGGGCGCCACAGCCCGCCACGTCCCAGCCGTGATCCACGACCTGCCCAATGCTCCCTCCTCCATCATCGGGCTTCTCGGTCTGAGCTTCCTGGAGCGCTTCCGGGTGAACCTGGACCTCTCCGCCGGGCTTCTCATCCTCGAGACCGGCAACTAGCCTGCTCCCCAAGGGCGTGTGCACGGTCGTACGGAGAACGGTGATGTGGTCCGCAAATACTCTGTCTGCCCGTCCAATCGAGCATAGAATCTGGATCCTGGAACGTATTGAAAATGCTGCCACGCGCGGGTCTAGGCCACGCGAAGACTCCCCCGGATTTCCACATTCCAAAGGCCATCGAGTCCCGCTGGTTGGCTCCCCGCAGCTTGCGCGACGGCGGCTAGAGTGGCCCTCCTTCTCGTTCTCTGGTACACTTACTTTCTAGCGCGGCCGGCGGCCTGATCCGCGCGCGGCCACCCCCAGAAGCAAATTCCTGTCACCGAGGAAGAGGAGGGTCATGCCATGAGGAGTGTCCCAAAAGGGGGGAAGTGGCCACTGTGGCCCCTCGTCGCCCTCGTCGTCGGGGCCGGCCCGGCGCCGGCCCTCGGCGCCGAAGCCGTGCCCTTCATGCTGGACTGGACGCCCAACCATTCCCAGGCCTACCTGTTCGTGGCCCAGGCCAAGGGGTTTTTCGCCGAGCAGGGACTCGAGGTCATGCTAGACGTGCCGAAGCACCCGGCGGACCCCATCGACCTCGTCGCGGCCGGGAAATATCCGCTGGCCATCAGTTACTCCACCGACGTCGTGCTCGCCCGCGATCAGGGGCAGCCGGTGGTGAGCATCGCCTCCGTGGTCCAGCACCCCCTGGACTCGGTGATGACCCTCAAGACTTCGGGGATCGACGCGCTGGAGAAGCTGGCCGGCAAGCGCGTGGGGCACAACGGAACGTCCAGCGCCCTGGCCTATCTCCGGACGATCTTCAAGCGCTACGGCGTGGACCCCAACTCGGTGACGCTGGTGAACGTCGGGTACGACCTCGTGGACTCCCTGGCGAAGGGTCGGGTAGACGCCCTCATCGGCGGCTACTGGGTCTACGAGAAGTTGATCCTGGAGCGCCAGGGGCACGCCGTGAACGCCTGGCACCTAGAGGATATCGGCATCCCGGATCACCCGGAGCTCGTCATCATCACTTCGGAGCAGGCCATCCGGGAGAAACCGGAAGTGCTCACGCGGTTCCTGGCCGCCGCAACCAAGGGCGCCGAGTGGACCCTGATGAATCCGGTCGGGGCCATTGACATCCTCGTGGGAGGGTATCCCACCCTGGAGCGCAGCCTGCAGCTCGAGAGCCTGCGATTGGAGACACCGCTCCTGACCGCCGGCGTTCCCCGCTTCGGTTTCAACCGGCCCGCGGCGTGGGAAGGCCTCACCCGGTGGATGTTCGAAGCCGGCCTCACCAAACGGCTCATCCCGGGGGCCGAGGTCTCCACCAACCGCTTCCTCCCCGCGGCACCGTGAGGGGAAGACCGCCGTATTCGTGGCGTCCGGCGAGGAGGACGAGCTTGCCGTCGGTGCCCGATTGCATGACGCTTCGGGCGCGCGCGGCGCATCCGTGAGCGGTAGCTCCTGACCGATCAGGGGGCGGAGCGTGCCATTGGCGAGCCCGGCAACCGGCGCGGCGTGGATCCTGGCCAGCTCCTCTTCCGAGGCGTTCCACAGCGACATGCCCAGGATGGCGGCGTCCCGCATCATCGCCTGCCGGGGGTTCACCTCCACGTCGTCTAAGCCACTCGAAGGATTCTCCTAATCTCCGCCTTCCCAAGGCCATCGAATCCCGCTCACCCTAATGCAGCCCCGCGACAGGAACGAGGCGCATCGGCCTCCGCCACAAAGACCTCCCCCCTAACCTCACAGGTGAGAGCCGCTGCCACCAGCGGGCGTATCCCGCTGGGGGATCGAAGACGCGGTGCGTGAGCAAGGGGTCAGAGGGAATCCTGGTGGAGGTCTTGGTTCCCCACGCGGAATCCAAGCTTGCCAGCCAGCAGTCTTTTTCGCCACGCCTCGAGTGGCTGGCGGGCGGTCGCCGCTGTCCGCCGGGGGCGGGAGGCCTACCGCGGCGACGAGCGGATCTTCGGCGGCCCGCGCCCGGGCGGGAGTCGCCGACCTCGCCCTCGTGGGCTGCGGCCGTCGGCGGTATCCCGGGCCGCGCAGCGCGGATGCGCCACCCGTGAAATGACTGCTGCTCGTTCTCTGCCGACTGGAGGATCCGTCGAGTCCGCGGCAGCAGGACAGTGCAGGCAGCGACCGACAGCATCTTCGCGGTTACGCGGGAGCTGGAGTGGCGCAGGCCCGCGGCGGGCGAACCAGCACCGGCAACGACCGCCCCTGGACCGACCCAGGACCACGAGGAGGCGCGGGCTGAAGCTCTCACGCGACCGACATTCCCGACTCCTGGGGGCTCACCTCGGGGGTCGCACGAGCGATCGTGAGAGTGGGGCACCCGAAAGTCCACTGAGTCAACAACGTAGTATCAGCACACGGATGGAGGCGACGAAGGCGAGACTCCCGGAGTGTGATCCCCTTCTGGCGAAAATGGCAGCTACCAAAAGGGGATCTCCCTCGGTATCTGTAGCGGTGAGAGGAACGGCCATCCACTCACCCCACACAGAGGAGGAGAGAACCCCATGGCTAGTGTGCGAGACAATGCAACCCGTGTCAAGCGGTTCCGGGAGCTGAAGGCGACCTTGCGGACGAATCGGCAGCGGCTCCTGGTCGGGCTCGACATCGCGCAGGCGGAACACGTGGTGCACCTCCGGCACGCCCACACCCGGGTGGTGGTGCCCACCCTCACGATCCCGAACACCACGCGGGGCTTCACGCAGCTCTGGGCGCGGATCCAGCAGGCGCAGCGGGCGACGGGGTGCCGCGAGGTGGTCTGTGGCCTGGAGCCCACGGGGACCTACCACGAGGCGGTGGCCGCGCTTCCTCGAAGGCGCAGGGGGCGGACGTGGTCCTGGTCTCCAGCAGCGTGGCCTACTGGAACCGCCGGACCCAGGACGGGACCTGGGACAAGCACGACCGGAAGGATGCGGCCAACTGCGCCGATCTCTTGGAGCAGGGGAAGGTCCTCTTCTACCAGCCAGCCCGACGGCCCGCTCGCGGAGCTCCGGCGCCTGGTGAAGTGCCTCCGCCGGGCGCGGGCCGAGCTGGCGGCCTGCAAGGCGCGCTGGCGGACCACGCTCCGCCCGGCCCTCGGGCCGATGGGCGAGCCGCTCCCGAATCGGCTCGGGCCGAGCTGCCGGCCGTGCTGCAAGCCTGGGAGCCGGCGGCCCCCGGGCGCCCGGCGGTGCCGAAGGGGCGCCTCCCGCTCGGGCTGGCCACGGCCTGTGCCGATCTCGGGGCCCAGGTCACGGCCGTGCAGGCCCGGATCGCGGCGATTGAGGCGGGCGCTGCACGCCCCTCGCCGAGCGGCTCCCGGCGTACGCGCTCCTCCGGACGATCCCGGGGATCGGGCCCACGGTGGGCGCGATCCTCCTGGCGGAGATCGGCGACATCGCGTGGTTCACGCGGTTCAGCCAGCTCCGGAAGCTCGCGGGCCTCGACATCGTCCGGGTGCAGTCGGGGCAGTTCGCGGGGCAGGCGCGGATCTCGAAGTGCGGCCGCGGGCTCCTGCGCTGGGCGCTCTACCACGCGGCGATGGGGCTGGCGCGGACCGCCGCGGGGCAGGCCCGGCTCGCGGCCCTGAAGGCGAAGCGGCAGGGCGATCGGTACGCCGGCTTCAAGGCGATCGTGGAGCTGGCGGCGAAGGTGCTCCGGATCGTCTGGGGCGTGTGGCGGAGCGGGACCCCGTACGACCCGCGGCGCACGGAGGGCTCCGGCGGCAGCCGCGCTGAGCGGCGAGCGCCGGACTCGACGACAGCGTCTTCCCCGGGGAGTTGGCAGCGCGAGCATCATGCAACGTGGCGGCCCGCATCGGGACCGCGGCGGGACACTGGCGCGCCGCTCCCGCTCTCGAGAGCCCGGACTAGGCCGGGTGGGTCCGCTCGGGCAGCGAGGCGACCGGATGGCACCACTACGATGGGGCGCGAGAGATCCTCTGGGAGCGGTCTCGGGGGACGACGGCAGACGGCAGGTTCGCGATGCGGTCAGGAATCGGCATCGAGAGGAGGAATTTACCTTGACACCGCAGAAACGGCCGGGTCCCGCATCACGTCGCGCTTCGAGGCAAAGAGGAAGAGGGGCGCATGGTTCGAGGTAAACACCGGGGGATTTCTTGCGAGGATGGCTTTGATGGCGGGCTCGGCGTCGAACTCGTCCGCCACGAAGGCCCGGACCACGTCCCGGTTCCAGCCGCCGGGGTGGGCGAACTCGCGATAGAGCGAGAGGTCCCCGTCGTAGAAGGCCCGGGTCGCGAGGCGGGGCACCTCGGCGCTCGCCACGGGCAAGTTGAAGAGGGCGACGTTGAGGAAGGCGATCCGGTCGGCGTGCGCAGCGACGAAATCCCGGGTCCGGCGGGCGGCATCGCGGTGTTCCGCCGGCGTGCCGAAGAGGACATAGAGGAAGACGCCGATCCCCGACTCGGCGAGCGTCCGGAGGGCGCAATCGATCTGGTCGAGGCGGGTGCCCTTCCCGAGGGCGTCGAGGACCCGCTGATCGGCCGACTCGAGCCCGAGCTGCAGCATGGCGCAGCCCGAGGCGGCGAGGCGCCGGCAGAAGTCCGGATCGGTCAGGAGCGGGGAAAACCGGGCGAATCCGTACCAGGGAACCCCGGGCGGCGATGCCGCCAGCGCGCGGAGGTACCGCGGGGCGATCTCGGTGTCCGTGAAATGGAGGAGGCCGGGCGCGTGGCGGGCGACGAGGGCGCCGATGTCCCGGACCGCGCTGTCGACCCTGGCCCCCACGTAGCGGTTGCCCTCCGCCGTCTCGGGACAGAAGCTGCAGCGCTTCCAGGGGCAGCCGGTGGAGAAGTTGTAGGGCAGAATGCGCGTCGGGGCGCAGTAGTCGAGGGCGACGAGATCGCCGAAGTCGGGCGGGGCGGTCGCGGCGCGGCGCGGGACGCCGAGGAGTTCGAGGATTCCCTCCTCGCCCCGCCCGGGCAGGAGCGCGTCGACGAGGCCGCCGAAGCACTCGTCCGGGGCGAGGCATCCCTGCGCGACCCAGGACGTGATGAGGCTGCCCCCGAGCACCACGCGCAGATCCGGGCGCATCGTCTTCACGAGGCCGACGATCGCAAAGGCGCAGAGGGCCTGGCTCAGGTAATTGACCGAGAGCCCGATGGCCTGCGTCGGGAACGCGGCGAGCGCCTCGGCGATCCGGGCGCGGAAGAGCGCGGCGAAGACGTTGTCCTCGAAGGCGGCCGCGGCGTCGAGCAGATCGGCGCGCCGGAGCGGCGAGCGCCTCGCGTCGCGGTAGTCGGCCAGGGTCGCCTCGACGCCGAAGGGCTCCGACGCCGCCTTGAGGGCTCGGTTCAGATCGCGCACGGCCCGGCGGTAGCGGTCACGGGTGGCGTAGGCGGCGGGATCGCGGAGGAGGGCGCGATTCCTGCTCCGGCGGCGCAGCGCGCCCCGCGTCCAGGTGTCCTGGGCCTTGATCTCGCGGCCCAGGAGGTAGTCGAGCCCCTCCCGGCACAGATCGAGGCACCGCGAGGGGACCGCATTCCGGTGCAGGAAGCCCGCGAGCCGGGCGATGCCGAGGGGGGGCTCGGTGCTCCGCGCCGCGGGCGGGTAGATGAGCAGCATGGCAAGGAGATACTACGAGCGGCGGCGGCAAAAGTCTAGGACGATGGCGTGCGTCGTGGAGAGGAATGCTGCCGCGACGATCGGGGGCGCACCCGAGGGGGACGAGTCAGCGTTCCGCCCGCCTGCCGGCGCCGAGGCGATCCGTCCCCGGCGCGAGTCTCGGCCGGGGCGGCGGGACCGGCGACGGGTTATCCGAAGAGCGCCCCGGCTTCCCCTTGACAGGCCCCGTCGGTGATCCGGTTGTTCTGCCGAACCCCGGGAGAGGCGCCGGGAGCCCTTGGCGCCCCGAGGTCTGGCGGTGGCCGCAACGCCCGATCGGAGAGGGGGCCCACGCCGGGCACGATGCTGAGCAGGCAGAGGGGGTAGGCCCACCAGAGGCGGCGGTGCCGGGGGATGGAGACATCGGCGAAATCGGGCTCTCGACCCTACGTCGTCTTCGCGCGGGGACGCGCGGCCTTCTTCTTGGCTCCAGCGGTTGGCGGCGCAGTCTTCTTCGCGCGGGTGCCCGTGCGTGCACCCGTCCGCTTGCGACCCGTGCCACGCGGCGCGATCGCAGGCTCGGCGGGGGGGCCGGCCCCATCAGTCGACCTCAGCTCACTCGTGGGCGCGGGCGACGCTTCCTCAGCGTCCCGAGGCGCTGGTGTCATCTCCGCCTCGAAGGGCAGCGGCTCTAAGGTCGGCGGCGGTTGGCCCTCAACGAGACGGGCGTCCTGGACGGGAACGGCCTCGACGTCGAGTGGCACCAGGCCGGGCTGCGGGCTCTCGCGGGTGGCGAGAAGGTCGGCTGCGGGCACAACCTCAGACGACTTCGTCAGCGTCAGGTACTGTGGGCCGGGATGCACGCGCACGCCGCCCTGCCGACCGCGCTCGATTCTGAACAGGCCTTCACGCTGTCCATAGCGCAGGGCATCGAGGATGCCGGCGAATCCGTAGCGGCGTTCATCGAAGCTCGCGTCGAACGTCTTCATGAACTGTTTGAATTGCCGCACGTACATCGGGAAACGTGGGTTCGCACCGCTGCGCGAGAACGCCTGTGCCATGATGCGATAGCCGTCGACCGGCCCGAGTCGCGCGACACCTTCCGCCAATGCGGCGTCATTGCCAAGCGGCGCGGGCATCGGTGTTTCGGCCGCTGCCTCCACGTGGTCGCTCGTCCCCTCGTCCGAGGGGTGCCCGTGACGCGCGTCGTGCCCCTGTCCGCGGTCGCGTCCCTCGCGGGCGTCACGTGGTCCACGATGTTCGCGCCGCGCACGCGGCTCCTGGCTGGCCGACGCCACCGCTGTGGCAGCCGCCGTTTCGGCCGGCTCGCGCAACTCGACGTGAAAGCTGCGGTCGGCGCCCTTCAGGGCGACGTATCCGGCCTTGGCGAGCTTCTCGACGAAGTCGCGGAAGGAGTTGGCGCCGTACGCGCGCTCCGAGAAACTCGAGTCGAGCTGCAGCAGCGTGCTCTTGAGCAGTCCGAGCTGTGGCGTCACTTCGCGGTCGGCCAGCAACTTGAGCGCGCGGCGGATGAGCGGCATGGCGGCGGCGATGTCGGTCACGGCACGCGTGCGTCCGCCAGCCTGCCGTCCGCGGCCCGTGCTGCCAAGCATGTCTTCGTACGCCACGAACTCGGTGCAGTTCTTCTGCATCACCTGGCTCGTGAACGAGCGCCCACCGACCACGAACACCTTGCGGTCGTATTGCTTGAGCTTCTCGACCAGCGTGATGAAGTCGCTGTCCCCGCCGACGATGACGAACGCGTTGATGTGGCTGTGGGTGAAGGCCATCTCGAGGGCATCGAGGGCGAGGTTGATGTCGGCGCCGTTCTTGTCGCCGCCTGGCGTCAAGTTGCGCTGCACCATGTGGATGGCGTGTTGCGACATCGAGCGACCATAGTCGGTCGCGCGGGTCCAGTCGCCATAGGCGACCTTGGTGACCACTTCGCCGCGTTCCTTCACGGCTTCGAGCACGGCGCCCACGTCGAAGTGTCCGCCCAGGCTGTTCTTGACACCGATCTCGATGTTGTCGAAATCGATGAAGACCGCGATCTTCAATCGTTCATCACTCACGGTATGTCCTTGCTGCGCGAATCAATCGATGTGCCGCGATTCGCCGCGGAGTCGAGACCGCCAGTCTCGACAAGCAGTGCCCATTGCGTGCCGGAACCCCGCACAAGGAAGAAGACAGGGGTCATGACGGTCCATCCGCATGCGCACCCCTTGGCGGGACGCCGGAGACGGCCGGCGGACGCATGATCGAGCCACTACTGTAACGGCCGGTATCCCGCCGCGTCAAGGAAAGAGCGGACTCCGTAGGGAATTGGGCTGCAGCCCGCGCGGAAGTCTCCGCCTCGACAAGCCCAGACCGGGAGCGCCGCTCCCAGCAGGGTCCCCGCCGTCCGCGGCCCGTGTGGACCTCCAGAGCCGTTTCGGGCAGCCCCACCGGCGCGGGCGATTGGGGCCCACAAGTGAAAGCAACGGCCCAAATTCCCTTGACCGGGGCGAGCAGGCGGCGCTATGGTGCCTCGGATCGTCCGGGGACCTCCCGCAGGAACCAGGCAGGGGAGTCTGCGATGACCAGCATTCCGACCGCATTCTCATCCGGCCCCTGGCGACAGATCGCGCCGCCAAGGGCCGTTCAGATTTCCAGGTGGAAGGGGGGGCGATTCATGGGGGCCGAGCCCTGCGCCGCCAGCCCGACAGTGGTGGGCGTGCCGCGTGAGGCAGCCGTCTCAACGTGCCTATGGGGATTCGTGCAGGACGAATTCTCCTGAACGTGATTGACATGGCAACGGATTCGGAGTGTCAGTACAGGGCTGGCGAGGCATACCCGAAGCGCACCACAGGGGGAGCAGGGAGGATAATTGTAATTTGATGGGCGTCGCCCTCCAAGCTTGCAGTTCCCTATCCGATCCAACTTCCTATCCGGTCGGCAGGGAGCCGTGCAGGCCCACCCGCGACGGCCGCACGCCTGACGCGTTCGCCGGGGTTCGGGTTTCGGAGGACTGATCGTCGAGGGACCCATGACCGGGTACATCTTCCGACGCCTGCTGCGGGGAGTGCTGGTCCTTGTGCTGGTCTCGCTCGTCGTCTTCGGCATGAACGTCCTCGCGGGAGACCCGATCGCCCTCCTGGTCCCGCCGGAGACAACCCGCGAGCAGCTTGAGCACCTCCGCACGCTGTACGGGCTGAACGACCCCGTGCCGGTGCGCTTCGTCCGCTTCCTCGGGGGGGTCCTGCAAGGGGACTTCGGGGACTCATTCCGCTTCGGCCAGCCGGCGTTCACGCTCGTCGTCGAACGGCTCGGCGCAACCCTCGAGCTGGCACTCGCCGCGTTCATCCTGACCGTCCTCCTGGCTGTGCCCGGGGGTCTGGTCGGTGCCCTGAGGAAGGGGACCCGCACGGACGCCGTGATCGTCGTCGGATCCGCCGTAGGGCACTCGGTACCCCCGTTTGTCCTCGGAATTCTCCTGATCTACGCGCTGGGGCTCCGCCTGGGACTCCTCCCCACGGCCGGACGCGGTACCCTCGGGCAGCTCATCATGCCTGCGCTCACGCTCGGCGCTTTCGGCGCTGGGCGCGTGGCCAGGATCCTCCGGGCCAGCCTGGTCGATGCGCTGGACCAGGACTACCTCCGAACGGCGCGGGCGAAAGGCTTGGGCGGCGCGAACGTTGTTGGGCGGCATGCTCTGAAGAACGCCGCACTGCCCGTCGTCACGCTGCTGGGGCTGGAGGTCGGAGCCCTGCTGGGCGGGGCGGTCGTCACCGAGACGGTCTTCGCCTGGCCTGGAATCGGCAAACTCGCCGTGGATGCCGTGCTGGCGCGTGATCACCCGGTCGTGCAGGCGGTGACGCTGGTGGTCGCTACGGGCTTCGTCCTGACCAATCTGATCGTGGACGTCCTGTGTCTTTACCTCGACCCCCGCATCCGGTTCCGCGAGTGATGGCGGGGGAGACGCCCACGCCGGCCCGCGGCCGACTCCGGGCGGGCGGAAGGCGGGGCGGATGATACTCCGGGCGCTCGGCCCTCGCGGGATCGCCGGGGGGGGCTTGCTGGGCGTGATCCTCGTGACGGTCGCGCTCGGGCTGGTGGGGGGTCCGTCGGACGCGTCGCGGCAGGATCTCGGCCAGCGCCTGCAACCGCCACTGAGCGTCGATCCAGGGGGACGCCTTCACATCTTCGGGACCGACCATCTCGGGCGGGATATGCTCGCGCGCACGACTGCGGGCGCGCGGACATCCGTGCTGATCGCGCTCGCGGCCCTGGCGATCGCGGGAAGCATCGGCGTCGCGGCGGGCGTGACGGCCGGCTTTGCGGGGCCCCGGATCGATGGCCTCCTCATGACCCTGACGGAGGCCCAGTTGGCCCTGCCGTTCACGCTGATCGCGCTGAGCCTGGCAAGCCTGACGGACCCGAGCGTGACGCACGTGCTTGTCGTGCTCGGGGCGACAGGCTGGGTGCCGTATGCGCGGGTGGTCCGGTCCCAGGTGCTCTCCGTGCGCGAGCGCGAGTTCGTGACCGCGGCCAGGGGCCTGGGAAGCCATCCGGCCCGGATCGCCGTCCGGCACATCCTGCCGCACTGCACCACACTGATCGTGGTGCTGTCCACCTTCGTGATCGGCCGGATGATCATGGCGGAGGCAACGATCAGCTTTCTCGGGGTCGGGATGCCAGCGTGGGTTCCTTCGTGGGGGACGATGATCAGCGAGGGACGCACGTACCTGCCGGTGGCCTGGTGGGTGACCCTGATCCCCGCCGGTGCGGCAACCGTGACCGTCATCGGGCTGACCCTGCTGGGGGATTCACTCGGGGAGTGGCTCGAGCCGCGGAGGCGCGGGCAAGCGGTCCGGGTGGCAGGCGGACGCGGCAGGACAGGCGTGGCGCTATCCGAGGGGGCGCGATCGGGGGAGGCGGGGGGCTGATGATGAATCGAGGCGGGCGACGCATAGGCCGTGTGATCCTGGCCGGGCTGGCGCTCCTGGGCGCCGGGATGGTCACCGGGCACGCGCAGGCCGGGGAGCCGGGGCAGGGAACGCCCCGCGATCGGCTGGTGGTTTCCACCGCGACGGACGCCATCACCATCAACCCGTTCGAATTCACGGTAACCACCCCCGACTTCCAGATCATCACCAATCTGTACGACCCTCTCGTCGAAGTGGACCGCGAGGGGAATCTGGTGCCCGCCCTGGCGACGCGGTGGGCCCGGGTGAGCCCGACCGTCATTCAATTCCAGCTCCGGCGGGGCGTCAAGTTCCACAACGGCGAAACCTTCTCGGCCGAGGACGTGAAGTTCACCTTCGACTCGCTGCTCGATCCCACCCAGGGCCACAAGCTGGCCAGCCGGGTGGCGTTCATCGAGCGGGTGGAGGTCCTCGACCCCTACACGGTCCGGATCGTCACCAGGCAGCCGGAGGCGTCGGCGCTCCGCAGACTCTACCGCCACGGCATCGTGTCGGCCGCCTACGCGCGGGCCGCACCTCAGATCCTCAACCGCCGGCCGAACGGCACCGGGGCGTACCGGTTCGTCGAGTGGGTCAAGGACGACCACCTGAGCATGGAGGCCTTCGTCGGCGGGTGGCGTGGCACGCCGCCGATCCGGCACGTGGTCTGGCGCCCCATCAAGGAGGACGCGGCACGCGTGGCGGCCCTGATCGCCGGTGAGGTCGACGTCGCCCACGGGGTCCCCCTCGACCTGGTCCCGCTCATCGAGCGCAGCCCCCACCTCGAGGTCCGCTCCGTGGCCTCCCTGCGCTCGTACTGGCTCATGTTTGTGAACACCGACCCGCAGGCGCCCACGGCGAAGCGAGCCGTGCGCCAGGCGATCAACCATGCCATCGACCGCGACGAGCTCAATCGGGCGTTCTTTGGGGGTCGGGCCAAGCTGCTGGCGACGGCGGTGCACCCCGGCAGTCTGGGGTACGACCCCGGGCTTCGCTGGACCTACGATCCGGAGCGGGCCAGGCGGCTGCTGGCCGCCGCGGGCTATCCGCAGGGATTCACCGTCGGATTGCACGGGTCCTCGGGGCGGTACCCGCGGGACCGGGAGCTGGCACAGGCGATCGCCGGACAACTGGCCAAGGTGGGAATCACCGTCCACGTCCAGGCGCTGGAGGTCGGGCGATTTACGGAGGGGATCTTCCAGAAGCGGACGGCGCCTCTGGTTCTGTTCGCCTACGGGGATCCGTTGCGGGACGTGACCGGCAGTCTCCAGGACAACCACCGGACCGGCGGGCTCTGGTCCGTTATCGCCTATCCAGCCCTCGACGAGCTGATCGACCAGGCCCAACGCGCGATGGACGAGCGCGACCGCGCGGCTGTCCTCCGTCGGATCCAGGCGTGGATGATGGAGAACGCCCCGGGGGCATACCTGCTGACACTGGTCGACATCTACGGCGTGAACCGGAGGCTCACGTGGGAGCCCCGTCCAGACGACGCCCTGAGGTGGCGCGATGCCTCCCTCAAGCCCGAATGACGAGTCGCAACAGCAGTCCGCCGCCGGCGCCTTGATGCCCGCCCTTTCCAGCGGCTTTCGCGAGTTTGCCCTGGAGGAGACGGAGCAGGCCATCCACGTGCGCTTTGAGCGGATGGCCGCCGTGCACGGGGCAAGGCTGGCGGTCAAGACCCGACAGGAGACCCTGACCTACGACCGATTGAACCGCGCGGCTAATCGGGTGGCCTGGACCCTCCTGGATGCGCTGGGGGACGGGGAAGACCCCGTGGCGGTGCTGCTCGATCGGGACGCCTGGCTTCCGATTGCCTTTCTCGGCGCCGCCAAGTCCGGAAAGATCGTCGTCCCCCTGGACGTGACGTTTCCAGTGCCACGCCTGGCAGAGATCCTGGCGGACGCGCGGGCTTCCGTCATCCTGGCCCCCGCACGGCATGCGGCCATGGCCGAGGCGCTCGCCGCGGGACCGACGCGCGTCATCGCGCTGGAGACGCTGGGCCGCGAGAGTCCGGAGTCCGACCCGTCGCGTGCCCTCTCGGCGGATCGGCTGGCCTGCATCATCTACACGTCGGGGTCAACAGGCGCCCCCAAGGGGGTCAGCCAGAACCACCGGAACCTCCTGCACCAGGCCCGCTACTACACCAACGGCCACCGCATCACGCCTCAGGACCGCGTCGGGGTATTGGCTTCGCCCAGCGCCATCGCCGCCGTGTGGAACACGCTCGCAGCGCTCCTGAACGGCGCGGCGCTTTTTCCCCTGGGGACCGCGGACGGCCTGGACGGCCTCGTGCGGTGGATCCGTGACGAGGAGATCACCATCGTCAAGGGCGCCTTGCCCATGGTGCGCCACCTTGCCGGGGCTCGCGGGACGGGCGTCCGGTTTCCGAGCGTGCGCTACATCGCCTTCGGGGGCGAGACCGTCTACCGCCGGGACGTGGAAGTCTATCGGCGGCTCTTCGAGCCGCATTGCCTCGTGCACACGGGCCTCGGGACCACCGAGACGGGAGCCCTGACGTGCTACGTGATCGACAGCCAGACCGAGATATCCGGACCAGCCGTCCCGATCGGGTTCCCCGTGGACGGCAAGGAGGTCTGGCTCGCCCGCGAGGACGGCACGGAGGCCGAGGACGACGAGGTCGGGGAGATCATGGTGCGGAGCCGGTTTCTCTCGCCGGGGTACTGGCGACGCCCCGACCTTACGCGGCGGGTTTTCCGCCACGACCCGGCCGGGAAGTCCGAGCGTGTGTACCGGACGGGCGACCTCGCCCGGCGGCGACCCGACGGCTGCCTGGTTCACGCGGGCCGCAAGGACCTCCAGGTCAAGGTGAGAGGGCAGCGGGTGAATCTGGCGGAGGTCGAGGGCACCCTGCTGTCCCTCGGCGGGGTGAGCGAGACGATCGTCCGTGCCGAGCAAGACGATGGGGGCGAGTGCCGCCTGCTCGCCTACGTCGTGCCCGGGGAGGGACCGCCTCGCACCGCCAGCGAGCTCCGGCGGGCCCTCGCCTCGGTCCTGCCCTCCCACATGGTCCCGGCGAGCTACATCCTCCTGGAGGCCCTGCCCCGGACAGATCTCGGCAAGGTCGACTTGACGGCTCTACCGGCGCCCTCGACGCGCGGGCCCGAGTCCGGCTCGACGCCCGCCGCGCCGCGCACCCCGGTCGAGCACAGGCTCGCCCGGATCCTTGCGGATGTGCTGGGGGTGCCTCGGCTTGGGATCCACGACAACTTCTGGGAACTGGGGGGCAGCTCCCTCCTGGCGGCGGAGGTCGTGTCGCGGGCGGGTGGGGCCCTGGGAGTGAGGGTGCCGCTGTCCGCGCTCGTCGAAGCCCCGACCGTGGCCGAACTGGCGGACCTGCTTGGCCGGAGGCGGGACGGCGCGCAGACGCCCGCCTCTTCGCTGGTGGTCATCCGGCGGGGCGGGTCCAGGCCTCCGCTGTTCTGCATCCACCACCACCTCGGCACCCTGTTCTGCTTCGAGCAGCTCGCACGTCATCTGGACCCGCGGCAGCCTGTGTACGGGCTGCAGGCCAGAGGACTGGACGGGATCTTCCCCCCCTGCAGGCGGGTCGAGGAGATGGCGGCTAGCTACCTGCAGGTGCTGCGTGAGGCCCAGCCTCGGGGGCCATATTTCCTCGCCGGGTACTGTTTCGGTGGCCTGGTGGCCTTCGAGATGGCGCAGCAGATGGTCCAAGCCGGCGACCGGGTAGGCCTGCTGGCCGTCTTCGACATCTTTCCGGGCCCGGCGCGGCGCAGCCGAGGCGTGCCGCTCAATCCGATCCAGCGAGTGCTTCGACGATGCCTCTGGCGGACGAACTTTGAGGCCGCGAATCTCGCGGCGTTGACAGCCAGGGAACGGATCGACTACGTCTTCGCCCGGGCCCGGGCGGCCCGATCCATCCTGGGCCGGGGGCTCCGGGAGCGCCTCCGCGGAGTCCAACCCGAAGGGGCGGCGTTGCGCGCGGTGGCGCAGGCCCACCGTGCTGCGATGGCCGAGTATGTTCCGCGGGTCTATTCCGGCCGCGTCGTGCTTTTCCGACCGCGATACCGCTGGGGCCGCGAGTTCGCGGAACCGGCGTTCGGGTGGGCCGGCCTCGCGGCCGGAGGCCTGACCGTTGAAGTTGTTCCGGGAGGCTTCATGCTCGAACTCCCCTTCGTCCGGGCTCTGGCCGAGCGCTTTGGGGCATGCCTGACGGCGGCGCAGGCCTCGGCAACGGAGGAGGATCGCGGCGGGCGGGCGGCCGGGCTGTAGCGGCAGGACCCGACGGCCAACGTCAGTGGCGAGCGGTACGGTACTCAAGGCGCCGTGCCAGTCCCGCCGATGCCCCCCTGCCTGCCTGTATTCCTCGTGCGCTGACGCGAAGGTGTCGGGCACCTCACAGCGCTGTAGAAGGGCGCCCCGGCCGTTTCTTCTGCGTCAAAACAGACTTCTCCTCGCGATGCCGATCGATGTGACGCATTGCGAACGTCCTATGTGTCGTCGTCCCCCGAGACCGCTCGACCGCATCCTCATCCGGCCCTTGGCGACAGATCGCGCCGCCAAGGGCCGTTCTGCCTTCCCGGCGGATGGGGCATGGGATCCTTGGGGGCCGCGCACTGCAACCGCGGCTCGACGGTGGTCGGCGCGCCGCCTGAGGCATCCGTCTCAACGTGTCTATGGCTAATCGAGCAGGACCAATTGCCTTGTGGACGGGGGCACCGGACGGGCCACCGACTCATTCCTCAAGCAGCCGTCGGAGATACTGGCCGGGTGTCAGCACTTCAAAAGGCAACTGCGCTTGGCAAACTGACGGTGTCCAGAAATGTTGGCGGTCGAGCGTGATGAGCGCATCCACCCTTGCCTTGCGTGCGCCGGCCAACACATGCGTGTCCTTCGCGTGGATGATGTTCGCGTAAACCGCCATCTCCTGGGTCGAGGGGTCGGGAACCATTTGCAGGCCGGGAGCCGCAATGAGGCGATAGAACCGCAGCAGGGCGGCGTCCCCGAACTTGGCTCGGACGTTCTTCTCCGCCTCCAGAAGCACGAGCCGCGTCGCAGCGGCTTTTGCTCGCGCCTCTTGGCAGACGATCAGGAGCATGGCCGATGCCCCTGTGGGTGAGCCGGCGGCGGCCATCCAGACGTTGGCGTCGAGGAACAGGCGGCGGGGGACTGTCATGCCACTTGCTTGTGGCGCAAGAGACGTCGCACCTTGGCTGCCGTGGCCCGGTCCAGCCGGTCCTCGCGCAAGAAACGGTCGATGTCGGGCTGCGAGTATTCCCGGAGCGGTGGATCGGCTGGCTCGGAGCGGAGCGGTGTGATCGCGAGCCCGCCTTCCTCGAGTGTGACGCGGAGGATGGCGTCATTTGTGACGTTGAGGCGGCGGCGGAATTCGGCGGGCAATGTAATCTGCCCTTTCGCCTGGAGCCGCACCAATTTGCTTGTTGCCTGTTTGCGGGCCATGTCTTCCTCCTCGTCGGAAGTTCAGAATTTCCGACTTTCCGAGGAAGGGTAGCATATCGGGTGGTCGGTTAGCAAGGAATAGCCCGAGAAGAAAGAAGCGCGTTGGCCGCAGGGCAGAAGGCCTGGTCACGACGCACGACATCCCTTGGCATCGAGGGGGGATTTGTCTTGACACCGAAGAAGAAGTTGGGTCCCTCCCTGAAGTTCCCCTGTGTGTCCGCCGCCCGCCCCCGCGCCCGCTCGTCCGGCAACGCCGTACGCCAAACAAGTGCAGGGGGACGCACGCCAGTTCAGCAGAAACAACTTTCAAATCCTACCTACGTCCAGCGTCACACGTCCCCCATCACACACTGCGCGTCGCGCCAAGACCACCCGGCTGGGAGGATCTCTCCCTCCTCAACAGTCCGTCCTTGACCCCAGTGCGTATGCCCGGCCGCGCCCCGCGGAGGCCACTGAAGGTTCTCCACCGTCTTTCCAGCATACTCGAATAATTATTCGACCATGACTTCGGAGCGCGCGAGCTCCGTGGGCTCCTCGAGTTCGGCAGGCGGTACCCCGGGTTTCAGCCCCTCCTGGTCTGCGACATGGAGCAGCTTCCGGCCGCCGCACGCCTGGGCGTCAGCGCGACCAGTTGGAAGCAATTTCTCCTCGCCGGGCCCCCTGGCGCACCGGCACAGTGAGCACCTCGCAGCATCGCGTGAGATGCGGAAGGGCCCGAAGACCCGGCGCGACCGGCGTCGGAAATTCCCTTGACCGGGGCCAGCAGGCGGCACTATGGTTCATCGGATCGTCCGTGCACCTCCCGCAGGAGCCAGGCAGGGGGTCAGAGATGACCAGCATTCCGACCGCAGTCCCATCCGGCCCTTGGCGACAGACCGCGCCGCCAAGGGCCGTTCTGTTTTCCGGGTGGACAGGGCAAGGCGATCCAGGGGGACGAGGCACTGCGCCGGCAGCTCGACGGTGGCTGGCGTGCCGCGTGAGGCATGCGTCTCAACGTGCCGAATGGATAATCGGGCAGGACGAATTCCCTTGAAAGTGACGAACGCACCCCGTTACAGTGATCGTGATCGGAATCGCGCTGACCACATCCCCACGGCGCGGCCTCCAGCCCGCGACCGGCACCCGGTCTGCCAGGCCCGGGGGTTGTGGCGGCCACGCACGCCGAGGAGGGGAAGACGCCCCATCTGTGAACGGTGGCACGGCGAGGGGCATCGGCCTTGAGAGGAGGGCGCGATGATAAGCCGATGGGCGCTGGTGCTGTTAGGCGCATGGGTGCTGTGGAACGAGGTGACGACGGCCGGGCATGAGAAGCAGCAGGACGGGTCGCTCCTCTTTCAATCGGAAACGCGGTGGATCGTCATCGATGGCTTTGATACGTCCCGAGAGTGCCTCCGCGAACGCGAGGCGATCCTTGTTGAACGCGAAGCCAATGCGCGCAAGAAGGGGGACAAGGCGGAACGGAGCGGAAACATTCTCATCCAGGACCTGGGCTCCGCCGCGATCTCCTTGCGGTATATCTGCCTCCCCGACACGATTGACCCCCGGGCACCGAAATCAAAGTGATGAACGCCTCTCGCTCTGCACGCGGTGCGGACAGGGGCCCCGCGTGCGGCCCGCGCAGGACGCATGGCTTCCGTTCGAAGGCCGCCTTGCGGGTGCTGGGCGAATCCTCGAAAAGCTGGCGGTAATCCTGATGATACCGCTCAAGCTCACCATTTCGTCAATCGCCCTGATTTTCCTCACCGCGGTCATGTCCGGGTGCGCCATGGGGTGGACCAAGGACGAGCCCTATACGCAGCAGGACTGGTTACGGGACCGGTACGCCTGCGAGCGGGACACGATGTACCTGCCGCCGAACCAGTCCACCAGCATGTACATTAGCTGCTTGCAGTCCAAGGGCTGGTACCTGACGACGCGCTAGACGGCGGCGGGGCGGGGGCCGGGAGACAGCGGGATAGGAGGTGGGGAGTGGGCATCATCGGACGGTGCAATGGCTGCGGGAAGCCGATAGGCGCCGACATGAGTGGGTGGTGCTCGACGTGCCGACCGAAGCAGGAGGAGCGACCCCGCCAGGAGAGCAGCCGGGGCGGGAGCCCGACTGCCGACTCGCCGAAGCGCAGAAAGGTGCGCCGCCCATCTCGGAAAGTCCGGCGTCAATACCGGCGAGGGTAGCCGCGTGCTCGCGGAACGTCGTCCGTGCCCTCTCCGGTGGCCCTCGTGGTCAAGGGCTATTGTGGTTTTGGCCCGGCCGTCGCTGACCGCGCC
>CAVQPC010000069.1:0-80112 GCA_963714585.1 uncultured Methylomirabilota bacterium
GGGCCACGAGCCCCATGTCGTGCCCCACCAGGATCACGGAGGCTTCCAGGTCTTTCTGCACCCGCGCCAGCGTCTCCATCACCTGTTTCTGCACCACCACGTCCAGGGCGGACGTGGGCTCGTCGGCGATGATCACCTTGGGCCGCAGGCTGATGGCGATGGCAATGCAGGCCCGCTGCTTCATGCCCCCGCTCAGTCGTGGGGTACATGTCGGCGACTTCTGGCCGCAGTCCGACCGACTGGAGCAGACCGCGGATCCGGTCGTCCACTTGCCGCTTGGACATCTGGACGCCGTGGTCCCGCAACGCGTCCGCCATCTGCGCCCGGATTCGCATCACCGGATTCAGCGAGTTCATGGACCCCTGCGGGACCATGGCGATCCGGGCCAGCCGCAACTGTCGCATGTCCTCTTCCGAGAGGGTCATCAAGTTGAGGCCGTCCAGCCAGACCTCCCCCGCCTCGATCCGGCCCGGGGGCTTGATCATGCGAAGGATGGCGAGGGCCATCGTGGACTTGCCGGAGCCGGATTCCCCGACAAAGCCCAGCCGCTCATCGGCTTTGAGGTTGAAGCTGACGTTGTCCGCGGCCTTCACCGCGCCCAGCGGCGTGTGGTAGTACACCCGCAGCCCCTGCACCCGGAGGACGTCTGGTTTCATACCGCCCTCCGGAGCCGGGGGTTCGCGATCTCGTCCAATCCCACGGTGAGGAAGAAGAGGCCGAGGAAGACGATGAGGATGATGACGATGGGTGCCGTCCACCACCACCACCAGCCGTTGATGAGCGCGGCGTTGTAGTTGACCCAGTACAGGGTCATGCCCAGGGTCGGGGACTCGATCGGGCCGAGGCCCAGGACCTCCAAGCCGATGGAGGCCAGGATGGCATTCGACACCGCGTTCACCAGCGTCGCCGCCAAGTAGGGCAGGAGGTTGGGCATCATTTCCTTGAAGATGATCCCCGGCCCGCTCATGCCCGAAAGCCGAGCCACCTCGACGTAGCCCCGCTCCCGCAGGCTCAGCACCTGGGCCCTGATGGTCCGCGTAGGACTCAGCCACGCCAGGGAGGCCACGATCAGAGCCATTTGATTGACGGTCAGGCCTTCCTTGATCGAGACAGCAATGATGATCAGCACCAGCAACCCTGGCACGGTGAGGCCGATGTCTGCGATGCCCCGAATGATGACGTCGACTTTCCCCCGGTAGTACGCGGAGACAAACCCCAGGATGGCTCCTATGCCGACGCCGAGGAAGCCTGCGATGAACCCGATTCGCAAGGTGAGCGGCGTCCCCGCCACCATGACGGCCAGCAAGTCTCTCCCTTGCCGATCCGTGCCAAAGGGGTACTTGAACGAGGGGGGTTGGAGTGGGGTCGCCGACAGGGCCCTGGACTTATTCGTGTCCACGACGAGATGGCCGATTCCCACAAACAGAACCAGTCCCGAGAGGAGAATGATTCCCACGACGAGCGAGATGTTCCGGCGCACGTCGGGCAACACCGCCGCCAGTTGTCCGGGTTGCGCCACCTCAATGCGCTTCGGGGTTGCCGTTTCGTGCTCCATAGCGCGGCTATGCCTTCCGGTAGCTGATCCGGGGATCGAGCAAGGGGTAAATCGCATCGAGAAGCAACGTGGCGAGCCCCAGCACCACGATGACCAGGAAGACGATCCCCTGAATGAGAAAGTGATCGTTCTCGCGAATCGCCCGGAAGAGCAGCGTACCGATACCCGGGTAATTAAAGATCACCTCGACCAGGACCGCTCCCGACAGGATCTGCCCCAGCGCAAGCGCCAAGGCCGTCGTCTGGGGAAGAATCGCGTTCCGCACGCAGTAGCGCAGGAAGATGGTGCGGCTCTTGAGGCCCTTCGCCTCGGCAAAGATCACGTAGTCCTCACCCTGGGTCGTGACCATCATCCCGCGCATCGCCAGCGCCCATCCGCCCGTGGCCACCAGCACGATCGACATCGCGGGCAGGAGCGAGTGCATGAGCACATCCAGCACGAACTCCAGGGTCAGACCGGGGAAGGAGCCGGCGGTGTAGCCGCCGATCATGGGGAACAGCTTGATCTGGAACGCCAAGAGGTACATCAGGATGAGCCCAAGCAGGAAGAAGGGAATCGCGTGCAGCGCCCACAGAGGAGGCATGAGGTACCGCATCCATCCGGGCGCCCTGGGCCAGGCCAGGAGTGCCCCCAGGAAGGTCCCGATCCCGAAGGAGATCACGGTGGTGGTGCCCAGCAGGCCGATGGTCCAGGGAATCGCCTCGAGGATGATCTCCTTCACCGTCCTCGGGTAATTTGAGACGGAATAGTTAAAATCCAACCGGGACACATCTCGGAGATACGTCAGGTACTGCCGCCACAATGGCTTGTCCAGTCCAAACCGCTGTTCGTACTCTTTGACCATCGCCTCGAGGCCCGCCTGGACGTAGCCCCCGAGTTGCGCTTGCTGCAGGTGTTGCCCGCACAGGGTCCTGTCCCGACAATCTGGGCAGAAAGAAATTGAGCGTGGCCGCCAGCCACACGATCAGCAAAAAAACGCCGAACCGTTTCGCCAAGTAATCAGCCCGCACGGTGTCTCCCCTGCACGGGGGCGAGCCGGCCGGCCCGCCCCCGTGTCTGCTCACCCCTGCCCGAACCGATTCATTTACTGGGTCGGCTGCAGGTTCCAGAGCACGATGGCATACGTCAAGTGCCAGAAGGCGCCGTTGATGTATGCGTTCTGCTCCGTGGGCCAATTCGTCCAGTAGGTGGTATTCATGGGGATTCGGTGAATGTTATGCACCAACTGGATGTCCGGCAGCTCCGGAATCCAGATCTCCATGGCCTTGCGGAAGAGTTCCACGAGCTTGGTCTTGTTCTTCATATCGGTGACGTACACCTCATCCACGATCTTGTCGTAGGCCGCGTTCTTCCACCGGGCAAAGTTGACCAGGTGGCCGCCGGGACTGCCTCGCTGGCCCCCTGGTAGAGCCGCAGGGTGTGGTACGGGTCGTTCACGCTCCCGCCGTGGCCGTAGATGGCCCCGTTGAACTGCCCCTTTTGGAACCGGTCGTCGAAATCCGGCGGCAGGCTCATGCTGGCGTCGACGCCATTACGCCTCAACTGCTCGGTGATGACAGGCCCAATAGTGGGACCGGTGCTGCCAAACCCGATGATGTCGAGCTTGATGTGATTACCCTGAGCATCGACCCAGAAGCCCGCACTGTCCTTCTTCCAGCCCTTCCGGGTGAGAAGCTCTTCGCCCTTCTTGGGATTGAACTCCAGCGTGTTGTTCTTCTGGAGCAGATCCTTCACCGAGTCGATATAGGGACGCAGCGCAGGATATTCGGGCAGCGGGAGTGCCGACACGATCGAGGCCCCCACGAACCCCACCTCGACGACCTGCTGCCGGTCGATGAAGGAACTCAGCGCCCAGCGGACGTCTTTGTCATGGAACGGCGGCCGCTCGTTGTTGACGTACAGGGAAAGCGGCCACCAGTCCATGTACCCGTAGGGGGGCTTCTGCCCGGAGTGGGTGATGAGCTTGGCATTTCCCCGGAACATCGTCGGGAAGGTGGCGGGCTGCATGGAGAAGCCATAGTCGATTTGGTTTGTGATCAGCCCCTGGGCCGATTGCTGCTCGCCGGCGTTCGGGAGCCAGATGTTCCGCTCCACCTTGGGCATGGGCGCGAAGCCGGCCTTGGCCGCCCACCATTCGTCCCGTCGATCGATGATCTTCTGCTCCGGGGAGCTGAAGACCACCTTCCAGGGACCCGTGGTGACCGGCAAGCCCTTGGCCACGTCGAAGTGCTTGAACGTGGTCCAGTCCTGGCCCTGGAAGATGTGCTTGGGGACGATGTAGACGCCGATGTCGTACTTGTACGTCATGAAGTAGAAGAAACGCGGGGAGGGGATCTTGAACTTGATCACGACCGTGTTGGGGTCGGTGGCCCGGGCCTCCTGCATGAACTGCTGCACATCGACGCCCCATCTGACTTTGGGACCCAGCTCTCGGAGGCTGTTGAGCGTGTAGGCCACATCGTCCGCGCTGAACGGCGCGCCGTCGCTCCACTGGATGCCGGAGCGAGTCTTGATGGTCAGCTCCTTGAAGTCGAGGCTATACTTGTAACTCTCCGCCAGCCAGAGGTACTCCTTGTCGGCGAACGCGCTATAGTAGGCCAGGGGCTCGTAGAAGATGCCTGGCCCGTTCTGGTGGTTGGACCCGAGGGAGTAGGGGTTCCACAATTCGTAGTCGACCCACCGGCCTTCGCGGCTGCCAATCCACGTCAGGATCAACGTCCGGTTCCGGGGAACCGTCTTGGGCCGCGGCGCCTGCGCGGCGGCTCGGACGGGAGGTAGGGCGGCGGCGCCGGCCACCAGGGCGCCGGCCTTGAGGAAGTCGCGTCGGCTGAGTCGCTTGGCTCTTTTCCTCTCAGGCATGGCCGATCTCCTTTCCTGCGAGTGGTGCTACCCAGAGACCATCTCGTTCCAAGCACTTTTGTATAGATCACACGCCCGCTCCCGCTCATCCCCGACGCCTCTCCCTCTTGGGGCGGGCGCTGGACGCCAGGCCACCCATCCGCTAAAGCCGATCCCCTTTCCACGGCACGACAAAGGTCTCCAGAATCTGCACTAGGTGCTGCTCGACCACCATCAGGTGATCGTGCATGGCCCGCTGCGCCGCCTGTGCGTCGCGAGAGCTGATCGCCTCGACAATCGCCCGGTGCTCGCGAGTCGCCTCCTTCATCCGGCCGGGTCCCCGAAGGCCGATGTGCCGCACGCGGCCAACGAGGGCCTCCATTTGCAGGAGAAGTTTCAAGAGCCACCGGTTTCCGGACATCTGGAACAGATGCCGATGAAGCGCCTGATCGGCGGCAATCCAGCCATCTACATCCTCGGTACCGGCGCAGGCCTCCATGGATGCCATGAGCTCTTCCAGCTTTGCCATGTCGCCATCGGAGCCGTCGGAAGCAGCCAACTGGGCGGACAGGCTCTGGAGCGCCCGGTTCGCCTGCTCGAGACTCCGGATGTCCTTGACCGACAGCGAGGCGACGCACACGCCGTCCGGCCCCACCTCCGCAAGGCCTTCATTCACCAAGCGCTGGATGGCCTCCCGCACGGGGGTGCGGCTCATCTTGAGCCGCCTGGCAAGGACCGTTTCGTAGAGCCGTCCACGTGGGGGGAGCTCGCCAGAGATAATGGCCCCTCTTAATGCTTCGTAGGCTTCCCCCGTCAAACGGTTGCGATCTGTGAAAGGAGGCTCGGGAGGCTGTCGGGCAGGGGAAGAAGATTCGGTACGCTGTGCCATGATTGACCCCGGGTTCCCCCCTGCCCAGAGGAAGGACGTCGAGTGTGCGTGGCGAACGTCTACATCAGCGCATACGCTGTCGTACACACGCTACTCATAGCCCATACTCCCTGTCAAGTGGATTTCTCGGAGGCACATGCCTAATGACACCCTTATCTGACATTTGAGAATTCGGACTCGTACGGCGACCGTCTCTTGATCTAACCCAGGCTCCCGCGCCACCAGTTTTGACTTGACACTGCTCCCCCGCGGCGGGATGTTGCTGTGGCTCGCGGCGGCGCCCTGCCCTGCTCCTCGATCCTGAGACCGCGCGACCTCAGGCGAATTTTTCGTAGCACTGCACCTACGGACTGGCCCCCGGCTGGAGCCGGGTTTCCCACCGGACCCGCCGCCGAGCGACGTGGAGGCAAGGATGATCACCGACGGAGGAGTGTGAGGGATCGAAACCCACCGGCCGCCCTCGGATGTGGTTTCATGGGGAAGGAGACGGAAATGCAACCGCACAACGAATTCCGGTTCCACCCGCAGGTCGTTCAAATCGGCTGCTACTGGGGTGAGGGTGGCCACACGGAGCTCTACCTCCTGCAGGGCGACACCCTCGCCATCGTCGACACGGGCGTCCACGACACGCCGGCCAAGTACATCGCGCCGGCCTTGGAGGCCTATGGGCTCACGCTCGGAGACGTCGAGTCTCATCCTGAACACCCACGGCCACCACGACCACACGGGCGGCAACGGCGAACTGGTGGCCGGGTCTGGAGCGAAGGTCTGGGTCCACGAGGCCGACGCCCGGGCCGCAGAGGACCCCGACTACCAATTCGACACCTACTTCGTCAACCGCCACGTCCTCGTCGGCCGGGCGGACAGGCTGGATGCCGCCAGGGCGGCATTCAAGGTGAATGCGGGCAAGCCGACGGAGGTGGACCGGAGGCTGATGGACGGCGACATAATCGATCTGGGAAAGGGGCTCAGACTCCGGGCGGTCCACACGCCAGGGCACACCCAGGGCTCGGTCTGCTACTACTGGGAGTCGGAAAGGCTGGCGCTATGCGGCGACTCGGCCCCGGGCCTGAGCAGCCGGCCGGGCGGCCTTCCACTCATCTACTATCCGACCGATTTCGAGCGCACGATCGACCGGTTGCTGGGGATGGACATCGCTGCTCTGGCGCTCGGCCACCACTATCGGACACTCACCGTGCCCCGAGATTCGGTGCACTTCGGGGCGAACGTCAAGGCGTACCTGAGAGCCTGTCGGGAGATTGCCGACACTATCGGGGATTCGCTGCGCCGAGCCGCGGCGGCCCGACCGGATGCAGGCTTCCTGGAGGTGGCCCGGGCCGCAACGGACCTTGTCGCCGCACAACTCCCCATCCTGAAGGGCGAGGACGGGCTGCCACTGTACGGGAACGTGGAGGCATTTTACGGCTACTGGCAGCTACTGAGGTGACCGCCCACCACGACCTTAGGGTGTCCTCGAGGAGGTACTCGAACTCCTGCCCGGGCTGCGAACTCAGGTGGGGGACGCCGGGGGACCCAAGGCGGTCTACTCGAGTGTAACGCCTTTTTCGTCATGGGGGATGCCGAGGACCTCGAGATCGTGCATCAGCGACCGGATCTCGTCCTCAGGGCTGACCAGCGGCGGCACCGCTCGCGTCAACGGCTGGAGCCAGACGTTCAGGGTGTGCCCGCCATCCACGACGATGTCCCTGCCGGTGACGTAGTTGGAGGCGTCCGAGGCCAGGTAGACGAGCGTGCCGCAGAGGTCATCGGGCCGCTCGTGCCAGCCCATCGGATGGAGCGAGCGGATCAGGTCTCGGTTTTCCTGGGGGTCCTTCCGCCTGGCCGGCGAGAGCGTGTAGGATGGACTGATGCAGTTGACATTGATGTTGTACTTGCCCCATTCGGCCGCGAGTCGCTTGGTGAGCATCACAACGCCGGCCTTGGCCGAGCAGTAGGCGACCGCGGCATTGGCGATGCCGGCCGACATCGAGGCCATGTTGACGATCTTGCCGCGCCCCTTCTTCCTCATGACCCGGGCTTCCGCCTGGCAGCAGACGAAGATCGCCCGGAGCGCCAGGTTCAGGATGAAGTCCCACTCTTCCAGTGGGAACTCTTCGGCCGGCGCGGGTGTCGCAAACCGGCCACCGGCCCAGGCGTTGTTGACCGCGATGTCGAGGCCTCCCAGCTCGGCCACCGCGGCGGCAACCATTGTCTCGATCTCCTCCGCCTGCATGACGTCGGTTTTGACGAAGGCCGCTCTTCGCCCGAGAGCGGTAATCTCGTCGGCGACGTGCCGGCCCGTTGTCGCATTGATGTCGGCCACGGCGACGTCGGCGCCGGCTTCGGCCAGGGCCAGCGCGTAGGCCCGGCCGATGCCCTGTCCGGCGCCGGTCACGAGCGCAACCTTCCCGTCCAGCTTGAACAGGTCCAGGACGCCCACGGTCCACCTCCAGTGTTCTGGGATCGGCCAGACAGCCAGCCCTGTCAGGGGGAAAACGGCCAGGATGCCTCTATGCCTTGGCCGTGAGCGCGGATCGGGCCGCCTCACAGACCGCCTCGGCCGTGAGGCCGTATTGCGGGAAGAGTTCCTCCAGAGGCCCTGAGGTTCCGAAGGCATCCCGGATGCCCACTCGGCGCAGTTGGACGGGACAGGCGTCTCCCAGGACCTCCGCCACCGCCCCGCCCAAGCCTCCCAGGACCGTGTGATTCTCCGCAGTCACGACAGCCCCGGTGTGCCGGGCGCGGGCCACGATCAATTCCGTGTCCAGCGGCTTGATCGTAGACACGTTGACCACATCGGCCGCGATGCCTTCCTTCTCCAGAACCCCGGCCGCCTGCAGGCAGCGCGAGACCATCAGGCCGGATCCGATCAGCGTGACGTCGCGCCCCTCGCGGAGCAGGGCAGCCTTGCCGAGCCGGAAGGTATAGCCGTCCGGGGACACGCGGGGGCAGGGTCCCCCGAGGTCGCCCCGCACCAACCGGAAATAGACGGGGCCGCGATGCGCGACGACAGCGGCCAGGGCCTGCTGCATCTCCAGCGCGTCCGCCGGCTCCACGACCATCAGGTTGGGAATGGACCGCATGATGGCCAGATCCGAGATCATCTGGTGGGTAGCGCCCGTGTTCGGGCTGGTGAGGCCTGCGTACAAGCCGCACACCTTCACGTTCAGGGCGGCGTAGGCCACCTGGATGGTCACCTGGTCCAATGCCCGGCGCGCCGAGAAGCAGGCGAAAAGCGGGACGATGGGCACAAACCCCATCCGCGCGAGGCCGGCGGCGAAGCTCACGGCGTTCTGCTCGGCGATCGCAAGGTCGATGAACCGCTCGGGCAGCGCCCGGGCGAAGGCCACCGCGGCCGTGGGCATGGCCGTCTGGCAATCCAGAACAACCACATCCGGGTTCACCCGCCCGATGGCGACCAGCGCCTCCCCGAAGAGCTGCCGGATGTCGCCCTCCCCGACGCCGTACATGGCCAGATTGGCCGTGCTCATCGCGCCACCTCCTCCATGGCCGCCTGGTACTGCTCGGTGGTCAGGTGTCCGGCGTGCCAGCCGTCGCTGGCCTCCATGAAGGAGACCCCTTTCCCCTTCACCGTGTGAGCGAGGACCAGGCGGGGCCGGCCTGGGGCGGTCTCGGGTCGCCGGGCAGTCTCCATGACGTCGATGAGGGCGGGAAGGTCGTGCCCGTCCACCTCCTGCACATGCCAGCCGAAAGCCGCCCACTTGGCCCCGAAGGGGTCGAGGGTCATCACGGCATTCCGGGGGCCGGTCACGTAGCGGTCGTTGTCGTCCACGATGGCCACCAGGTTGTCGAGGCCGAAGTGGGCAGCGGCCAGGGCGGCCTCCCAGGTCTGGCCCGCCGTGCACTCGCCATCGCTCAGGACGGCGAAGACCCCGACTCGCGGAGCGCCCTCCCGCTGCCTTCGATAGCGGGCCCCCCACGCCATCCCGGCTCCTGCCGACAGGCCCATCCCCAGCGACCCGGTGGGAATCTCTGCGCCGGGGGTGTCCATGTTGACGTGCTCCTGCAGGATGCCGTGGGGCCGGTTGAACGAGTCGAACAGCCGCGCGCGGGGGAAGAAGCCCCGCCAGGCCATGGCCACGTACATCGCAGCCGACGCGTGCCCCTTGGACAGGATGAAGCGGTCGCGGGATGGCCACTCAGGATCGAGCGGATCGAGGTTCAGCGTTCTGAAGAACAGGACCGCGAGAAGTTCCACCAGGGAGAGCTCTCCGCCGATGTGGCTGGAATGCGTGCCGGAGTAAATTGTTAGATCGAGCAGGTCCTTCCGGAACTGACGGCAGAGCCAGCGGAGGGTTTCGAGATCCGCCGGCACCGGAATAGCGCCGGGCTGCGGTCCGACCGTGAGGGGGTTCTGACCTCTGATCATGGCGCGCCCCTCTCCTGTCCTCTCCTTGAAGCCACGTGACGCTATGGGCTTGATCGAGACGTCAAACGGATCCCCACGGGCAGCTCCCTGCAGGCAATCCCGCTGTGCGGGCGGGCTGCCAGGCGTGGTTTTGACGGCACGCTGGACTACACGTCCGGGGAGAGCCGCCCGAGCTCGACGTGGGCCAGCCTTTCCATCTCGCGGGCAATGACGGTCTGGTCCAGTGCGCCGCATCCAGCGGCACGGGCGGCGTTGTAGATCTGCAGCACCGACCCGGCGATGAAGGCCGGCACCTGTGCCTCCGTGGCGGTCTGCAGGAACAGGTTGAGATCCTTGAACATCAGGTCCAAAGCGAAACCGGGCTCGTGGGCGCCGGCGAGGGCCTTGAACCGCAGGTGGTTCTCCAGGATCCAACTTGCGCCGGAGCTGCTCCGCAGGATCGAGACCATGGTGTCAAGGCTCAAGCCGAGTCTTCGACCCACCAGCAGCGCCTCGATGACGCCGGCAGTGTGGACGGCCACCAGTGCCTGATTCACCAGCTTGGCGACCTGACCCGACCCCGCGCCGCCGCAGTGCACGATCTTCCTGCCGATGGCCTGCAGCACGGGGCGTACGGCCTCGAGGTCCGCTGCCTCGCCTCCGACCATGATCGTGAGGGTGCCGGCGTCGGCGCCTCCGGGACCACCGCTCACAGGGCAATCCAGCGCATGCACTCCCTTGGAGCGGGCCGCCTCGTCCACCCTGCGCGAAGTGCCAGGGTCCACCGTACTGGCATCGCAAATATACGTTCCGGGCCTCGCGTGCGCCAGGAGCCCATTCGGGCCCTCGACCACGGCCAGCACCGAACTGGGCATGGGAAGGCTCAGGATCACCACCTCGGCCTCCCGGGCCAGCGTGGGGAGATCCGGCGCGGCGCGGATTCCGGAGTCCACCGCCGCCTGAAGGGCCGCAGGGCTCCGGTCGTACGCCACCACCTGGAATCCAGCCTTGAGGAGGTTCTGGCCCATGCGTGAACCCATGATGCCGACGCCGACACACCCGACAGTCTGAGGCATGATGTGACTCCCTGTGCGTGAATGCATACCCTGCTGCGTCCCGTGCGCCTCATGGCGCGTCTTGCTCGGGAGATTCTGCCGCGTCGCGCCATTGGCGCGAGAGCACAACGACGAGTGGCCTGCCGATGCTTTGAGCGGCGCCGGTGACGATAGCTACCTGTCCATCGAGATCCACGGGTCTTCCCGACTACCGCCCGAGCAAGACGGCCGGCAGCCAGGTCGAAATGCCCGGGAACAGGGTGATGAGGACGAGGGTGACGAGCAGCGGGACGTACCAGGGGAGCATGGCGACGGACAGCCGCTCCAGCGGAAGCCCCGTGATTCGTTGCAGGGTGTAGAGGACCGTGCCGACCGGCGGGGTCACCAGACCGATCATGAGGTTCAGCACCATCACCACTCCGAAGTGGATGGGGTTGATGCCGTACTGTTTGACCATGGGCATAAGGACCGGGGTGAGAATGAACAAGGCGGGCGTCGCATCGATGAAGCAGCCGACCAGCAGCAGGAAGAGATTGATGATGACGAGGAACATGATGGGACTCGACACCACGCTCCCCATCCAGTTCACGATGAAGTCCGTCACCTGGTAGCGGGCGATGACCCAGCTATAGACGGAGCTGGCGCCGACAATCAAAAGGATGATCGCCGTGTCCAGCATCGAATCTCGGAGCACGCTGAGGAAGCCTCGCCAGGTGAGCGTCCGGTACATGAGGCCCATGAGAATGACATAGACCACGGCGACGGCTGCCGCCTCGGTGGGGGTGAAGACCCCGCTGATGATCCCCCCGATCAGGATGACCGGCGCGAACAAGGGGAGGATTCCACGGCGCAGGGTGGCGAGGATTTCGCGACGGGGGGCCCGGGCCTTGGCTCGGAAACCGTAAAAGGGAGCCATGAACACCAGCAGGGCCATCATGGAGAGTCCCATGATGCAGCCGGGAACGAAGCCGGCGATGAGGAGCTTGGCCACCGACTCGCCCGCCACGGCCCCATAGATGACCATGGGGATGCTGGGGGGGATGATGGGGCCGATGGTGGCCGAGGCCGCCGTGAGGGCGGTGCTGAAGTCCAGATCGTACCCCTCGTCCACCATGGCCTTGATCTCGATCTGGCCCAAGGCCTCCCGCTTCGGCCACGGCGCTGCCGGACATCCCGGCGAAGATCATGCTGGCCAGGACGTTCACGTGTCCCAACCCGCCCTTGAAATGCCCGACCAGAGACTTGGCGAAGTCGAAGATCCGGTCGGTGACCTTCACCTCGTTGGACAGCCGGCCCGCCAGCAGGAAGAAGGGGATGGCGAGGAGGGTGAAGTTGGTCACCCCGTAAATGATCCGCTGGGCGAGCATGTCCCAGGGAATCGCGTCGAAACCGCGCAGCACGCCAAGGGTGAGGACGCTGGTCAGCCCCATGCTCAAGGCAACGGGAGAGCCAAGGAGCATCAGGACCAGGAGCACCCCCATCATCGCGAAGAAGATGACCACGGTCCGTATCCCTCACCCCCGCCGCGGCTGGAAGAGCTGCCGGGCGGTGTCAACGACATCCCGTGCGGTGAGGACTACCATGGCGATGAGCCCCACGGGAATGGAGAGGTACAGATAGCTGGTGCTGATGGGGAAGCTCCCCGCCTCCACGGGATAGACCGCGCGGATCATCAGGAGGCTGCCCCAGATGATTCCGGCAAGAAACCCCAACCCTGAGAGCGCGGTGAGAAACTCCAGGAAAACCCTCGGCTTGCCCTGGAACCGATCCAGGACGACCGTTACCCGCAGGTGAAGCTGCTCCCGCATGGCCAGGGCGCTCCCCAGAAAGATCTGCCAGGCGTAGAACCAGCGGGCGGCCTCTTCGGTCCAGGGGACCGAGACTCGCATGAGGTAGCGGAAGAAGACCTGCGAGATCACCAGGGTGAGCATCACCGAGAAGGCGACCAGGGCCGCGATCTCGATGAGCTTCCAGGTGAGACGAGTGAGTGTGCGCATGGGTGGAGAGTGGCCTCGCTCGATGGGGGTTCAGAGGGGTGGGGGCGGGAGCGTTGTGGCGTCCCGTCCCCCACGAGAGTCCCCAGGGCATACCTCACGCCGGACAGGCGCCGGGTGCGTGCGGCCCGGGACCGCGTCTACCAGGCGCCGATCTCCTTGAGGAGGTCCTTCACCTCGGGCGCCCACTGCTCGGAGGCGATCCGCTCGATGGCAGGGCGGGCGGCTTGGATGAACTTGGCCTTGTCCACCTCGATGAACTTGACGCCGTACTGCTTCTCCATGATCGAGCGCAGCTCGGCGGCCTTCTCTACCTGCTTGGAGCTCCCCCAGTCAGCAGCGCCCTTCACCGCGTCCTCGACGATCTTCCGGTTGGCGGGGCTCAAGCCCTGATAGAACTTCTCGTTCACGACCCAGTGGAAGTAGGTCGAGAGATGCTCGGTCATCATGACGTATTTCTGGACCTCGTAGAGCTTGGCCTCGTAGATCTGCATGATGGGGTTCTCCTGGCCGTTCACCACGCCGGTCTGCAAGGCGGTGAACACCTCGGGCCAGGCCACCGGGGTGGGCAGGGCTCCCACCTCCTTCCAGACGGTCACCCACTGGGGGATCTCGGGGACGCGGAGCTTGAGGCCCTTCAGTTCGACCGGGGACGGGATGGGGATGTTGGCGGTGAGCAGCCGGGCGCCGCGCCTGGATAGGCCAAGGATGCGGAGATTGCCGCCCTTGATCATCGCCTCGTTGAGCTTCTGGCCCAGCTTGCCCTTGTAGACCTTCTCGACGGCGTCGTAGCCCGGGAAGAGGAAGGGGGCGGAGGTCACGGCATACTTGGCGCCATAGGTGGAGACCGCCATGTCGCCCGACTGCATGATCTGGAACTCGTTGCGGCTGGTCCCTTCCTGGAGGTCGCGCTCGCCACCGAGCTCGGGGCCGAGGAGCTTCACCACCATCTCGCCCTTGGAATTCTTTTCGAGATCATTCTTGATCCGGTTGGCGATCCCCCAGACGATCTCCTCATTGCGGGCGTTGTGCATGACGACAGTCACGTCGATCTTGGCACCTGCAGCGGCGGGTGGGATGGGGGCCGCGACTGCGATCAGCAAGACTACGGCGAACAGCGTCAGGATCGTGCGTGTCATGGCTGACCCTCCTTTTGGATGCGACGGACGCAACTCCAGGGACGCTCTGTTGCTCGTCTTGTGCGCGGATCGGATGGGGTGGAATGCGCCATTGTGTACGCCGAGTCGGGGAGAGGTGTCAAGGGGAACTCTCGTATTGTCGCGCCCACCGTATTGCCCATCGCGGCGAAGGGGGGTGATGCATCAACGCAATGGATAGGCGCCGTACTGCTCCACTAGGTCGGAGATGCGCTCCACGCGCTCGATGAGCGACGTCGGCATCACGTTGTCGGCCACGCCCAGGATGAAGGCGTCGCCCGGCGCAATGGTCCGAAACAGCTCCCGCATATACGCCTCGAACTCCGCCTCGGGAAAGCTCGGCTCCAGGATGATGGAGGGCACCCCACCGAAGATGATGACGTCCCGTCCCCAGGCCCTCCGCGCCTCCGCCAGCGTCACGCGCACCATGGGGGCCGTGCAGAAGCATTCGGACATGTCGAAGCCGGCCTCCTTGACATCGGCGAGGATGTCCTTGGTATCGTCGTCCGCGTGCCAGGCCAGGCACTTGCCCCGCGCGTGCAGCAGTTGGCTGAACTCTCGGTAGTACGGGGTGATATACTTCCGGAACATGTGCGGCGGGGTCATCTGCGAGTCGAAGTGGACGCCGTGCAGGATCAGCCGCGCCGGCGAGTTCGCCACCACCGGCCACAACCGCTCCTTCTCCACCTGGGTCATGACATCCATGAGCCGGGCGAACTCCTGGGGATAGTCCACCATGTGGTAATAGGCCTCGTTGTAACCCACCAACTGCAGGAGGTAGTGGTGGAAGGGGCAATCGCCACACGACACCATGGGATAGCCTTCGGCCCCCACCTCGGCCTCGTAGGCCAGGTAGTCCTCGTAGCACGAGTCATAGTAGGTGTGCTCGGCGATGTACTCCCAGACCCGGTAGTCCTCCGGTGTCCTGAGGGGATGCTCGAGCGGGAGACCTTGGTCCGTGCGCCCCTCCAGGTCCTCGCTCAGGATGCGCCCGTAGGTGACCTCGCCCACCGGTGTGATGAAGCGCTGGCGGACCACGCCTGGCGCCCGTTCGATCCGGACCTCCAGCCCTTCGTACCGCACCTGGTAGACACGGCCATCCCGCGCGGGGTCCCCGGTGCGCAGCAGGCGGGAGACCTCCCGCAGACTCTTGCCCTGAAACCGCGCCGGCATGTTCCCTTCCGCAAGGCGGGCGTTATACCAGAGCGGGAGACGGGCGATCCACGGCACGCGATCCGGGCTCTTCCGGTCCAAGATGGCGAGGACACGTTCGCGATTGGTCATGGCCATGATGGGCACTCCTCTTGGGCCAGCATCATCCGTTTTGAAGCCGAGAGGCCGGCCGGCGGCTGCCCGACCCTCCGGATCGAACGCGGTCGCAGGATGCCTGGACCGCTTCACTGAGTCAAGGAGGGCCAGGGCAAAGGTATGGGGCGGGAAACCTTCGGTAGTCTCATTTGCGCTGCAGCACAAAATGCGCCCGGCGGTTCTCCTTCCAGAAGGCCTCGCCATGGCCGAGGACGAAGGGCCGCTCCTTTCCAAAGCTGACCGTGGAAATCCGATCGGCGGAAATGCCTGCGGCTAACAGGTAGTCTTTCACCGCCTGGGCTCGACGCTCGCCCAGCGCCAGGTTGTACTCGTCCGCGCCTCGCTCGTCGCAGTGCCCCTCGATCACCACCGCGGTCCCGGGGTGCGCCTGCAACCACGCCACATCGGCCGTGATCGCAGCTTTCTGGTCGTCCCGAATCGTCGCAGCATCGTAGTCGTAAAAGACATCTTGGAGGGGCGATGCCTCCATGGCGGCGCCCCCTTGTTCGGCCCCTTGTTCGGCCCCTCTTGCACTGCTTGGCGCGGGCACAGACTGCACGGCGATGCCGGGGGGCGGAGCCACCTGCACCTCGGGTGGCAGGGTGCTTGGCGGCGCGGGCGTAGGCGGCTGGCTCGTCTCTGGCAGGGGCTGGGTCGGGACGGTCGTGGCCCGGCCCGACGGAGCGGCTGGTCCCGGGACGACCTCAGGGTGTCTCGCGCAACTGGCGAGGGTCAGGATTCCGACCAGAAGACATACCGGCGAGAGGATTCGGATCGCAGAAGCGTGTCCCACGTTTCCCTCCATAACTGCGGGCGGCAAAGGCCGTGGATGCCAGCCCGCATACACGGATTCGTTATCCCCGAAGCAGCGTCGTTTGAAAGGCCATCGACGCCCAGCCTGCAGGACACTTCACACGGTACGATCGGGTGCCGAGCTCAGCCAAGGAGAGCGCAGCATGACGCTCGAATTCGGATCGGCGTGGCACCGTCCTGAGCCCCCGCCCCGTCAACGACGAGCCGCACGGGAGACGGGGCAACCGGTCCACCCTCGAACCCTCCTGATAGTAATGCCGGTGATCCCTTCCCATCAACCGGTTTTCGCAGCCGCTGCCTCCGCCGGGTTTTCTCGCCTCCCCGTGCTGCTGAATACAGGGGGGCAAGAATCTCTTACCGGCCTCTGTTTCACGGAGGCCACATCAGCTCCCTGAACCCGGCGCAGGAATCCTCCCGACCAAGTCCCTGGCCTTGACTCGTGCGCCGGGTTTGCGGTAGGTTTCTGATCGCTTGCGCCTGTGCCGCACTGGCCTGGCGCACCCCAAATGCGGAATTGCCAACAGCAGTTCAACCCGAGTCTCCATCATGATTAGCGTGGTGGTTCCTGTTCTGAATGAAATGGAATCCATAGCCACTCTGTACGACCGGGTGGCAAGTGCCGCGGTGACTTGGGGCGAGGCCTGGGAATTGGTCTTCGTGGACGATGGCAGCACCGATCAGACGTACACGATTCTGCAAGAGCTGAGTCAGCGCGACCCGCGAGTCAAGGCCGTGTCGTTCTCGCGCAACTTCGGACATCAGGCGGCGGTGAGCGCCGGCTTGCGATATGCCAGGGGTGATGCGGTTGCCATCATCGACGCTGACCTGCAGGACCCCCCGGAAGAGCTTCTGCGCTTCATCGCGAAGTGGCGCGAGGGCTACCAGGTTGTCTATGGTGTTCGGTCGAAGCGGAAGGAAGGCCTGCTGAAACGGACGGCGTATTTCACCTTCTATCGTCTGTTGGCAAGGCTTTCCCCCATCGACATCCCGCTGGACTCCGGCGATTTTTGCCTGTTGGATCGGGCCATCGTCGATGCCCTGAACGCCATGCCGGAGCGCAACCGCTTCGTGCGGGGGTTGCGATCGTGGCTTGGCTTCCGCCAGATCGGCGTAGTGTACGAACGCCATGCCCGCTTTGCGGGTGAGATCAAGTATGGCTTTCGCATGCTGCTGAAGCTTGCGGCCGACGGCATTCTCAACTTTTCCTACCGCCCGCTGCAGGTCATTGGGGCGTTCGGTTTCGTCGTCGCCCTTGCGGCATTTTCCACAATGGCATTTTACTTCCTCGCCTGGCTGTTTGATCTCAAGGTTCGCGGGATTAGTGCCTCCCAGCTCCCCGGGTACACCTCGCTCATTTTGTCGGTCCTCTTCATCGGCGGCGTCCAACTCATCGCCCTGGCGATTGTGGGAGCGTATATCGGCCGGATCTTCGATGAGGTCAAGCAACGCCCGCTGTTTGTGGTTCGGTCACTCCTGGGATTGCCACCTGGCGAGGAGACAGGCACTCCCGAGGGTGCGCGAGCGCACACGCGCAGGAAGTGAAGGCCCATTGCGGTGAAAGCGGAACCTCACTTGGAACCACCCTCCGTCGGCCTGAACCACCGAGCCGTCGGAAGTATCTTTTGGTTGCAGCCTCCCGCCGGTCTGGGATAGCATGTCACAATGGTTGCCTCGTCCGAAAATTCCTCGGGCTGCCGGAGGCAGCAGGATCTTTGTGGTGACGGAGGCCAACAACCGTGTCCCAGTGTGCGATGTCCGGTTTCCTCCGGCTCCGCCCGCCGGCGTAACCCACTCTTGAAGTGTCCAGCGACTTCCCCATGAGGAGCCGATCCGACCCTCCTGGCATGGTCGACGGAGCGACAGCCGGCCCTGGAGAGCCGGGGGGACTGTTCCCCGTGCCGGCGCCCGCCTCCGCCCCCTGGTCGCACCCGTATGGCGCCTGGGTCGTCCTGCTGGTCGCGGTGGGTGCGCTCACCCTCTTTGCCAATCTGAGCGGCAAGGACCTCTGGGGGGTGGATGAATCGCTCGACGCGGCGCGCGCCAGAGAAATGGTGACAAGCCGCCAGTGGATGATCCCCACCTACCTGGGGAGGCCGAACTTCGAGAAGCCCCCGGTCCACTACTGGATCATGGCGGGGGCCGGCCTGCTCTTCGGCCCCAGCGATACCACGTTCCGCCTCCCCGTGGCCGGGTTCGGATTGGCGACGGTGCTCCTCACGTTCGCCCTGGGGGCGCACCTGTACGGGGCCCGCGCCGGCGGGATCGCCGGCTTCGTCCTCGCGACCTCCTTCCTGTTTGTCTTTTACGCGCGCACGGCCTTCGTCGATGTGCCCCTGCTGGCCTGCATCACTGGCGCCGTCTGCGCCGGACACCGCGCGCTGGAGACGGACACGCGGTGGACCGGCCCGGCGGGCCTCGCGGCGTTCCTGCTGGCGGCGGGCACCGTGGAGAAGGGCCTTGCCGGCCTCGTGCTGCCCCTGCTGGTGCTGATGCTGGGCGGGAGTGTGGCCGGTCGGTGGCGCCGGCTGACCGCCATCGCGGGCCTGGCGACGGCGCTCGCGGCTCCGCTGTACATCCGGGCGGGCACCGCCTTCACCGGTCGTTTTCTCATGTTCGACCACTTCCGACGCTTCTTCGTGCCGCAGGCCGACCTGGGCGGCAACCACCCCGCCTACTTCTACCTGCCGGCGCTCCTCGGCAACTTCCTCCCCTGGACCATCCTGCTCCCCGCGGTGGCGGTCGCCCTCGCCTGCACGCCCGGCGCCTTCCGTCGCTGGCGGCTGCCGGTGGCCTGGTTCGGGGTCACGTTCCTGCTGCTGAGCCTTGGCGCCAATAAGCGGGAGCCGTACCTCCTCCCGCTGTTTCCGGCGCTGGCGCTGCTGCTCGGGGTCGTCGCGGATGAGGTCCTCGCCGGGCGCGCGCGGGCGGCGCTCCAGCAGTGGTGGCGCTGGTGCCTGACGGGGCTGGGCGCCAGTTGCGCACTGGCGGGGCTGCTGCTCCCGGTGATCTGGCCGCCCCGCCTCGGGACCCTGAACTGGTATCCCTGGGATGCCGTCGTGGTCCTGACAGGCGCCTGGCTGGTCCTCTGCTCGTGGCGGCGGGCCCAGGTCGCGGCACTGGTGGCCGCCGGCCTGCTGGTCCTCGGGACAACGCAGCTCCTGGTCTGGCAGCTCCTCCCAGCGATGAATGTCACCCGGTCGGGCCGACAGGCCGCGGCGATCGTACACGCCGCGGCAGGTTCGGCTCCCCTGGCGGTGCTGCCGGATGTCCCTGCGGGCCTTGTCTTCTACCTCGATTTGCCGCGGCCGGCCGAGGCAATGGTTTCCCTGGAGCGCCTACCTGAGACGCTGCGCTCCGGGCGGCTGGTCCTCGGGAGCAAGAGAGAGCTGTCCCATCTCCTGACGGAAGGGGGCGGCACAGTGCGCGCCAGGGTGCCGTTTCACAAAGCGGAGTACTGGCTCCTCTCGGTCCGAAGCGAAGGAGGAGCGGTGAGGGAAAAGGGCAAGGTCGGGCCGACGGAGGAGTCCCCCCGGTAGGTCGAGTGAGTTGCTCATGCCATCGAGACCCGTTGCCCCCAGGGCCCCGATTCGCCCGTGTTGGGGAGCCGGGCGGGAATCGAACCCAGACCTACCCCTTCAAATATGGCATCCAGTCGCGGGGCACCGGACGGACCGGGCCCACGAGATCTACGAGCCGGCAGAATCGACCGCGAGTCAAGCACGAGACGAATCCAACCGGCAAGAGATGGACTCCGCGATCAGCAAGAAGGGGCGCAGGACCGGTAGCAGGAAGGCCAGTTTGCGCGGCACCCAGGAGTATCGCATCCTCAAGAAGAGCGGGTGGGGGAATAGAAGGCAGAGAAGTAGCTGGAATCTTCGCCGCCATCGAGATTGCATCGTGAGCATCCGGAGGTAGGGCCACCGAGAAGAGTGGCTTCGTCCGAAGCAGACTCCCGACGACGACGCTCCCGCGAATCCGGGCCGCGGCACGGTGCCTGGATGCGCCGCCTCCAGGCGCTCGATGAACAACGCAGCCGGCTTCTCCCACCCCTCCTCCGCGGCCATTGCCGCAAATGCGTCCCATGCAAATCTTCCCCCTTCCATCCCGAGGATTGCGCGACAGTCCGCAAGAGCCTGCGGGGACACCCCGCCGTCCTGAATCATGCTGTGCAGGATGCAGTGGAGAAAGGCAGCCTCGGGACGGAGGATTCGCATGTGGGCGGAGGTTTCCTTGAATTCGCTGAACTGCCACAGCCTGTCGCCACCGAAGAACCACAGGCCCGCATGCAGGTCAACATCCACCTGGATCTTCCCTACAGATTTGCTGAGCACCAGGGCATTCGAGCGGGGTGCATATCCGCGGCCCCGGAGGACGGCCGCCGCCTCTTTCAAATCCCGGGCGTGCACCAGGAGATCGATGTCGGCCATTCCACGCGCGGCCAACCCGGTATATGCCGTCTCCAGGAGGGCGATCCCCTTCAAGAAGAGGGCCGGGACATTTCTTGCGTCCAATGCGGACGCTATCGCCTCGGCTTCCTTTAAGAGGACCGCGTTTCGCCCCGCGATTTTCAACTGTTCGAAAGACAGTTCCGTCGGGTGTGATCTCATCGCCTGTTCGACCTGACATTCAAGTGGCGGCCCCGCGTCACACCGCTGTGGACCGTCCGGCGAAGCGGACCGGCACCTGGATCCCGCGCCTAAGGTCCATGGAGACGGCGCTGCGCGGAGCGGCTCCGGCAAGGGTCAAGAAACAGTGGAGAGCTTCTGGGTCTTCCCCAAGGTGTTTCTGCCGGAAATCGAGCAGGATGCGTTGTTAACCTTGCAGCAGGTGGCACCGGACGCTTCATAGACCGTGGCGCACTCCAGCACAGGCTTCACGTACGGTTTTTTCCCTTTGCCCTCATTCGCATCGGCGGTAGCCATAATCTCATCATCCTCCCCAGTGAGCACGAGGCGCAATTCCCTTCACATCGCCATGCCCTGGATTTGCAGCAACCCGTTGGCCCTCCTATCGATCTTCCGGGCGTCTTCTTCGAAATTTGGGACTATCCCTTCCCTCTCGTAGTGCACGACGGCGCACACGACCTCCGCCGTCCGGCGCGCCTGCCAGTCGCAAGAATCCCAGGCCCCCGTGTCCAACTGGGCGAGCCCGTGACACCGCCGGCAGTAATCGATCAGGTCGCACTGTGCGCATGCCGGGATCTGGCCATAGGCTTTGGTCTCCCGGAGCCGACCGATCAGCTCGGGAGGGTGTTCCCACATGTCCCGGAGGCTCCGGTCCCGCACGTTTCCGAACGGCAGCAGGAGTTGAAGGCAGGGCAAGAAATCGCCGTAGGGACTCACCGCGCAGCCAGTGACGCCCGCGCCGCAGGTGCTCTTCTGTTTGGAGCGCTCGCGTGTCGACTGCTGTGGCGGCAGCACTATCTCGCCGCCAGCATCACTTATGTAGTAGTCGAACATCGCCCGCTGCCCTATTTGGTATCTCTGCGGGTTGCGATCCCCGTCGTTGCGCGGTGAGACCTCAGTCCCGCACTTATGCGCGCGGCAGCCGTGCGCTTTCGCGGTCCCCTCCAGGTCGCGTTGCTCGTGGAGGTTCTCCTGCATAAGCGTCGTCTTGAATACAAACGCCAGGTGCCGCTCCCGCAAAAGCTCGGCGCCGCGCATCATCCGTCTCCAGGCACCCGGCATTCTGGCGAGCCGATCATGGGTCGCTTCCGTGGCGCCGAGCAGGCTCATCTCGATCGAGGTGGGACGCAGCTCCGCCAGCCGGTCGGCGTGCTCTGGCGTGAGCAGGGTGCCATTCGTAAACAGCGTCATCGAGAAATGGAGCGCTTTGGCATGGTGGGCGATCTCCCAGAAATCTTGGCGAACGAAGATCTCGCCTCCGGTCAGGGTCAAATGGAACACGCCCAACTCGGCCAGCTCATCGAGGACCCGCTTCCACTCTACCGCCCTCAACTCCTCCCTGCCGTTGGTGTTGCGGAGGTGCTGGCAGTAGCAGTGCACGCAGTCAACGTTGCACCGGTAGGTTAGCTCGACCATGGCATGCAGCGGAATCCGCAGGGCATCGGCCATCTGGCAGATTTCGTCCACCCGCTCCTGAGCCGCCCCTTGCACGCCTGCGCCGTTCATCGACGTCATGGCCCCTTCCGGGCTCCCTCCTCCGGTTGGTCGGGCCGTTCCACCAAGAGGTTCGCCCCCAGCAGCCTCGCGATAAAGTCGCTGGCATCGTTCTGAACGATTTCCGATGGCGCGTCGAACTCCTCGGCCAGGGCCTGGATGATCGCGGAGACCGGGAGCCCCTCGCCAAGCAGCACCCAGATTCTCGCCGCGACCGGGTTCAGTGGAAAGATGCGACCCGTGTGCGGATCCACCAGCAACGCTTCGTCTTGGATGCGCCGCCACGCCACATCCGGATGGTGCGCGTAGCAACTATGTGGACTGCTCATCGATGGCCTTCCAGAGGTCCGCCGTCGGAGTGAATTCCAGACGCCGGATGCGTACGCTGCGGGCCACCGCGTCCAGAATCGGCAGGAGCGCGGCCAAAGAGTCGCGCGATAAGGTGCGCAGAAAGGTGTGCGCCAATAACTCGGCGACGGATCGAGCCGGGGACACCTCCGCGACCCGACACGGGCTCTCCGGGACAGCCGATCGAGTCGCCCCGATGAGGAAAATCTCTCCAACAGGCGCCTGCGCGTTCACCGCGGCCTCCATCAGCTCCCCGAAAAATGGTGTTCCGTGCGCGTAAACCGCCCGCCTTCCATTCCACTCGGCCCGGCCAGGGGTGATCGCCACGCATTCGTCTGACAGCACCGGCTGTGGGCTGGCCAGCCGAGCCAGGGTCGTTTTCCCACTGCTCGACGGCCCCGAGAAGACCAGCGCGCGGCCGCCGCGCACCACCGCGGTGGCGTGCAGCAGGATGCCGCCGGACGCCAGCAGCACCACGGAGAACCAGGTGCGCATGAGGTCTGCGATACCCACATGCGACACGACGGTCGCCTGGTAGCCCCGCCCCGCTTCCACTTCGCGAATGCGAAAGTACTTCGATTCCAGGATCCAGCCGGGGCCGTCCCGACCCACGCGCTCTGCAACGTGCGGCCCGAGACTCTTCTGGTGCGTTGTTCGAATGGCAAGATGTATCCCGGAGGCCCTGCCGGATGCAAAGCGTCGGTAGGTTGTTCGGAGCCACCGGTCATGCGCAGGGTGCACCGCCAGGACGGAGAAGGGAATCCCCGCTATCTCCAAGCGAAGCGGTTGAGTCGTTCGCGAGTCCAGTGCAGCAGGCATTGGATCTGCGTCCTCCAGGCCCACAGCTCTCCCGTCCACCCTCCTGGTGCCTCTCGCCGCCGGTTGCTGGAAGAGCCCTGACGGACTTCAACCACGCATCCGAGAATCTTCTTGGCGGGAATCCACGGATCCGGAATGCGCGCGCGCTGACCTGCCGTTTGAACCCAGGTGGTCCCTGGGACCCCTCTCTTTCGAAGGATTCGGTGGGCGATGAAGCCATCGCTGCCTTCAAAGACTACCAACTGTCCCACGCCCAGCCGCTCCGGATCCACCGCCCCCAACAGAAACGAATCCCCTGACCGGAGCAGGGGATTCAGGCTGATCCCCTTCAGGGTGAAGGTGACCCTTTGCCCCCTGTGCAGGCATTGGATCAGCAGTTCCCGAGCCGGAGGGATGTCCTGCATGGGTTGGCCTCTTTTGAGGTCCGATGCCCCGACGGCCTGGAGGAGGCCACGAATCCGGGAGCCCGCAAGATTCTAGAAGCATGACGTGAGGGGGGGGCCGTGTCAAGGCAGAAGCCTGTGCGGCGGAAAGAATGGAGCGTACATGGGACTTTCCGACGGACGCCTCCGGGGGCCTGGGGCCAGGGCTCCACGAGGGCACGCACCCCCCAAGCACTTCCGGGCAGGCGATGAGGCGGCGCTGGAGCCGGGTGGAGTCCGGTCCGCGATTCCCACTTGACACGCAGGCCACGCCCGCGGTAGGTAGACAATTCCTATCACCTCACTACTTCACCGGGCCTGAGTGAGCGCTCCGTCGCGGATCCGCCAAGAGCCTCCAGCAGCCCGATGCCGGAGCGGGCAACGCACCCACCGCGGGGGCGCCAGACCCGGTTCGGCGCGACGGCTCCTTCGGAAGCCAAGCCGAGGATGTTTCATGGGCCGGTCCATGCTTCTGAAGCCAGATCGCCTGAAGAGAGGAGACCGGGTCCGGCTGATCGCGCCGGCCAGCCCCTTCGATCCCACCTTGTTCAGGGCCGGGCAGCAGGTGCTCGAAGGTCTCGGCCTCGTCCCGGTGGTGAGCCGGGGCGAGTTTGCGCGCGAAGGCTTCCTGGCCGGGAGCGACCGCCGCCGTGGCGAAAAGCTGATGGGGGCATTGCTGGAGGAGGACACCAAGGCGGTGTGGTGCATCCGGGGCGGCTACGGGACGACCCGGCTGCTCCCGTTGCTCGATCTGCCGCGCCTGCGGCGGCACCCGAAGCTGCTGGTGGGTTTCTCGGACGTCACCGCCCTCTTGGTGCAGTTGGCGCGACCCGGTGGCTTCGTGACCATCCATGGCCCGGTCCTCACCCAGTTGCCCCGGCTACCGGCCACCGACCTGCACTGGCTCAAGACGCTGCTCTTCGGGACACGCGCGCCGCGGCGCCTGCCGCTCGGCCGGACCCGCACTTTGGTGCCCGGGACAGCCGAGGGGATGCTGGTGGCCGGCAACCTCTCCATCCTGGCCAGCCTGGTGGGGACGCCCTTCGCTCCGGATCTGAGCGGCGCCGTGCTGTGCCTCGAGGACGTCGGGGAGGAGGCCTACCGCCTGGACCGGCTGTTCTGGCAAATTGTTTCGGCCGGGTTGCTGAAGCGAGCCCGCGGGATCGTGGTGGGAGAGCTGGCTGGCTGCAAGCCGGAGGGGGCCGGCGGGTACTCCGCCCGGCGCGTGCTGGAGCGGGCCATCTCCGCGCTCGGGCTCCCCGCCCTCTCCGGCGCGGCCTTCGGCCATGGCCGGCGCAACCTGGCCCTTCCGGTCGGGGTCCGGGCGCGTCTGGATGCCGGGGCGCGGACCCTGACCCTGCTCGAACCCGCGGTGCGCTAGCAGCATGATCCAGCGCGAGTCCCATCCGGACCTGGTGAGGTTGATGGAGGCGGGGATCGCGGGTGGGGTGTTCCCTGGTGGGGCCCTGCTGGTGCGGGTGCACGGGCAGACCATGCACCTGTCGTTCCACGGGCGCCGCTCGCTGCAACCGCCCGGCGGTCCGGTGGACGCCCGCACCTGCTTCGATCTGGCCTCGCTGACCAAGGTGCTGGCCACCACCCCGCTCACGCTGCTCTCGATCCAGCGGGGTCGCCTCGAGCTGGACGAGCCGGTGCACCGGACCCTGGAGGGCTACGCCGGACAGGATCGAGAAACCATCACGGTGCGGATGCTGCTGGAGCACAGCGGCGGGCTTCCGGCCTGGAGGCCGTACTACGAGAAGGTGGCCTCGGCCGCCGGTGGAACCTGGCTGGCCACCGTCAAGGGACAGGCGGCCGTGCGCCGGATGGTGGAGGCCGAAGCGCCGGAGGTCCAGCCCGGCAGTCGCGCGTGCTACAGCGACCTGGGCTTCATCCTCCTGGACTGGATCCTGGAGCGCGTCAACGGCCAGCCCAGCGATGGGCTGTTCTCCAAGTGGCTGGCCAGACCGCTGGGACTTCGGAGCCTGTTCTTCGTGGACCTCAAGTCGCCCGCCAAGGCCGCCCGCGCCCGGCGGGGGCGCGCCTTCGCGGCCACCGAGCGCTGCCTCTGGCGAGGGCGCACCCTGATCGGCGAGGTGCACGACGACAACACCTACGCCATGGGCGGGGTGAGCGGCCACGCCGGCCTGTTCGGAACCATCCAGGACGTAACCACCCTGGCCGAGGCCTGGCTGGGCTCCCTGCTGCAGGGCGGCGGGATCTTCGAGCAAAGTCTGGTGAAGCAGTTCTGGCAGCGGTCGGCGGTCCCGGGATCGACCCGCGCCCTGGGCTTCGACACCCCGTCGCCGCACGCGTCGCAGGCTGGCGGCCGCTTTGGCCCCAGGACGGTCGGGCAGCTAGGCTTCACCGGCACCTCCTTGTGGATCGATCCGGGCCGGGAGCTGATCGTGGTGCTGCTGACCAACCGGGTCCACCCCACCAGGGAAAACGAGGCCATCAAGCAGTTTCGGCCAATGCTCCACGAGCGGGTGGCGGATCTCTGGCGCTAGGGGGCACGGATGAAGGTACACCTGGTCGCGATCTGTGGAACGGGCATGGGGGCGCTGGCCGGTCTGCTCAAAGAGGCCGGGCACGAGGTGTGTGGCTCCGACCGGGCCTTCTACCCGCCCATGTCCGAGCGGCTGCAGGCCTGGGGGATCCCCACCCGGCAGGGCTTCGACCCTGCCCACCTGGATCCCGACCCCGATCTGGTGATCGTGGGCAACGTCTGCCGCAAGGACAACCCCGAGGCACAGGCCGCACTGCAGCGGGGCCTGAGGGTGATGAGCTTCCCGCAGGCGCTGTCGGAGTTCTTCATCGCCGGCAAGACCTCGGTAGTGGTGGCGGGCACCCACGGCAAGACCACCACCGCGGCGCTGCTGTCCTACGTGCTGGTGGAGGCCGGGCTCGATCCGTCCTTCCTGGTGGGTGGCATCCCCCAGAACTTCGGCAAGAGCTTCCACCTAGGCCAGGGCGGGGTGTTCGTGGTGGAGGGCGACGAGTACGACACCGCTTTCTTCGACAAGCGACCCAAGTTCATCCACTACCGTCCCAAGATCGTGGTGCTGACGGCCGTGGAGTTCGATCATGCCGACATCTACCCTGATATGGCGGCCTACCGCGCCGCCTTCGTCACGCTCCTGTCGCTGCTGCCGGCCGACGGCCTGCTGGTGGCCTGCACCGACGATCCTGAGGTGAACGCCCTGGCTCGTTCCGCGCCCTGCCGGGTTGTGTCCTACGGACTGGGCCCCGGCGCCACCTGGAGCGCTGCCGACATTCAGCCCGGAGAGGACGCGACGCGCTTCTCGCTGATCCGCCAGGGTGGCCGCGTTGGGACGCTGACCCTGCCACTGGCCGGACGGCACAACGTGGCCAATACCCTGGGGGGTCTGGCGGCTGCCGAGGCCTTGGGCGTGGACTTCACCCGGGCGGCCGGATGCCTGGCCGGCTTTGCGGGCGTCGCGCGCCGGATGCAAGTGCGCGGGGTGGTCAATGGGGTGACGGTGATCGACGACTTCGCCCATCATCCCAGCAAGGTCCGCGAGACCGTGCGCGCGGTTCGTTCGCGCTACCCCCAATCTCACCTGGTGGCGGTGTTCGAGCCGCGCACCAACACCAGCCGGCGGAAGGTGTTCCAAGAGGCCTACCCGGCCTCTTTTGTATCGGCCGACGAGGTAGTGGTGGTCCCTCCCTACGAGGCCGAAAAGATCGCGGAGGCGGAGCGGTTCAACTCGGCGGCGCTGGTGGCCACTCTCCAGCGGAATGGCCAGCGGGCGGTCCTGCACGCGAACGCCGACGAGGTGGTGGCCGCCCTCTCCGACCGACTTGGAACAGGCACGGTGGTCCTGATCATGTCCAATGGGTCCTTTGACAACATCCACGAGAAGCTGTTATCGGCGCTGCGGGTCCACCAAGGGGTGAACGCCCACGGGAAGGATTCGTGCTAATCGTCACACGCCTTCAGATTCTCAGCGGCCTCGCCATTTCGCCCTTCGTAGCTTACACGCAGGGGGCCGGGGGTTCCAAACCCCCATCGTCCACCAGGTTTTCCACGGATTTCCCTTCCGCTCAAGTGCCGCGGGTGGTATGGTTTCATCCGGGCTGAACGGGCTCACGATGCCTGTGGGGTGTCTCACGCTGGCGAAACACGCGGGAGGAACGGCCCATGGGATTTCTCGACAAATTGACGTCGCTGTTTGGCTCAAAGCCGTCCCAGCAGGCCGAGGATGCCATCCACATCTACGTCGAATGCGATCGGTGCAAGTCCAAAGTTCATATCCGCCTGGACAAGCGCCACGACTTGAGCGTGGGCGAGGGGGGTGGCTATTTCGTCCGGAAGGAGATCATGGACAGCAGATGCTTCCGACTCATGTCGGCCGAGATCGTCTTCGACGGCAGCTACCGCGTGCAGAGTCAGGACCTCCAGGGCGGTCGGATCATCTCCAAGGAGGAGTTTGAAGCGGCTGCGTCCTGAGATCCGCCCGTCCTCGCCAGTTCTGCTTGAGAAGCAGAAGCCTCCTCCAGCCAAGACGTTCGCCCGAGCAGTCAAATCATGTTTCGGGCTGGCCTTCGTCACCCTAGTAGGCGATAGTGCTTGGCGATTTCCGGAAAAATGGCACTGGCCGAACATCCGTCAAGGGGGCTGCCATGGACTTGAATGCGCTGAAGGAAGCGATCATCGCAGGCGACATGAAGGGGGCAGGGGTTCTGACGGAAGTGGCCCTTCAGGCCGGCATCCCGCCCCAGCAGATCCTGACCGACGCCCTGGTTTCCGGCATGCAGGTCGTGGGCGAGAAGTTCCGCTGCAACGAGGTGTATGTGCCCGAGGTGCTGGTATCGGCCCGGGCGATGAAGAAGTCGCTCTCCATCCTGAAGCCGCGCCTCACCGAGACCGGGGCCAAGCCGGTGGGGATCGCCGTCGCGGGGACCGTCAAGGGAGACCTTCACGACATCGGCAAGAACCTGGTCTGTATGATGTGGGAAGGCGCCGGCTTCGAGGTGATCGACCTCGGCACCGACGTTTCGCCCGACAAGTTCGTCCAGGCGGTGAAGGACACCGGCGCGCAGATCGTCGGGATGTCTACCCTCCTCACCACGACAATGCTCGGCATGAAGGACGTCATCAAGGCCCTGGAAGACGCCGGAGTTCGCCAGAAGGTCAAGGTGATGGTGGGCGGCGCCCCTGTCACCCAGAACTTCGCACAGGAGATCGGCGCCGACGACTACGGCGAGAGTGCGGCCGTGGCCGTGGAAAAGGCCAAGGCCCTCCTTCGCATCGCCTGAGAGGACCGCAGCCGTGAGTGGCCCGGGCCGAGAGGCTCGGGCCCTTTCTACTCGATCGGGGAGTGGGGTCATGACGCATCGGGAGCGTGTGCTGACGGCACTGGCGCACCGGCCGCCCGATCGGGTGCCGGTGGATCTGGGCGGGACCCTCGCCAGCACCATCAACATCCATGCGTACCGGCGCCTGATGGCCCACCTTGGGTTCGGCGAAGACCCCCCGGTGGCCTACCTCTCCCACCGGTCCAACAGCGTCCTGCCCGACGAGCGCCTGCTCGCCTCCCTCGATGTGGATTGCCGTGCGGTCGTCCTGGACAACCCCGACGCGAATCCGGAGCGGGAGCTGCCCGATGGCTCGCTGACGGACGAGTGGGGCATCCTCTGGAAGCACCTGGGCGCGGGACAGCACTTCATCAACGCGGCCGGCCCCTTCTACGACCAGGAGCCCGATCCGCGGCTCATAGAGAAGTTCGCCTGGCCCGATCCGCTGGACCCGGGCCGGTTCCGCACCCTGCGCAGCCAGGCCCAGCGGCTGCGAGCGGCCTCGGACGCCGCCCTCATCCTCGTTCTGGGGGTGGGCGCTATCCACCAGATCCAGTTCATGCGCGGCTATGCCGCCTCGCTGGAGGACCTCATCGCGGCGCCCGATTTCGTGCAGGCCTTCCTGGAGCGGTATGTGGAGTTCTGGACCCGCATGACCGAGCGCGCGCTGCAAGAGGTGGGGGACCTCGTGGACCTGGCGATGTTCGGCGACGACCTGGGGACGCAGCAAGGGCCGGTGATGAACCCAGCCCTCTATCGCCGGCTCGTCCAGCCGTCTCACGCCCGCATGGTCCAGGCGGTCAAGCGGTTCGGCAAGCCCCTGCTCCTGCACAGTTGCGGCTCGGTCGCGGCCTTCATCCCGGACCTCATCGCGGCAGGCTTCGACGCGCTGCACCCGGTTCAGGTCTCGGCCAAGGACATGCAGCCGGCGCGGCTGAAGCGGGAGTTCGGGCGGGAGATCACCTTCTGGGGCGGCATCGACACCCAACGAGTCTTACCCCTGGGGACGCCGGAGGACGTGCGGCGGGAAGTCCGGCAGCGGATCGCCGATCTGGGCCCGGGAGGCGGCTACGTCCTGGGCGCGGTCCACAACATTCAGGCCGAGGTGCCCGCCGAGAATGTCCTGGCCATGGTCGAGGCGGCACACGAGTACGGAAGGTACTGAGCCAGAAGCCATTGGCCGTCGGGCAAGGACCCGTTCCAAGCCAACGGCATGAGGTCAACGGCCCGCTGCACGAGGCCGGAGGGGATCGAAGGGCATGCGGCATCTGATCGCCTGCGAGGTGTTCAGGGACGAGTTCGAAGCGGTCTCACCGCCGGATCTCCTCCGAACGTATCTCCCGCAAGGCTTGCACCGCACCCCGGGCAAGATGCCGGCCGCCATCCAGGAGGCGGTGGACGCGCTGCATCCGAATGCTGACGCCGTCCTTCTTGGCTATGGCCTCTGCAGCAACGGCGTGGTCGGCGTGGCGGCCCGGACGGCCCCCCTCATCCTCCCGCGCGTCCATGACTGCATTGCCCTCCTGCTGGGATCCTGCGCCCGCTACGAGGCCGAGGTGGCCGCCTGCCCCGGGACCTATTACATCACGCCCGGGTGGGCCCTCTACGGGACGACCTCCCTCAGTTGCTACAAGAACGAATACCTCCCCAAGTACGGCGAAGAGACCGCCCAGTACATCGCCCAGGAGCTCTTGAAGAACTACAAGCGCGTGGCGCTCATCAATCACGGTGCGGGTGACACGAAGGTCGGTCGGGCCCATGCCAGGGAGTTTGCTGAGGTCTTCGGCCTCGCGTACGCGGAGATCCCGGGATCGCTCGACTACGTCCGCCGCCTGGTCCAAGGTCCATGGGATGACGTGGATTTCGTCCGGGTAGAGCCCGGCAGCATGCTCAGCCAATCCCCGTTCCTGGCTCTTCACTCGATCGCCTTGCCCTAGCCGCCTCTTCCCTTTTCCCTCGCTCGAAAAACTCAGAATCGATCACCACCGAATCACTTCGCGCCACATCGGTGCCGCTGCCGATTTCGTCCCGGGGCGACGCAGAGGCCGAGGCGGCCTTGGATTTCTCAGAGGGGTTGTGATAACGTGCCCGCCATCTTCTCGTCGCTGGCCGACAGGTCATGTTTCCAAGCGCAAATGGGAGGAAGCCATGCGGATCGAACAGGAGTTGGAGAAGCTCGGATTCACCCTGCCCACCCCGAAGCCGGTTGCGGCGTACATCCCCGCCGTCCGAACTGGAAACCTGGTCTTCACGGCCGGGCAGGGGCCGACGCTGGATGGCAAGCCCAAGTTCACGGGGAAGCTGGGCCGCGAGCTGACAGAGGAGCAGGGGTATCAGGCGGCGCAGATCTGCGTCGTCAACTGCCTGGCCTGCGTGAAGAGCGTGATCGGCGACCTGGACAAGGTGGAACAGGTGGTCAAGCTCTTGGGCTTCGTGGCCAGCGTAGATGGCTTCACGCGCCAGCCCTGGGTCATGAACGGTGCCTCGGAACTGCTCATCAAGCTATTCGGCGACCGAGGCAAGCACGCCCGCTCGGCGATCGGGACAAACCAGTTGCCCCTGGACATCCCCGTCGAGGTGGAGATCGTCGTGCGGGTGAGGGAGTAGGAGAAGCGGTCCGGCGAGTGCACAACGCCCGGCTGGGATCCAGCCGGGCGTTGGTATTTCGCGCGCCGGGCCTCTCGGCGACCGCCTCGTCTAGGGCAGGGCCGCCTTCATGATGCGGAACAGTTCAGTGTTGTGCCGGAAGCCGACGAGCTCCTCGGAGCCCGGCCCCGATCCGAAGGCGAGGAGGGGGGAGGCCGTGTGGGTCTGGCTCGCAAAGCCCACCCGGAGGTACGGTCGCAGCACGAAGGCCAGGGAATGCAGGGTGGCATAGTTGTAGTTCGCCGGATCCAGCTTGCGGATCGTGTCGTTTGCCACCACCTTGGCCTCGTCCTCGGTGATGTCGATGCCCAGATGGCGCTTGACCGTCTCCCGGATCTTCTCGGGCGTCGGAATCTTGCCCAGTTCCTCCATGATGAGCTCGAAGGACATCTGGGCCTTCTGGATCGCCGAGAGATCGATCCCCACATACTCCTTGCTGTCCTTGCTATGGCCGATCAGGGCCATGCCCCCGGTCTCATGGTCGGCGGTCACGATCAAGAGGGTGTCCGGATTCTGCCGCTGGAAATCCACGGCCACACCCACCGCCTCGTCGAAGGCGATGGTATCCAGAATAGTCGTCGCGGCGTCATTCCGGTGAGCGGCGTGGTCGATCCGTCCCCCCTCGATCATGGCGAAGAAGCCTTTGGGGTTCCTCGCCAGCACCTCCAGCGTCTTCGCCGTCATCTCCGCCAGGCTCGGCTCCAGCGTCGTCGCCCGATCGATCTCGTAGGCCATGTTCCCCATGTTGAACAGGCCCAGGAGCCTCCCGCCGTTCGCTTGCTGAAGCCCGTCGTTTGTCCCCGACCACCGCGTACCCTGCAGCCTCCGCCTCATCCAGCAGGTTCCGGCCGTCCTTGCGCTTGCCGGCGGCTGCCTCCGACAGGAAGAACTGCATGCGCCCGCCCAGGAGGACATCCACGCCAGCCTGGATCTCCTGCACCGCCACCCCCGCCTCGTCCGCGCGGTTGGGGACATGGGCGGCAAAGGCCGCCGGCGTGGCATCGGTGATCCCGGAGGTGGTCACGAGACCGGTGGCCAATCCCTTGTCCTTCGCCAGCTCAAGGACAGTCTTGCACGGCGTCCGGCCGTCAGGACCCATGCCCACTGCCCGTGCGGGCACCTTCACGCCGCAGGCGATCTGGGTAGCGGCGGCGGCCGACTCCGTGACGATGGCATCCGCCGTGTCGTTCACCAGGTAGGCGGTCCGGCCGCTCTTCATCACCTCCACCATGCGGAGCTCTTTCCCCAGGACCCGGTTGCTGTAGAGCCAAGCGGCGCCGAAGTGACTCGGACCCATGCCATCCCCGATCATGAGGATGATGTTCTTGGCCTGCTCGGCCAGGGCGCTGACCGGCACAAGCAGGATACCGACGACGAGCAGGAGAGCGACCTTCCGAATCCAGGACCGTGTAATCACGATGACCTCCTTCGGGGTGTCTGCCCCCTCCCGGGAAGAAGAACGGAACGGGAAAGACAAATATGGAAGTTCGACACCGTCATGTCTCGCACGGAGGTCCCGGGAGGGTCAAGGCCGGAGACGGAAGATGTCTAGCCGAAAAGACCAATGGCCCGGCGAGGCCCCGCGAGAGTCCCCTTACATTCTCACGAGCCAGCCCACGATGCCCGCGGCAAAAATCACGGCCGCAGCCGGCAGTCATCTTCGGGCCAGCGCGGGGACGGCTGCGGATACCTCAAGCCGAGCGAACCTGAGGGCACATCCGGAAGACGCCCGGACGTCCAGCCGGCGGGTGGGCTGAATATGAGGTGGGAACCCTGGTGCCCCGCGTGGTGTTCAGGCTTTATAGCAAGCCGTAGATTGCGACGCAATCGGCGTCCGCTCGACTCGAAGTTTCGTCCCGATCGATGATAAAGGGACCGAATGAAAGGCCGGCCAGGCCTTCGAGTCATCCCAGGAGAATGTCCCAGGAGAAGAGCTTGACAGGCATCGGTACGCAGATGATACTCAAAAAACTGGCATCCATTCCGCACTCTCCATGGCATCTCCCAAGAACATCGGAACACCACATGTCGGACAACCGGATCCTGTCCGCCCGATCTGTCAGTGACGGGCAGTGACCAAAGCAGATGGATCTCCGGTCCCTTTCCGATGCACAGGGGCGGGGATCTGGCACGGGGCGTGGCAGCGAACGGATTGCTGCTGCTCCCATTCTGAGTCCACAAAATCGACGCATCGACGATTCGAACAGGGGAGGGTTGAAGACCATGAAGAAGGCTCAATGGCTGTGGACGGGACTGCTCGCGACCGTGGTGGCACTGGCGTTCGCCGGGACCTGGGCGTTCGCCCAGTCTGCCGGCAACCCCGAGGCGGAGATCAAGACCGCCATCGCCCACGCGGGGTATGCCGGCAAGGCCGACGCGCTGAACGGGGTGCATCTCCATCTCCATCACGTCCTCAACTGCATGGTGGGCCCGCAGGATAAGATGTTCGACGCGGCGGCGGGGAACCCTTGCAAGGATCAGGGCAATGGTGCCCTGCCGGATATCAAGGCAAAGATGGGCGAAGATACCCAGTACTACGAGGCCTCGTGGGTGGCGCAAATCGCCAATCAGGGTATCACCTCCAATAACCTTCAGGAGGCGAAGGCCGCTGCGCACGTCGCCAATCTGATCCTCGAGGACGCCGCGAAGGCGAAGTAGGCAGGTGGACCGCATGCGAGGGGGTGATCGGCCATGCTGATTCACCCCCTCGTTGTGCATTCCCCCTGATCGCCTTGTGGCTCACCAGCACGTTCTTTGACCTCCTGGCTTGGTGGCGCGAGGATCCCTCTCTCCCGGCGCCGCATATTGGCTCGTGGGTCTCGGATCTGGGCGCTGCCGTCAGTATCGCCTTCGGGTGGCTGGATATCTTGGCGGCGGAGGCCCAGGGGGTGGGCCCGGGGCTCTTGATCCGGCATCGGGTGCACAGCCTCGTGGCGTACTGCGCCAGCGCGAGCTACCTGGGCAATTTCGCTTGGCGATGGCGCACCGACAATCGTTTGGGCAGGCCGTTGCTGGCCCTCTCATTTCTGGGCGCCATCCTCATCGCGATCACCGGATACCTGGGAGGCCAGTTGCGGAATATAATGTGACGGCGATATCCTGAGGCCTTCCGTGTCGCCCGACCTCCTGCAGGCTGTTCTCTTGGTCTCACCTCCGGCGACATTTCCCCATAGACTGCTTGCCCCGTATTCGAAGTGTCCTGCTAGATGCTCGTGGTCGAGGGCTCGCTTCAGTCGCTCAGCTGCCTGCTGGTGGAGCACCGCCACGTTCTTCCTTACTCGCTCGGCGCGCGCGAGCCACGCCCTGCCCAGTGCGTAGTGGATCTCTGCGGCAGACGGCGCGTGGGGGAAGCTGTCGATGTACTTGGCGAGAGCGCGCAACCCCTTGCCGTCGGAGAGGTCCTCTCGGTGAAGCGAGACAGCGCCACACGCGGGTTGGCCAGATGCTCCCGCGCGTGCTCGCGCAGTGGGTCGGGGCCGTATTCCGGCTTCACGAGTACGTCCAGTGTATTGGAGCGTACGACGCCGTCATCTGTCTCGAATTCGACCCACAACCGATGGACGCCTGCGCGGTGGAAAGTGTAACCGCCAGCTTGACCAAAGATGGGGAGGTCGCGCTGGAAGGGTGCGTTGGCCTCGACCTTGCGAAGGTGCCCGATGCCGCAGAAGTGTTGGTTGGGCGATATATCGGCGCTCGCCGATCGGATCCTCGATCATCAGACGGAATCGCCAGGGAAAAATAGGTCGTAGATGGGGAAAAAACGGACAGGCGAAGCAGACCACGGACGGCTGACTGGGCAGGGAGCCGGGACGCATCGGGCGGGGAGGAGGATGGAGAAGCTGAGTGCCGAGGGAAGACAGGATCGGTCAGGGCACGAACGGTGATCCGGAACCTCGCGGCGGCGGACCGCAGGGAAGGTAGTGCATATGGCTCATCAAGAGACGGTCAACCATATGATTTGATTCCTCGGGCGAGCCACGGAATGGCAATCCTCGCGGGGATTCAGTGCGTGCTGGCCTCCCTGGCATGGATCTCGCCCAACGAGGCATCGCCGCGCTTATGGAAAAGACTGCCCGCAGGATATGCAACTCGGCCATCATGTGGTCAGAGGGAAACTCCGCCCGAACGAGGTCGGAAAGGCGCTCGAGCTTGCCCGGGGGGATCCCGGCTCGGTTGGCGGCTGAGATGTAGTCAAAGATCATGGTCGCAGTCCTCCCATTTCAGACGGTGTTGAATTGGAAGGCCCGCGGCGCTGGGCGGAGCGGAATTCTCGTGGGGATAGTTCGAGGTGCTCGCGGAAGACGCGGCCAGTTGGGAGATTCGCGGCGCTGGGCGGAGCGGAATTCTCGCGGGGATAGTTCGAGGTGCTCGTGGAAGACGCGACCGAAGTAGTGCGGGTCGTGATAGCCGACCTCGGCCGCGATTCGTTGGATCGACAGGTCGGTGGTCGCGAGCAGTTCACGCGCACGGGCGACACGCACCTCTTCCAGGAAGTCCATCACCGACTGGTGGTACCGCTGCCGGAACATCTGCCGCATGCTCCGCACGGAGAGTCGCAACTCTTTCGCCAAGCTTTGTACTGTCCAGTCAGTCATGTACCGCTGCTGCACCAGATCGCGCACACGGTCCGCGATGTGGATGGGGCGCGGCCCCTGGGCGATGAGGATGCGGGTCTTCTCCAGTAGGTCTGTGGCCTTGAAGGGCTTGTCCAGGTAGTCGCTGGCACGAGCCCGGAGGCCCGCGACGACCATCTCCTTGGTCCCGAAGCCGCTGATCAGGAGGACAGGAACATCGCTCTTCTCACGCAGGTGCGCCAGAAAATCGAGCCCGCTCTCCTCGCCCAGCATGACATCCAGGATGACCAGATCCACGCCCTCACGGCCCAGCAGCCCTTTGGCGGTCGGGACATCCGACGCAAGGAGAACATGGAACTCCCTACCGAGTGCCGCCCCCATCGCCTCCAGGGCTGCAGGATCGTCATCGAGAATCAGGACCTGCTTCTTGGGCCTCGCCCCCGGGACCGCAGGCATGGCCGCGACCTACTGAGAACAGCGGTTTACGTATGGGCACAGCAACCTTCCAGCGGCCTGGTAGGCTGGGAGACAGGATGGAAACAGGCCGCTCTGAGGAGAGCAGCCCATTGAGATTATCCCAGAGGTTTCACCGCCGAGACCGCAAAGATCACAAAGAGTCGTCAGGTTTCATCGGACCAGAGGAACTGCCGGATCGAAATCTTCCGAATCAAATCCCCGAGTTTCCCCCATCCACCGCTTTGAATATGTGGACTCCCTCTGCGCCCTTTGCGTGCTCTGCGGTGATTGCATTATTCGGGTTTATAGCAGCAACTGCACCGGGTTCTCCAGGATCTTCTTCAATTCCTGGAGGAAGCGGGCGCCCATGGCGCCGTCGATGATGCGATGATCGAACGAGCCGGTGAGACGGATGCGCTGCCGCACCACGATCTGCCCGTTCATGACGACTGGCTTCTCCTCGATCGCCCCCACCGCCAGAATTGCTCCATGTGCGGGGTCGATCACCGCCGTGAATTCCACCACGTCATACATGCCGAGGTTGGAGATGGCGAAGGTCCCCCCCGTGTACTCGTCGGGGCGGAGCTTCTTGGCCCGGGCCCGCTCGATCAGGCCCCGCGCCTCCCGGGCGATCTCACCCAGACTCTTCCGATCGCACTCCCGGATGACCGGAACGATCAGTCCATCCTCCAGGGCCACCGCCACCCCCATGTGCACATGCTTGTACAGCCGGGCCTTGCCGTCCTGGTAGGTGGCGTTGATCGCCGGATGGCGCTGCAGGGCCAACGCCGTGGCCTTGATGATGATGTGGTTGACGCTCAGCTTCTCCGCGCTGGGGTCGATGGCATTCAGGGACTTGCGCAGCTCTACTGCCGCGCCCATGTCCACTTCCACGGTGACGGTGAAATGGGGGATCGGCGCCTTGCTCTGGACCATGCGGGCGGCGATGGTCTTCCGGATGGTGGTCAGCTCCTTGTCCTCGAACTCGCGTGCGCCCTCGGGCACCTCCATCCCACCCTGGCGCTGGGCCTGAGTCGCGCGCAATGCCTCCACATCCCGCTCCAGGATGCGCCCTCCCGGGCCGCTTCCCTTGACCTGGGCGAGGTCGATGCCGGCGTCGCGGGCCATGCGGCGCGCAATGGGCGAGGCCGGAATCCAGCCCGGCTCCGCTGGCGGCGCGGGCGGGGCCGTTGGGGCGGCGGCCTTCGCCTCCGGCTTCGGAGGTGCCTCCACTTTCACTTCTTTCACTTCGGCCTTCTGCGCCGCGGGTGCCGCGGCAGGGGCGGCGGCCGGCGCGGCCGGAGCGGCCTTGAGCAATCCGCTGATGTCCTCGTCCGGTTCGGCGACGACGGCGATGAGTTGCCCCACCGGAACGCTCTCCCCCTCGCCGACCAGGATCTTGCGGAGGACGCCCGAGCCGAATGCCTCCAGCTCGATCTCCGCCTTATCCGTCTCGATGGAGGCCAGCACGTCACCTCCCTGGACGCGGTCCCCCTCTTTCTTGAGCCACTGCAGGACCTTTCCCTCTGCCATGGCGTCGCTGAGCTTCGGCATGATCACCTGGGAGGCCATGAGTCCGCTCCTGTGGGAACGCCTAGACGGCTAGGGCCCGCTTGATGCCCGCGATGATGCTGGCCTTGTTGGGAGTTTTCGCCTGCTCCAGATTTTTCGCGTACGGCATGGGGGCATTCGCACCGGTGACACGGACCACCGGGGAATCCAGGTAGTCGAAGACACCCTCGGTGATGAGGGTCGCGATCTCCGCCCCCAGCCCGGCGAATCCCGCCCCAGCCTCCGGCACGACGGCGTGGTGCGTCTTTTTCACCGAGGCGAGGATCGTGGACGTATCCATGGGACGGAGCGTCCGCGGATCCACGATCTCAACGGAGATGCCCTCCTTCTCCAGATCCTCGGCAGCCTCCAGTGCCCGGTGAAGCATCCCCATGTACGCCACCACCGTGACGTCGGTCCCTTCCCGTTTGACGTCAGCAACACCCAGCGGGATGGTGTACTCCTCGTCGGGGACCTCGCCCTTCAGGCCGTAGAGGGTCTCCGACTCGATGAAAATCACGGGGTTGTCGTCGCGGATCGCGCTCTTCAGCAGGCCCTTGGCGTCCCGGGGAGTCGAGGGACGGACCACCTTCAGCCCCGGGACGTGGTAGAAGTAGGCCTCCATGCTCTGGGAGTGCTGGGCAGCGAGCTGGACAGCCGGCCCACCCGGGCCCCGGATGACCATGGGCACCCTGAACTGCCCCCCGGACATGTACAGGATCTTGGCCGCGTGGTTCACGATCTGGTCCATGGCCACGACGGCGAAGTTGAAGGTCATGATCTCCACGATCGGGCGCAGGCCCACCATGGCGGCACCGATCCCCACGCCGACGAATCCGGCTTCGCAGATGGGCGTGTCCACCACCCGCTTGGGGCCAAACTCCTCCAGCAGGTTCTGGCTGACCTTGTAGGCCCCTTGGTACACCCCGACCTCCTCCCCGATGAGGAAGACGCGGGGGTCCCGCCGCATCTCTTCCCGCATTGCCTGATTCAACGCCTCGCGATACGTGATGATGGCCATGCTCGGCTCCGCCTCACTCCCCCCTCGGCTCTCGGCGCTAGGCTCTAGGCTCGCGGCTCCAGGCTCTCGCCCTCACACATACACATCGGTCAGGAGTTCTTCCTGCGGCGGCTCCGGCGACGCGTCGGCGAAGCGCACGGCATCCTCGATAACCTGGACGATCTCCTGGTCCATCTCCTTGTACTCGGCATCGCTCAGGGTGCCCTCGGTGCTGAGGAAATCCCAGAGGTGGACGATGGGGTCCGACTTCTTCCACTCGTCCACTTCCTCTCGGGTCCGGTAGAGCGCCGCCGCCGGATCGCGCATGGAGTGGCCCCGGAACCGGTAGGTCCGGGTCTCGATCAGGCTCGGGATCTTTTCCCTGCGGGCCCGCTCCACCGCCCGGGCCACCGCCTCCCGGACGGCCAGGACGTCCATCCCGTTTACCTGTTCGCCGGGAATCCCGTAGCCCTCGGCCTTCCGGTAGATGTCGGTGACCGCCTGCGTCCGGGAAAGGGCAGTCCCCATGGCGTACAGGTTGTTCTCGCAGATGTACACCACCGGCAGCTTCCAGAGAGCCGCCATGTTCAGGGACTCGTGAAAGACCCCCTGGGCAGCCGACCCGTCGCCGAAGAAGCAAAGGCAGACCTGATCCCCACCCTGATAATTGATGGCGAATCCCGCACCGGTTGCGATGGGGAGCTGCCCGCCCACGATCCCGGTCCCACCCAGGAAGTTCCGCTCCTTGTCGAAGAAGTGCATGGAGCCCCCCTTCCCCTTGGACAGCCCATCTTTCCGGCCGAACAGCTCGGCCATGGCCCGGCGGGGGTCAGCACCCCGGGCCAGGGCGTGTCCGTGCTCCCGGTACCCTGCCATGACGTAGTCATCCGGGCGAAGGACCGAGATGGCCCCGACACACGACGCCTCCATGCCGATGTCCAGGTGAAGGAAGCCGCCGATCTTCCCCTGGGCGTACATCTCCGCGGCCTTTTCCTCGAAGCGCCGGACCAGGAGCATCTGGTAGAGCAGGTCCACCATCACCTTCTTGTCCAACGATGGTTTCTTGGCCGCCTCGGTGGTCGCCGCGGCAGCCGACTTGTTCGCATTCCTGGGCATGACGCGCTCCTCTGCAAAGGCGGGACAGCGGGGCTGGCGCTCTCGGAAGGTGCCGCGGGGGAGTATAGCCAAATACGTCAGCGATGAAAAGGGCTTTGCGCAGAACGGGAATTCGTCCCCGCGTCCCGCCCGGGGGCTAGAATCCGGAGAACTCACAGTTCGTTCGTCAATTATCCGGGTTAACAATCGGTAGGGGCGGACCCGAGCCCCTCTGGGACTTGAAGGCTTCCACGCTCACTCGACCCGCGAGAGAACCGGCGATCCGGCGGAACACCTCGGCGATGGGCGACTGCGGATCCCGAACCAGGACCGGGCGTCCGTCATCCCCACCCTCGCAGACGCCCCCGTCCAGCGGGATCTCGCCGAGGAAGGGAACCTCGAGCCGCTCGCTGGCTTTTCGCCCGCCCCCCTCGCTGAAGATCCGGGTCTCCTGGTGGCAGCTCGGGCAGAGGAAGGTGCTCATGTTCTCCACGATCCCCAGGATCGGCACCTTCATCTGACGGAACATGACCAGGACCCGGCTGGCGATCGTCATGGCCACATCCTGCGGCGTCATGACGATGACCACGCCCGACATCGCCAGGGTCTGCGAGAGCGTGAGCTGGGCATCGCCGGTCCCGGGCGGCAGGTCGATCAGCAGGTAATCCAGCTCCCCCCAGGCGACATCCCGGAGGAACTGCGTCAGGGCCTTGGCGATCATGGGCCCCCGCCAGATTACCGGGGCCGAGGCATCGGGCAGGAGAAATCCCAGGGACATCAGCCTCACCCCGTGCGCCTCCAGCGGGATGATGTGCTCGTGCTGATCCATCTCCGGGAGCCGCTGGATCCCCATCATCTGCGGAATGCTGGGGCCGTAGATGTCGGCATCCAGGAGGCCCACACTGGCGCCGGCCTCCGCCAGCGCCACCGCCAGGTTCACGCTCACGGTGGATTTCCCCACGCCCCCCTTGCCCGAGGCGATGGCGATGGTGTTCTTGACGCCGGGGATGGCCGCGCGGCCCTCGAGTTCCCGGGGCGCCGCCACGCTCGCCCCCCAGCGGATCGCCACCTCGCCCACGCCCGGGAGCCGCGCCAGCGCCTGCCGGCACTCGCGCTCGATCTCGGCCCGCAGGGGACAGGCGGGGGTGGTCAGGACGACCTCGAAACTGACATTCGATCCGTGGATCGTGAGGCCCCGAATCATCCCCAGCGAGACCAGGTCCCGGTGCAGCTCCGGATCGTGCACCGTCGATAAGGCCTGCAGGACCGCCTGCTCTGTCACCATATCCGATCGCCCTTTCTCCGCCCTCGCCGACCCATGGGACGCCGAACGTTGCTTCGCAATCAGCGATCCCCGCTCAGCCGATTCTGATCGCCCTCAATGGTCGACGCCGATCATGACGTTCGAGGCCTTGATCACGGCGTACACTTCCTTCCCCTTGACGAGCGCCAAATCCGCGGCCGACTTCTTCGTGATGATCGAAACGACTTCGACTCCGCCCGGGAGTTCGACCGTGACCTCCGTGTTGACGGCTCCCTGCTCGATCTGCTTGATCCGACCCTTGAGGGCATTGCGGGCGCTGATCTTCATGGCTCAGCCTCCTCTCGTGGACGACAGGCCGGGACTTCCCGGCGGGTGGTTTCTCAGCGGGGTGAGTATGCCCCGCCAAGCGCGCTTGCACAAGGCCACTGCCGAGCTGTCGGGGAGGGAGGCTGGAGGCTCAGCGTCGGATGAGGTGGACCGCCGAGGCTTTGAAGGTCACCACCACCCGGCGACCGGGTGCGAGGCCCATCTCTTCAAAGGACTGCTTCGTCACCAGGGCAACGACGTGGGGGCCGCAGTCGATCTGGAGCCGATACTGAGCCTCAAGCCGGATGGTGTCCTCGACGAGGCCCTCGAGATGATTGCGGGCACTGTCCTGGGCCGCCTGATCGCCATGCCGCCGGATGACCAGATCTTCGGGGCGCAGGCAGACGAGGACCCGTTCTCCCACCGCGGCCTTCCCGAGGGCCTCGATCCTGGCCCCGTCCACCTCGACGCTCAACAATCCGTCGCGCCTGCCCGTGACGCGGCCCTCCAGGATCGTCTCCACCCCGACGAACCGCGCGACCTCTTCCGAGGTCGGATGCCCGAACACCTCCGAGGCCCGGCCGATCTGCCGGATGCGCCCATCGATCATGACCGCGATCCGATCGCCCAGGCGCAGCGCCTCTTCCCGGTCGTGCGTGACGAAGACGGTGGCGCACCCCTCCTGGCGCAGCAGGTCCTGGAGCAGCCCAAGCAGCTCCTGCCGCGTCGGGGGATCCAGGGCGGCAAAGGGCTCGTCCAGGAGCAGGACCTCCGGCTGCAGCACGAAGGCCCGGGCCAGGCTCACGCGCTGGGCCTCGCCGCCGGAGAGCGTCCGGGCGCGGCGCCCTGCGAGGTGGGCGATTCCCAGCCGGTCCAGCCACCGGTGCACCTTGGCCTCCACCTCGCTGGACGGCTCCCGGCGAAGGCGCAGCCCCAGCGCCGCGTTGGCCTGGACCGTGGTATCGCAGAGGAGTGCTTCCTGGAACACACAGGCAAGCCTGCGGCGCACGGCGAGGAGATCGCGGGACTTCCCGGAGACCGGGGTCCCCCGGAACAGCACACTGCCGGATGTCGGAGCTTCCAGGAGGGCCAGCACGCGGAGCAGCGTGGACTTGCCGGCCCCGTTGGGACCGATGAGGGAGAGGATCTCCCCCTCCTGCGCCTTGACCTCGGCGACCTCCAGCGCGGTCGTGCCTTGATACACTACGCGAAGGTCATGGCCATCGAGAATCGTCTCGGTCACGACGCTCGCCCGCGCTGCTGGATCCAGGTCAACAGATAGTTGACCCCGAATACCAGGACCAACAGGATCACGCTGAGGGCGATGGCGACGTCGAAATCGCCCTTGCCGGTCTCCAGGACGGTGGCCGTGGTCAGAACGCGGGTCTGTCCCAGCAGGTTCCCGCCCACCATCATGGACGCTCCCACCTCGGAGATCACCCCGCCGAACCCAGCCATCACCGCAGCCAGCATGGGCAGGCGCGCCTCACGCATGAGGAGCCAGAGGATCTGCCAGCGGGACGCGCCCAGCCCGAGGAGCTGGAGTCGGAGCTTCGGATTGAGCTGCTGCATGGCGGCGATGGTCAGGCCGGTGACGATGGGGACGGCGATGACAAACTGGGCGATCACGATGGCCGTGGGGGTGTAGAGGAGCTCCAGGAAGCCCAGGGGGCCGCTCCGCCAGAGGAAGATGCTGACGAAGAGGCCCACGACCACGGGGGGGAGCCCCATGCCCGTGTTCACCAGCGCCACCAGGAGGCCGCGTCCCGGAAACCGCGTGAGGGCGAGCCACACCCCGGCAGGCACCCCCGCCAGGAGACTGACCAGCGTGGCCCCCCCGGAGATCTTGATCGAGAGCCAGGTGATCTGCAGGACTGCCGGATCGCCCGAGGCGATCAGGTGGATCGCCTGCGTGATCCCCTGCCAGAGCAAGTCCATCGTCCGTCACGTCCCGCGCGCTCTTCGCTGGAAGTGCGGCGTCATGCAGGGCCGCCTACAGACTCTCCTCGCGCTTGCCCGCATCCGGGAAGAACAGCGGCTGTCCGAACTTGTCCACCCCGAAGGTGCGGATGACCTCCTGGGTCTCCTTGGCCACCATGAAGTCGGCGAAGGCCTTGCCACCGGCCACGTTGATCTTCGGGAATTTGGCCGGGTTGGGCTCCATGACGGAGTAGATATTCAGGAGGATGCGATCCTTCTCCACCAGCGGGACCAACTGCAGGCGCTTCTGGAACGCCAGGAACGTCCCGCGGTCCGTCACCGTGTACGCCTGTTTCTCCGAGGCGATGGTGAGCGTGGCCCCCATCCCCTGGCCGGCCTGCAGGTACCAGGCGCCGGCCGGCGCAATCTTGGCCTCCTGCCAGAGCTTCTTCTCCAGTTGGTGCGTGCCCGAGTTGTCGCCACGCGACACGAAGGTCGCCTTGGCCTCGGCCAGCCGCCGCATCGCCTCTACGGCACTGGTCATGCCCTTGATCTTGGCCGGATCTCCGGCCGGCCCGACGATCAGGAAGTCATTGTGCATCACCAGCCGCCGATTGACCAGCAGGCCGTCGGCCACGTACTTCTTTTCCGAGTCAGGGGCGTGGACCAGGCAGACATCCGCTTCGCCCTTGGCCCCCAGGGCCAGCGCCTGGCCGGTGCCCACCGCGATGGTCTTCACGGTCAAGCCGGTCTGCTTCTCGAAGAGCGGCACCAGGACATCCAGCAGTCCCGAATCCTGGGTGCTGGTCGTGGTGGCCAGGATGACCGCCTGCCCGGCCTGCGCCGGTACGGCCCCGAGGAGCCCCCCGCCTATCCATGCCAGCACGAGCGTCGCCGTGAGTACCCACACCCGGCTTGAAATCCTGCCCCGGAACAGTTTCATCTCGTCCTCCTTGTGCGTATCGCCTTGGCCCCGATGGAAGCTCTCAATCCGCAGAAGCCTGGAGCAACTGGCCTCGTCTGCGTCACCTCGGATGCTTCTCCCGCCACTCATCGGAGTTGGGGAAGAAAAGCGACTCTCCGTACTGGTCAATACCGAAGGACTGAATGTATATATGCTTTCTATAGCATAGTCAATGGCAAAAATAAAATCACTTCGGCTTGAACGCCCTCTTGAACTGCCGGCCAACGCTGTCCTCCACACCACGCCTGTATCGCCAGTAGCGGGCGACGAACTCTCTTCCCTTGCGTGTGAGCCTGGTTCCGCTGGCCGGACCTCCTCCGGGCCCCCGCTGGAGGAGCGGGAAGCCGGCGGCGTTTTCCAGGTCCCTGAGGTATCCCCAGGCGTTCCGGTAGGACATCCCGAACTCGGCCACCGCCTTCTGGATCGAGCCCAGCCTGTCGATCAGCTCCAAGAGCTGTGCCCGGCCGTCGCCGAATTTCACTCGATCCCCAAATACCACCCAGACCTTGAACTTGGGCTGAATCGTCTTCTTCTCCATGGTCGCCTGCCTCCGCTGCTTTGGCGGCGAGTATAGCGCCGATGCCCGGAGGCGAGAAGGAGAATGGTGCCGAATTCACACACAATTCACACAACGGTGATTCGCTTGTAATCGAGGCGCCCCATACTCTGCCCCAGGAAAGAGAAGTGGATTCGTCGCGGGAGTCGCCATGCAGGGATCCCTCGTCATCAGCGAAGATGAACCGGACATCGCCACCCTCCTCGCCAAGCGCTTTGCGGACGAGGGCTTTCGGGTGACCACGTGAAGCCGTGCAGCGTCAAGGAGGTCATTGCACGAGCACGGGCGGTCCTGCGGCGCAGTGAATGGCGGGAAGCGCCATCCGGGGGGAGGGATTCAATCGATGGAGACCGCTACGATTCTCATCGCAGATGACGATCCGGTCTGGATGACCACCATCGCTCGGCTCCTCGAGGCGGAGGGCTACCGCGTCCTACGTGCCCGGACGGGCGTGGATGCCCTCTATCAGGCCCGGATGCGCCGACCGCATCTTCTCCTGCTGGACCCAAACCTGCCCCAGCTCAGCGGGTGGTCCATCTGTCGTCGACTCCGGCGGTCCCCGGACTTCGCGAACGTGAAGATCGTGCTCCTCACCCTGGACGGGGCGGCCGCCCATCGCGCCGGCGCGGATGGCTACCTCCCGAAGAGTGGCCGCGAAGCGGCGACGCTGCCGCCGGTTCGAGTCTTCCGCTACCCGGCCCCCGGCATCCTGGGGGCATTTCTCGAGCGGCGGGCCGCGGCCGCGTGAAGCCCGACACCGCCCCGCGGAAAGGCCTGGTTGCAGCGGTCTATCTGCTCAGCCGGGTAACGGGTGAGCGCTGATGGTCGGAGGGCGTCCGCAAGAAGAGGCGCCACTCCGCTCTCGTGTGCCGAAAACGCTCCAACCCGCAAAAGCCGAACTGCCGTATCGGAAAGGAGACTCGAGATGAAGGATGTCCCACGTATCGCGAAGCTGATCGCTCTACCGGTCTGCGCCCTCCTCCTCACCCTGGGCATTGGCCTGCACCCCGCAGCCGCCCAGCTCCTCCTGAATGGTGCCGGAGCCACCTTCCCCTACCCGATCTACTCCAAGTGGTTCGACGAGTACGCCAAACTGCACCCCCAGGCCCGGTTCAACTACCAGTCCATCGGCAGCGGCGGCGGGATCCGGCAGATCACGGAGCGGACTGTGGACTTCGGGGCCTCGGACGGCCCGCTGACCGACGAGCAGCTCCAGAAGGCGCCGGGGCTCCTCCACATCCCCACGGTCCTCGGGGCCGTGGTCGTCACCTACAACCTCCCGGGGAACCCCACGCTCCGCTTCACCCCTGACGTCCTGGCGGACATCTTCCTCGGGAAGCTCACCAAGTGGAATGACCCGCGGCTTGCCGCGGTCAACCCCGGGGCGACGCTCCCGGACCAGGCGATCCTGATCGTCCACCGCTCGGATGGGAGCGGCACCACCTACATCTGGACCGACTACCTGTCGAAGGTAAGCCCAGAATGGCTGCAGAAGGTGGGCCGGGGGACCTCGGTGAACTGGCCGGTGGGCCTGGGCGGCAAGGGGAACGAGGGCGTAGCCGGCCAGGTGAAGAGCACCCCGGGGGCCCTTGGCTACGTAGAGCTGGCCTACGCCATCCAGAACCACCTCCCGGTCTCGGCCGTCCGGAACCAGGCGGGCAAGTTCGTCGAGCCCAGCATCCAGAGCACGACGGCCGCCGCGGCCGGGGCCGCCAAGACCATGCCGGCAGACTTCCGGGTCTCCCTCACCAATCCCCCCGGCGAGACCGCCTACCCCATCGCGAGCTTCACGTGGCTCCTCGTCTACAAGGACCAGACCGACCCCGAGAAGGGCCGGGCCCTGGTGCAGTTCCTCCAGTGGGCGATCCACCAGGGGCAGAAGTATACGACCGATCTCCTCTACGCTCCCCTGCCCGCCCCGGTGGTCACGCGCATCGAGGCGACGCTGAAGCAGATCAGCTCTCAGGGGAAGCCGCTCTTGGCGGCAAAGTAAAGCAGGGAACGATGTCGCATCGCCAGGACAGCCCGGCATTGCAGCCGGGCTGTCCTGGTGCTCTCCCACAGAAAGCGAACTGCACTAAAGCTGGAGAGCCATTTCCCGGTCCGAGACTCACCAAGAGGTCCCGCACCGGGCCCTGGGTTTCCCCGCCGCCTGCCTCGACTTCGGCAATCCCTCTCAATACCAACCATCGCCGAGGCCAACTCGTGGAGGACCGTATAGGCCTTCTGCCCCGCAGGGGCAACGATCCGGAGCACGCGCCCTCCACCGACAGATGGTCGGTGAAGCCGGCGATGATCAGGTCGGCCGTGGCGAGGTTCGTGGCCAGCGGCACGTTGTAGACGTTGCACACGCGCATGAGCGCCTGGATGTCCGGATCGTGGGGTTGCGCGGTCAGCGGGTCCACGAAGAAGAAGACCGCTGCCCGACCTGTTGTCGCACGATTTCACGTCGCTTCGTCGGTGAGATCTTGCGGTGACGGCACGGCCGTGCCGGCCGACGGCAAGCTTCTCGCGCTGGTCAATGGGGCGTACGGCGCGCGGCTTCGTGATCTACCCGGGGAAGATGACCTCCGCGGACAGCTTCCGCATCGGGACCATCGGCGACCTCCGCCCGCACGACATCGACCGCTTGGTGCAGGCCGTGAGGCACTGCATGGACTGGATCGAGGACGACCCGCAACCCGAACGCACACGGCCGTCCTTCGCGCCGCAGGCGCTGCGGCACGTTGCGGGCAAAGTAGGTCTTCGGCGGCCCGCCTGAGCAGCACAGTTCCTTCCCCGTGGAGAGTTTCGCCGCCGGATGATTCCAGCGCTTGCGGCCGCCACCATTCCCGCGGTAATCTGGGCCCGGATGCATCACCTTTGTGCCAGAGGCCCGGCAGCCCGCCAGCCATGACCATCGAGTCACTCCGGCTGCCGGCCTCAGGCGTGAGAAGCCCATCCCTAACCGCCCAGGAGGAAGACCGGGAGTGAGACTGGCGGCGAGAGAGCCAAGCCAGGAGGGATCTCAGCCATGACCAAGTACATCGGTATCCTCACCGCAGGGGGCGACAGCCCTGGCTTGAACGCCGCCATTCGCGGGGTCGGCAAGGCCGCGCTCGGCTTCCACGGCATGCAGGTCATTGGCTTCCTGGACGGTTTCCGCGGATTCATGGAGAACCGCACGATGGAGCTCGACAACGACACGCTGTCGGGGATCCTGACGCTGGGCGGCACCATCCTCGGTACCAGCCGCGACAAGCCGCATCGCATGCCCGTGGGCGGGAAGCTCCTCGACATGACCGGTGTCATGGCGGAAAACTATCACAAGCATACTCTGGATGTGTTGGTGTGCATGGGCGGCGGCGGGTCACACAAGAATGCCTATCGCCTGGCGCAGAAGGGACTGAACATCATCACGCTGCCGAAGACCATCGATAACGACGTGGTGTTGACGGATGCCTCCATCGGCTTTGACACCGCCCTGGGTGTTGCGACGGAAGCCATCGACCGCCTGCACAGTACGGCGCACAGCCACCACCGCATCATCGTCGTCGAGATCATGGGCCACAAGGTAGGCTGGCTGGCGCTGGGCGCGGGGATCGCCGGCGGCGCGGACGTCATCCTCATTCCCGAGATCCCGTATGATGTGGGCAGCATCGCTGATGCCATCCGCCGCCGCGGCCACAGCGGCAAACGGTTCAGCATCGTCGCCGTGGCGGAGGGCGCTATCTCGAAACAAGAAGCGGAAGCGCTCCGAGCCGCGGAGGAGGTTGTCGCCAAGGCCAAGTCGGAGGCCGCCGAAGCCAAGGCCGAGGCCGAGGTGAAGCGGCTCGAAGCCCAGCATACCGGCAATACCATGCGGATGGCAATGCAGCTCGAAGGGCTGACCGGCCTCGAGTCGCGCGTCACGATCCTCGGCTATCTGCAGCGTGGCGGCACGCCATCCGCAACGGATCGGCTGCTCGCCAGCCGCCTCGGCACCGCCTGTGCCGACCTCATCCGCAAGGAGCAATACGGCGTGATGGTCGCGGCGCACGGCGACAGCACCAAGCCCGTGCCGCTCAAGGACGTGGCGGGAAAACTCAAGGCCGTCCCGCTGGATCATCCGTGGGTCGCCACGGCTCGGCGTGTCGAAACCTGCCTGGGGGATTGATCGGTCGTATGGACCTCTACATTCTTCGTCACGCTATCGCGGTGGCGCGGGGGACCGCGGGCACCCGACAGGACAGCGAGCGGCCCCTGACCGACAAGGGGGCCTCCAAGCTGCGCCGCGTCGTGCGGGGGATGAATGCCCTCGGGCTCTCGTTTGACCTGATCCTGACCAGTCCCTATCTGCGCGCGCGGCAAACGGCAGAGATCGTGGCGCAGGAGATGGATGCCGAGGAAAAGCTTGAACGCTCACCGCATCTGGCCCCGGATGGCGATCCGCGTGCGCTGATCGCAGAGATCGCATCCCGGAGCGCCGCCAGCGACAGCATCCTCGTGGTGGGCCACGAGCCCTACCTCAGCCAGTTGATCTCCGTCCTCGTCTGCGGGGATGGGCGCGCAGTGGTCACGATGAAGAAGGCCGGGCTGTGCAAGCTCGCGGCCCAGACGCTGCGGTATGGCAGGTGCGCCAGTCTCGAGTGGCTGCTGGCTCCCGCCCAGTTGGAAAAAGTCCGGTAGGTCTTCCCCGGCCAGCCTCGCGCGCCAGTTCGTTATCGGCCGTCCGCTCCGCATCTCACCTGGACAGAGAGGGAGACCGAATCCATGAAGCTCGAAAAACTCGCCCGCCCGTTCATCGTCCCGCCGGGCAAGACGATCTCACTGCCGAGGGACTACGACCCGGGCTACACGGCCAAGTTCGTGAAAGAAAAGGATGCTGCTGAGATGCTGAGCCGGGGCATACAGTTGCTGGCGGAATATCAGGACAGGCTGTATGCCCAGAGCACGTACGCCCTGCTCATCCTCTTCCAGGCGATGGACGCGGCCGGGAAAGACGGGGCGATCAAGCACGTCATGTCCGGATTGAACCCGCAAGGCTGCCAGGTCTACAGCTTCAAGGCGCCCTCTGCTGAGGAGCTCGACCACGACTACAACTGGCGCCACGTCAAAGCGCTGCCGGAGCGGGGACGCATCGGGATCTTCAACCGCTCCTACTACGAGGAAGTTCTGATTGTGCGCGTCCACCCGGAGATCCTGGCGAACCAGAAACTGCCCCCAGCGCTAAAGGACGAGGGGATCTGGAAGCGCCGCTTCGACGAGATCAACCGGTTCGAGCGGTACCTGGTCGACAACGGCACCGTGGTGCTCAAGTTCTTCCTGAATGTGTCGAAGGCTGAGCAGCGGAAACGGTTCCTGGAACGGATCGACCAACCCGAGAAGAACTGGAAGTTTTCGGCGGGCGACGTGAAGGAGCGCGCCCATTGGAATGCCTATATGGACGCCTATCAGGACGTCTTCAATCACACGAGCACAAAGTGGGCGCCCTGGTACGTCATCCCGGCAAACAACAAGTGGTTCACCCGCCTGGCGGTCGCGGCCGTCATCACGGCAAAGCTGAAGGAGATTGACCCGCAGTATCCCGCGGTGGGCAAGGAACGCAAGAAGGAAATGCTCTTGGCGGAGAAAATGCTCAAGGCAGAGCCGTGAGCAGCGCGGCGTGAGGTGGAGGAGCCAGGGGTTGCACCCCGGATCGCCCGCATGCCTCTCCGCTACGCGGGGGACGTCTGCGGCGTGCCGCCGATGCCCGGCGCCGAGGGCGCCTCGCCCGCCAGGGCTGTCAGTTGCCTCCGCACCGAGCGCCTGTCGAATCGGGCCCAGAGCTTGGCGAGGCCCCCCCGGCGTTCGTACGCGATCTCTCGCTGCACCTGGATGAGGCTCCCCAGGTCCAGGAGCCGCTCGGGCGCGAGCGCTCCGGTCTGGACCATGTGCTTGGCGAGGTCCTGGATGCGGGCGATGGCGACCACAGCATCCTGGTGCTCTCCGAGACAATCCTGAAAGCGCACCATGGCCCGGAGGTAATCCGCAAGGGGATCCTTGCCGCTGGCGGGGTCCGCGAAGGCCTCCTGGAAAAACTCGCCGGCGTACCGCAGACGCTTGAAGAGGATCCGCAGCCGGTGCAGCTCGGTCGCTGGTGAGTCCGGACCGATGGAACGCCCCAGTCTCAGGACCCGCTTCTGGGCCTTCCAGATGAGCGTCGGCGCCGCCTCGGCCACGGGAAGGCCTTGGGCACCTCGGGGGCGGCGAGGAGGCGAGGAGGACGCGAGGGCATCCAACCGGCACATGAGGGTACAGAACCGCCGGGAGACGAGGGCCGCCCGGAGGGCCGCCTGCGCCGGCTCTCGCCGCCGGCGCAACTCCTCGATCAGGAGCCCCGCGATCGCACCTGATTCCCCCAAACGCTGCGCCTGTGCCTGGAGGTTGAGGATGAACACGTCCGGATCCCGAACGGCACCCAGGAGCCGGCCGATCCAGTTCAGCCTCACGCGCAGCGAGACGCACCGCTTGGGCCCGAGGACGCCGGCGAACAGCCGCAAGGCCGAGCGCAGCCGGCGGGTGGCCACGCGGAGGTCGTGGAGGTATTCGGGATCCAGGTCATCGAGCGCGCCCTGGACGTTGGCCCGCATCCTCAGAACCTGCTGCCCCACCACCTTTCGGGCGGCCAGGACCAGCGGAACCTCGGGGCGGACGCGAAGGCCGGCTGGCACAGGGGCGCCGGGCTCTGGCAGGTCCAGGGCCTGAAGCGCGGCATGGCATGCGTCGCCGAGGCTCGCAGGCAGGTTCAGCCGGTCACGAAGATAGGTGGCCAAATGGCGGAACGTGTCCGGGTTTCCCTCCAGAAGGCGGATGGAGAGAAGGCCCTGGGACTGTGCCTCTTTCGGCCAGCTCGCCCACGGTGGGGCAGCCGTGAAGCGTTCTGCACAGAGGGAGAGCGTGCCTCCGGAAGGACTTCGTAGGCGAGTCCGCCAGGCACGCACCTTCAGGTGGACGAGGGGAAGCAGAAGCCGCCCGCCCGCCAGCTCCTTTATTGTAGGGGGTACTGCGGCCACGTCCGGGGAAAGGCTCCGGAAGGAGAGGTCACCCTCGAAGGGCTCTTCGGTCTCTCCCCCCAGGCCCGAGAGACACCAGGTCGCACTTCCCTCTGTCCCCCGGAAGGACAGCCGGCACCCGCCCCTGGCCAGCCGCCCGTCTTGGGTCTCTACGAAGAGGCACGTATATCGGGAGATGGCTGGCGGGTCCGCGAGGTAGCCCGCACGCCGAAGGACGCGAAGCAACCTTGCAGGGGCGCTCCCTGCGGGAAGGCCGAACCACCCAACGACGCTTTCGCTGCCCATGCCGGTCTTCTCCGAGGACCTCGCCCACGCCGGGAGGACACTGTCGTGCCGTCACTCGTCTTCTGTCTTGGTCGCCATGCGGTACTCCTGAGGGCCGATTCCCCTGGCACCCCGGGCCTGGAGATCCGCAATCAGCGGGTCTAAGGGGTAGGCGAACCGCACGATCCGGCAGGTCACCCGGTCGTTGCCTGGGAAGTCGCAGAGGGCGAGGGCGCCGCGCGGGTCCCCGTCCACAGGCCGCCCGACGGATCCGCAGTTCACGACGCGGACCCCCGCGACCCGCCGAGCGAAGGGTATGTGGCTATGGCCGCAGACGAGGACATGCGGACGGCTCTCTCCCAACTTGGCCGTAAGGGCCTTCCGGGTGATGCTCGGAAAAATGTAGTCCGTGTCTGACAGCGGACTCCCATGCACCACCCAGGCGTCGGCGCCGCCTATGCTGAAGCGCAACTCCTTTGGAAGCCCCGCCAGCCAAGCGCGCTCCGCGTCACCCAGAGCCAGTGCCGCCCACGCCGCGGGAGCGTGGGCCTTTTTCTCCAGGCGCTTCTTGAGCTTCTTCGGGGTCCGCAAGAGATCGAGGACCTTCCGGTCTACATTCCCCAAGATGGCCTCGATCTTCTGCTCCATGAGCAGGCGGACCACCTCCGTGGGGTGGGGACCGTGGCCCACGCAGTCGCCGGCGCAGACCACCCGGTCAGCCCGGTTCCGCTGCGCCCACTCCAGGGCTCGGCAGAGGGCAGGGAAGTTCGAATGGATGTCGGAGAGAAAGACTACCCGCACGATCGCCCCCCTCGCCAGCCGGCCAGAACCACCGACGCACCCTCACGTCTTATCCCTCGGTCCTGCCTCCGAGCCTTTCGTCGCTCGGTTCTCGGCCCTCGGCTTCCGTTACGCCCCCGGGGGAATTCGGGCACTGAGCGATTTCAGCAATGCCTCGATGCGCCGCAGGTCCTTCACCCGTCCCTTCTTGGGCTTCACTTTGAGGGCCTTGACGTCGGCGAGCATGGCGAACAGAACTAAGGCGCGGGGGAGAACAGGGGTCTCGCCGGACACGCCTCGGCCATCCAGTGAGAGGGTAAGCCCGGCCAGCTCGCCATCCAACCGGTCCAGAAGTGCCGTCCCGATCTCCTTGAGAATCGGCCGGACCTTCAGCAGTTCCTGCGCGACCTGCCGGCCCAGCTCCTGGCGGGAGGCTTTCCGGATCCTCTTGGCCTTCCTCCCGGCGGCGTCCTTGGCGACAGCCGGTGTCGATGCTCTCCCTTTCTGATCCGCCCCCGTTGCCGGCCGCTTTAGGGGAGCTTGCTTCTTGGCCTTTCTAGCTGACGCGCGCACGGCCCACCCTCCTCGTCTCGGGTTTCTCCGCGCGGTCCAGGACCAACTGAATCCTCCCTCGCAGGTCACGGTCCACGGCGGCGACGCTCCGGTTGGCATTCACCAGCTCGAAGCCGTATTTCTTCTGCATCTTGAAGAACTCGCTGCGGATCTTCCGCTGGTAGCGCACGAAGCTCTGGAACCAGCCCCGGCTCAGTCCGCAGTCCATCCCCGACTCCCAGTAGTCCAGCTCGGAGTGGCCCTGGAAAGTGCGCTGCACCAGGGTGGTGAAAGAAACCGTCATGTAGAAGACCGCGTCGGGGACGATGGCCATGGCGTAAACCGAGGCCACCCACTCGGGCTCGGCGCCCCGCACGATGGCGCGGGCCATGAGTGTGTAGATGTAGCGATCGGAGAGCACCACGAAGCCCGCCCGCAAGGCCGGGATGATGCGGTTCTCCAACTGGTCGTAGAAGTCCGTCGCGTAGAAGAGACCCAGCGTCCGGGGGCTGAGGATGTTCCCCTGCTTGGCCCGCTCCAGCTCGGGGCCCACGAGGGTAGACCGCCTGAGCCCCACCTGGGCGACCCCATAGCCCTGCTGCTCCAGCCACTGAGATAGTAGGGCGATCTGCGTCGAGCGTCCCGAGGAATCGGGGCCCTCGATGACGACCAGGGTACCCGACAGCTTGCTCAGGTCCAGGCCCGCCGGCACCATGCCGTAGGTCCGCTTGGGGCTCATTGGACGTACCGCTTCCGGAAGAAGCCCAGGTCCACCCGGGCCTCGATCAGGCGCCGCACGATGCCCTGCTGACGGTGGATCGACTGGGTGGCGTCCACCACGGTGAACCCGAATTCACCCACCATGCTCAGGTATTCCTCGAGGATCCGCCCCTGGAAAATCCGAAAGCTCTCCGTCGGGTCTGGACTCAGGCTCAGGTCCATGCCAGCCTCGAAGTACTTGAGTTGCGGCCGGCCCTCCAGGATGCGTCCCAGCGCCACCTCGAGGGGGAGTTTGAACAACAGCGTGATGTCGGGGATCCGGGCGAAACTGTACAGCCTCCGCAGCCACGCCCGGTCACAGCCGCGCACCGCGTCCCGGGCAAAGGCCGTGAAGATGTACCGATCGCACAAGACGAGGTAACCCGCGCGCAGGAGGGGCAGGATCTGTCGTTCATAGCGGTCGGCGAAGTCCGTGGCATGGATGAGGCTGAAGGTGGTGGGGGTCAGGAGTTGCCGTTTCTTCCCCTTGCGCGTGGCCTCGCGGACCAAGGCGGAGGAATTCCATTCCGAGAAGAACGCCCGGTGCCCCTTGCTCTGCAGCCACTGGTGGACCAGGTGAATCTGGGTGGACTTGCCCGACCCGTCGAGGCCCTCGACGGCGATGAGCTTGCCGGGAAGCTTCTCTTTCTCTTCTGCCGTCATGCCTTCTGCCCTTCGTGCTGGCAGGACTTCACCAGCAAGCCGAAGCGCTCGAAGCGGTCCGTTGCCCCCTACAACAGAAAAGATCCTCGGAAACTGCTCGTCACCAGGTGCTTCGACGCAGTCGGTGTAGAGCCGACCCGATACGTGCGGATGCGAAGGTGCCGACTGAGTGAGCCAGCGATTCCCTGCTGGGACACAGACCCGTGAGAGGGATACGATCCTGCGGTCCCGCGTGAATCTGCTCCTCCAGGCGGCTCCGCGCGCGTCCAAGATGCTGGCGCAGTTCGGCCCTTGCTGTCAAGCGGAAATCCGTGAGGGGCGGTCTGCGGACTCGAACTGTTGACCGCTGATGGTGCCCGCCAGGGGAGAAGGTCCGGGGGGTAGGACGAGAACGGACGTAAGGGAATAGAGCCGAAGCACAAGAATGGAACGTAACATTTCTGTCGTCATAGTGTAATATACGCCTGGTAAAGGGGTCCAGAGGAGCTGGGTGTGTGTTCGGGAAGGTTCCTCTGCCCACATCAGCCGACCATTGCTTGCGATTTCTCCGAGCGCAACTCGTCACGTCCGCCAGTCTGCGGTTTCCCATCGTCGGGGGAGCGTATGGGCACGATCCTCATCGTCGAAGACGAGCACGACATCGCGGACCTGGTGAAGTACCACCTGGACAAAGCCGGCCTCTCCGCTCGGGTGGTGGGCGACGGGAAGCAGGCGCTGGATTTGATCGCCCGCGACCCCCCCGACCTCGTGGTCCTGGACCTCATGCTCCCGGGGATGGACGGCCTGGAGCTGTGCCGCCGCCTGCGGGCGAACAGCGCCACCCAACGCCTTCCGATCGTCATGCTGACCGCCCGGGCCGAGGAGGTGGACCGGATCGTCGGGCTGGAGATGGGGGCAGACGACTATGTGCCCAAGCCGTTCAGCCCACGCGAGCTCGTCGCCCGCGTCAAGGCAGTCCTCCGCCGAGTGGCTGCCCCTCTGGCGACCCAGGATGCGCCGGTGAGCGCGGGCGATCTCCGGCTGGACCCCGTCCGGCATGAGGTGACCAAGGCCGGCCAGCCGCTTGCCCTTTCTGCCATGGAGTTTCGCCTGTTGGAGTTCTTCCTGCGACATCGGGGGCGGGTCTACACTCGCGCCCAGCTCCTGGATCAGGTCTGGGGCCAGGAGCGCTTTGTCGAGCCCCGCACGGTGGATGTCCACATCCGCCGTTTGCGGGAGAAGGTCGAGGCCGACCCACGGCGCCCGTCTTTAATCCTGACCGTCCGCGGGATGGGGTACAAGTGCCGCGAGGATACCGAATGACCAATGTCCAATGACCAAATCTCAATCGTTCTGAGTTCCTGGAACCGTTGCTCATTGGCTCATTGGTCATGGCGTCATTGCCTCATTGGTCATTGGTCATCACGCCATGCGTCTCACGATCGCCAGTAAGTCGGCGCTGATCGTCAGCCTGCTGGTGGCCTTCAGCTTGGCCCTGGTCGGGGTGTACCTGGAGAGTCGGGAGCACGCGGCCGTCCGCGACCAGGTGCTCGCCCGGCTCGAGGCGCAAGCCTCCCTCTTGACCTCGGAAATCCCTGCCGGCAGCCCGGACTGGATCCGTTGGGCGCACCAGGCCAGACGACGAACGGGTGCGCGCGTGACCGTTGTGGCCGCAGACGGCACAGTGCTCGGCGACTCCGATGAGTTGCCAAGCCGCATGGAGAACCATGCCCGCCGTCCGGAGATCGCCGCGGCCCTGGCGGAGGGCACCGGCCACGCCTTGCGGTACAGCGAGACCTTGAGAAGGGACCTCCTCTACTTCGCCCGCCGGGTCCCTCTCGTTTCTGGTCAGCCGGTGATCCTGCGCCTCGCGGTCCCCATCAGCGCAGTGCGCGATGCCTTCCGGAGGTTCCACCGGGACTTTCTCCTCATCGCGATAATCTCGCTCGCGGTCGCCTCGGGGATCGCCATCCTCTGGGCGCGACGCGTGGCCGGCCGCCTGCGCCAAATGGGGGACTTCGCACGGGGGGTGCCGCAGGGAAAGTTCGCCCCGCCGCTCCCCAAGGGCCCGCGAGATGAGATCGGGATCCTCGCCGACGCGCTGAATGCCATGGCCGCCGATCTGGCCCACACGCTGGAGCGACTCGAGCAGGAGAGTCGTCGCTCGCGCAGCATCCTGGAGAACATGGCGGAGGGGCTGATGCTGCTCGATGGCCGCGGCCGGATCTCCCTCATCAATCCGGCAGCGCACACCCTCCTCGGAATTCCACACAAGGACGCCGCGCTGGGACGAACGGCTCTCGAAGCAGTTCGGAGCAATGAATTGGATGATCTCCTTCACACGGCGGCGCAGACGGAGGGAGGCGCCAGCGCGGAGATCACGCTGATCTATCCCCGGCGGCGCATCCTCGCCGGCACCGCGGTGGCCATTCGGGATGTCACAGGCGTGCACCAGGGGACGGTCCTCGTTCTCCGGGACATCACGGAGCTCAAGCGCCTGGAAGAGATTCGCATGGAGTTCGTCCTCAACGTATCGCACGAGCTCCGGACGCCCCTCACTGCCATCCGCGGCTACACGGAGACCCTGCTCGACGGTGGGCTCGAGCCGCGCGAGGAGGCCCGCAAGTTCCTGGAGATCATCCACCGGCACGCCGAGCGGCTGGGGCGGCTGTTGAACGACCTGCTGGATCTCTCCAATATCGAACTGGAGCGCGCGCCGCTCCACATCCGCCCTGTTCCGCTCGAGGAGGTGGCCCACCAAGTCACCACGATGCTCGCCTCGCTGGCCCATCAAAGAGACGTCAAGCTCACCACCCGGATTCCCCCTGATCTGCCGCCCGTCTTGGCGGACCGGGATCGCCTGACGCAAATTCTGGTGAACCTCGTGGACAACGCCGTGAAATATACCCCCGAGGGAGGCAGTGTTACGGTGCATGCCACGCTGCTTGAACCGGCTTCTGATGGGGCGACCCCCCCAGGTCGCGCCATTGAGATTGTGGTGGAGGATACCGGCGTCGGCATTCCCCGGAAGGATCTCCCCCGGATCACGGAGCGCTTCTACCGCGTGGACAAGGCTCGCTCTCGCGAATTGGGCGGAACCGGCCTCGGCCTGGCTATCGTCAAGCACCTCGTCGAGGCCCACCATGGGACCTTGAACATTGAGAGCGAGCCAGGACGGGGAACCCGGGTGCGGGTCACGCTGCCCGCCGAGCCCGTATCCCCGGTCTCCGCATAGACCTGCCAGCGTACGACTTCGCCCGCCACGCACTGGTCCGCCTGCCGTCCTTTTTGCCGCGGCAGATCCCTAACCATCGGTAAAGAGCGGCCCTCGGGGACCAGTCGGACAAGCGAGCAGAATTCATGCGAGTGTCATCGTCCTGTAACAATCCGGCAGGATACTACCCTCGCTCAATTGGGGGGTCGGCCATGGACGAGGGATGCAACTGTGAAGATCATCTTGAATAGCACGCTGCTGCTTGCCTGGGTCGGTGCCTACCTCGGAGTCCTGTACTGGGCCGGCTTGCACCGCAAGGCCCGGGCCTACGCTCTCGTCGCGCCGGGATATCAGTACCGGGCCGAGAGGGACGTGGGTCTGTGGTTCCTTGCGTTCGTCTTCGGCAGCCTGCTGTCTTTCCTCACATACCTGGCGAGTTTGGCGATCGGACGGCTCTTTTGAACGCCGAACCCCACGCGATGTTCTCGCCTGAGATGAGTGAACCGTGCTGGACCCCTTGGAGGCTCGGAATGAAGCGTGTATGGTCCTTGCGCTCTTGGAGACAATTGCCAGCCATCCCTGTAAGCGCCCTCCTCCTCAGTCTGGGCATTGGGCTCCCCCCCACGCGGCCGCCCAGGGGAAGCCGCTCTCGGCGGAGCGGTGAGCCATGGCCCGAGTCGCAGTACAGGAAGACGGGAAGCCGGCCGAGGGACTGGCACTTCCCGGGATCCTCGCGTCGCTGCGTCCCCGCCGCGGGTGGGGCGACCGGCTCTTTCACGGCCTGACCCGCGCCGCGGCTCTCACGCTGCTGGCGGTGGTCCTGGCGATGGTGGCCGTGATGACGCGGGCGGCCCTCCCGTCCCTGCGGGCCTTCGGCTGGCGATTCCTGGTGACGTCCACGTGGGACCCCGTCACCGAGCACTTCGGCGCCCTGCCCCTCATCTACGGCACGCTCGGTTTCTTCGCTCCTCGCCTTGGCGATCGCCGTGCCCCTCGGCATTGGCGCCGCCATCTACCTGGCGGAGCTGGCCCCCCTGTGGATTCGCTCGCCCATCGCGTTCCTGGTGGAGCTGCTGGCCGCCGTGCCCAGCGTCGTCTACGGTCTCTGGGGCATCTTCGTGCTGGCCCCGCTGCTGCGGAACTGGGTCGAGCCGGCCCTGGGCAAGACCCTCGGATTCCTACCGCTCTTCCAGGGCCCGCCCTACGGCTTCGGCATGCTGGCGGGCGGCCTCGTCCTGGCCATCATGATCCTGCCGACCATCACCTCGGTGAGCCGGGAGGTGCTGCTGGCGGTGCCCAACACCCTGCGGGAGGCGCCCTGGCCCTGGGCGCCACCCGCTGGGAGACCACACGCCTCGCCGTCCTGCGCTACGGGAAGTCGGGCATCATCGGCGCCATCCTGCTCGGCCTGGGCCGCGCCCTCGGGGAGACCATGGCCGTCACCATGGTCATCGGCAACCGGCCGGAGATCGCCGCCTCGCTCTTCGCCCCGGGCTACACCATGGCCAGCGTCATCGCCAACGAGTTCACCGAGGCCACCGGCGATCTGTACCTCTCCGCCCTCACCGAGATCGGCCTCATCCTGTTCGCCGTGACGGTGCTGCTCAACGTCCTGGCCCGGCTCCTGGTCTGGCGCGTGGGCGGACCGGCCCGCGAGGTGCGAGGAACTGAGCGTCGAGAGGCGACGCGCCGTCGATCGCGTCATGGGAGGGCTCGCGGCGCTGGCGGCCATTCTCGTGGTCCTCCCCCTGGTCCTGATCTTCGGGTTCCTCCTGGTCCGGGGGGCCTCGGCGCTGACTCCGGGCCTTCTTCACGCAGCTGCCGAAGCCGGTGGGGGAGCCGGGCGGCGGCATGGCCAACGCCATCGTGGGCAGCCGATCCTCGTGGGCCTGGCCTCCCGGCTCGGCCTGCCGGTGGGAATCCTGGGGGGATCTACCTGGCCGAGTCGCGGGACCCGCGCCTCCCGTGGGTGGTCCGCTTCTGGCCGACGTGCTGACCGGCGTCCCCTCCATCATGTCGGCATCTTCGTCTACACCATCGTCGTCCTGCCCATGCGGCGCTTCTCCGCCCTGGCCGGCGGCGTGGCCCTGGCCATCCTCATGCTGCCCATCGTCATGCGCACGACGGAGGAGATGGTGCGCCTGGTGCCCCGCCTCGCTGCGGGAGGCGGCCCTGGCCCTGGGCATCCCCAAGTGGAGGGTGATCCTCGGGTCGTGCTGCCGACCGGCCCGGGCGGGCATCGTCACCGGGACCATGCTCGCGGTGGCCCGGGTCGCCGGCGAGACGGCGCCGCTGCTCTTCACCGCCTTCGGCAACCGCTTCTGGCAGCACGGGCTCGATCAGCCGATTGCCGCCCTGCCGCTGCAGATCTTCACCTACGCCATTTCGCCCTACGAGGACTGGCATCGGCAGGCCTGGGCCGGCGCCCTGGTGCTGGTCCTGCTGATCTTCGTCGCGAGCCTCGTCACCCGCCTGGCGACCCAAGGCCGCTACGGGGGCGTCCGGTGAGCGCGGCCAACAGCATCCACGTCCGGCGGCTCCACGCCTGGTTCGGGCCGGTGCACGTCCTGCACGGCATCGCCCTGACGATCGCCCCAGCACCGTCACGGCCATCATCGGCCCCTCGGGCTGCGGGAAGTCCACCTTCATCCGCTGCCTGAACCGCATGCACGAGGTCGTCCCCGGCGCCCGCGTCCAGGGCAGGATCCTGCTGGACGGCGAGGACATCTACAGTCCGGCAGCCGATCCGGTCGCGATCCGCCGGCGCGTCGGGATGGTCTTCCAGAAGCCGAATCCCTTCCCCACCATGTCCATCTTCGACAACGCTGCTCGCGGGCTCCGGCTGGACGGGGTCCGCCGACGCGCCGCGGCTCCGACGAGGCCGTGGAGCGCGCCCTGCGCCAGGCCGCCCTGTGGGACGAGGTGAAGGACCAGTCTGGAGACAGTCGGGCGCCAGCCTCTCCGGAGGCCAGCAGCAGCGGCTCTGCATCGCCCGGGCCCTGGCCGTGGAGCCCGAGGTGCTGCTCATGGACGAGCCCTGCTCGGCCCTCGATCCCGATCGCCACGGCCAAGATCGAGGAGCTGATCCACGAGCTGAAACGGGAGCTACACCATCGTCATCGTCACGCACAACATGCAGCAGGCGGCCCGGGTGTCGGACGTCACGGCCTTCTTCTACCTGGGCGAGCTGGTGGAGTTCGGCGACACGGCCGCAGATCTTCACGAATCCGCAGGACAAGCGGACCGAGGACTACATCACCGGGCGGTTCGGATAGGACGCCGGCCCGGCCCGGCCCGACGCGGAACACTGAGGTCGCCATGAAGCGGCACTTTCACGAGGAGCTGAATCAGGTCAAGGAGAAGACCCTCAAGCTCGGGAGCCTGGTGGAGAGCATGGTGGAGAACGCCGTGTCCTCCCTGGTGGATCGGGACTCCCGCCTGGCCGAGGAGACCATCGCCGCGGACGCGAAGGTGGATGCGCTGGAGGTCGAGATCGATGAGGGGTGCATCCGCCTGCTGGCGCTTCACCAGCCGGCGGCCAGCGACCTGCGGTTCATCACCACCGCCATGAAGATCAGCACGGACCTGGAGCGGATGGCCGATCAGGCGGTGAACATCTCCCAGCGGGCCATCGAGTTGAACGAGGAGCCCCAGCTCAAACCCTACATCGACATCCCCTGGATGAGCCAGCTCTCCCAGAAGATGCTGCGAGACAGCCTGGATGCCTTCGTGCGCCGGGACGTCGCCCTGGCCCGCGAGGTTATCGAGGCCGACAACAGAGTGGACGGCCTGAAGGACCAGGTCTTCCGAGAGCTCCTCACCTTCATGATGGAAGACCCCCGCACGATCCAGCGCGCCATTCGGCTCATCCTCGTGTCGCGACACCTCGAGCGGGTCGCCGACCACGCCACCAACATTGCGGAGATGGTCGTCTTCCTGGTGGAAGGCAAGAACATCCGCCACGCCCCCTACCCCAAGCCCGGTGACGCGGCCGGCACCCCTCTGAGGCAATAACCCCCCCGGACTTCTTGTCTCCTCCGGCCCCCAGGGATGCATCCTGGCTGGATTCGGCTAGCACTTTGCCTGGCCGGCTTTTGGGCGTATAATGCGCCTGGTTTCTTAATCGAGACGGATTGACGGAGGAGGCGGACCATGGAAAAGGGAACCTGGACGGTGAAGCTCGGCCTGGCCCAGATGCTGAAGGGCGGGGTCATCATGGATGTGGTCACACCGGATCATGCGCGGATCGCCGAGGAGGCCGGGGCCTGCGCCGTCATGGCCCTGGAGCGGGTCCCCGCCGACATCCGGGCCGCCGGGGGGGTCGCCCGGATGGCCGACCCCACGGTGATCGAGGCCATCAAAAAGGCCGTCACCATCCCCGTGATGGCCAAGTGCCGCATCGGGCACTTCGTGGAGGCGCAGATCTTGGAGGCCCTCGGCGTGGACTACATCGATGAGTCGGAGGTCTTGACGCCGGCGGATGAGGAGCACCATATCTACAAGCACCCCTTCACGGTGCCCTTCGTCTGCGGCTGCCGCGACCTGGGGGAGGCCCTGCGGCGGATCGGCGAGGGGGCGGCCATGATCCGGACCAAGGGGGAGGCGGGGACCGGCAACGTGGTGGAGGCCGTCCGCCATGCCCGCGCCGTCCTGGGGGCCATCCGCCGCTTGCAGGGGCTCGGCCAGGACGAGCTCATGGCCGAGGCCAAGAACCTGCGGGCCCCGTACGAGCTCGTCGCCGAGGTGGCGCGGACGGGCCGATTGCCGGTGGTCAACTTCGCCGCGGGCGGGATCGCGTCGCCCGCCGATGCGGCCCTCATGATGCAGCTCGGCGTGGACGGCGTCTTCGTTGGCTCCGGCATCTTCAAGTCGTCGAACCCTGCGGCCCGCGCCAAGGCCATCGTCCAGGCGACCACGCACTTCAAGGACGCCAAGATCCTGGCCGACGTCTCCCGCGGGCTCGGCGAGGCCATGCCGGGCCTGGATGTCCGCTCCATGAAGCCGGAGGAGTTGCTGGCAACTCGTGGGTGGTAGCGAGCCAATTCCCAATGACCAATTCCCAATGACCAATGCGTTCCGCGTTCATTGGGATTTGGTCATTGGTCATTTGACGTAGTGGTCATTTGTCATTCGGCATGGCGACCATCGGCATCCTGGCCCTGCAAGGGGATTTCCGCGAGCACCGGCAGGCCTTGGAGAGCCTGGGGGTCAGCGCCCCTGAGGTGCGCCTCCCACAGGGCCTCGAGGCTCTCGACGGCCTAATCATTCCGGGCGGCGAGAGCACCACCATCGTCCGTCTCATGCGAACCTCAGGACTCCTGGAGCCATTGCGGAAGCTCGCCGCTGAAGGCTTTCCGGTCTGGGGAACGTGCGCTGGCATGATCCTGCTGGCCAAGCGTCTGGATGCCACGGGCATCCCGGCGCTGGAGGCCATGGACCTCACGGTCCGCCGCAACGCCTTCGGCCGCCAGGTGGACAGCTTCGAGGCAGATCTCCACGTCCCCGCCCTGGGCGACCCACCCTTCCACGCCGTGTTCATCCGCGCCCCGATCATCGAGGACGTCGGTCGGGGAGTGGAGATCCTGGCCCGCCTGAGGGACGGAACTCCCGTCGCGGCCCGTCAGGGCCGCCTCTTCGCCACAGCCTTCCATCCGGAACTCACCGGCGATCGGCGATTCCATCAACTGTTTATCGCCAGCGCGGCGCGCTAGCCGAGGAAGGATCCCTCCCCGGGCCGGCCGCCGCCGGCCGCTTCACCCGCCTCCTTCCTGCGAACGTCGTGACTGCCGAGAAGAATCGAGCCAGCAGCGATCCGTGTGCGCTGCCGGCTGGAGCTTCCCGGAGGCGAAAGGCTCAGACCTCTACGCGCTTGGCGGGTCGCACCACAATGCGGGACGCGAGAATTCCAACCTCGTAGAGCAGGCACATGGGCAGGGCCATCAGGCACTGGTTGAACACGTCCGGGGTGGGAGTGAGGATGGCGGCGATGATGAAGTTGAGCAAGATGGCGTACTTCCGGTTCCGCGCCAGGAACTGCGGCGTCACGATCCCAAAGCGCGCCGCGATCACCATGGCCAATGGCAGCTCGAAGATCACGCCAAAGGCCAGCAAGAACTTCAAGGTGAAATCCACATACTCGGAAAACCGCGGTGTCTGCTGAATAGACGGATCGAAGGTCAGGAGGAATTGTAGCGCCATCGGCAGGACGATGAAGAAGCAGAACGCCACGCCGAGGAAGAAGAACAGCGTGGACAGGACCACGAAGGGCAGGGCGAAGCGTCGCTCCTTGGGCAGGAGGCCGGGCGCGATGAACTTCCAGATCTCATAGAGAACAACGGGAAGGGCAACCAGGAGGCCCGCGATGAAAGCCACCTTGAAGTGAGTCCACAGCGTCTCGGCAGGGCCCAGGGCCGTCAGCTTGGCAAGGGGCGGTTTGCTCTTGTACGCGATGAAGGGGAAGCGCCGTCCCATGAGGATGTCCGTCGTCAGGGGCCACTGGAGATACTGGATGATCCGCTCGCGGAGATTAAAGACGAGAACGAACCCGACGCCGATGGCAGAGAAGGACACGATCAGCCGCTTCCTTAGCTCATCCAGATGAGCCAGGAAGGGCATCTTGGCTGCGTCGTCAGGCATTCCGGGTCCCGGCAGGCTGGGCAGGGGCAGGTGGAGCCGCCTCGATCTTGGGTGCGGCGTCCGTCGGCGCATCTGCAGGCGCGGGCGCCTCAACGGAATCGGCAGGAACCCCGCGGCCATTCGGGGGCTCTCCCGTTATGATCGGAATCGTCAACTGCACTGCGGTCGGGGCGCCCTCGCCAGCCTCCGGATGCGCTGCCTGCGCCGCGGCCTCGGCGACCTGCTGGTTCGCCTGCCCGGCCGCCAGGCCGCTCGGCACATCCGTGGGAGCAGTTGCACCCCCCTCCGCAGTGGCCGCCGGCGCCACGGGGATCGACTCGGCAGAGGGAACAGGCTCGGGCGTCACCGGCGGGGCCTCCGGCTCCTCTTTTGTAGCGTTGTCGATCTCCCGCTGGATGCCATCGCGCAAGTCGTCAGAGGCCCGGCGCAACTCGGCCATGGCCTTCCCGAGGGTCTTCGCGATCTTCGGCAGCTCCTTCGGCCCGAAGACCAAAAGCGCGATCACGAAGATGATCATCAGTTCTGGCATGCCTACGCCGAACATCGAAGGAACTCCCCTTGCAGGTTTTGCCGATCAGGCCGAGAGTACAATCGGGGGCAATCAAAGTCAAGCCAAATGCCCGTCGCGGAAGAACGTGCAGGACTCCCCCCAGAAGGAAAATCATTGGAAGGAATTGCTGATTGCCGGAGAGATCTCGACGGAAACTGGCCTAGGGCTCAGGATGGACGAGGCAAGGCCTAGCCTGGAATCTTCCCGCAGAGTCGACATACCAGCCCGATCGATTCCTTCCGCACCCACTCGTGGCGCTGGCAAGCCGCCTGTCGGTTTCGCCGAGCCTCCTGTGCGTCGCGCCGGCTGAGGTAGAAGATGCTCTGGGTAATCAGCACGGCGCCGAGGCTGAACAACAATGTGAGAAGGCTCACATCCACCCATGTGATTCCCATGGGATCCCTCAGTATGGGTATGTCATATCTCCCGGGCGTTGCGAATTTTCCTAGCAATAAGTGTGCCACAGACGAGTAGCGGAAAACGCTGTGGTTGTCAGATCACTGGAGGCCACTAACCATCTGAAATCTCAAGTGAAGCCTCCAGAACATCCACCAATCAACCCGATTCGTTTTTTCTGCCTTGCCCAGATCGATCGCCCCGGACGGGTCGTTTTGCCACAGATTCGTTTCGAGATCGGACACCTTGCCATTCGGATGGAAAGATGAGCTTGCCCGCCTCGTCCCTGCCTAGAGTGAGAGGGACGGCTGCTCGAAACCTGCAGCGACCAGATCCTTGAGGAGAGGCTTCGGGTTCATGGTCTTGAGGCGAATGACGGCCAGCCGCTTCCCGGGCGTATCGAGGGGCATCGTCAGGATGCTCGAGATCATGACCTGATGCGCTTTGAAGATCTGGGCCACGTCTGCCAGAGTACCGGGTCGATCCGGGAGGATCAGCTCAATGCGCGTGCTGGGCTCGCTGAGGCCCATCACGTCCACGAGCACGCTCAGGATATCGGTCTCGGTGATGATCCCCACGAGCCGGCTCGCCTCCGTGACAGGGAGGCAGCCGATCTTGTGCTCGATCATCAGCCGCGCCGCTTCCTCAATGGGGGTGTAGGGGCTTACGGTGCGGACGTGACGCACCATGGCCTCCTCTACCCGGATCTTCGCCAGGAAGGCGGCCGTCTGGTCGGAACTGATGCCGGCGGCGCTGCTGGGGGACGCCTGCCGGATGTCGCGATCCGTGACGATCCCCACGAGCCGGTCTGCTTCCACCACCGGAAGATGTCGAATGCGGTGGCTGTGCAGAAGGTCGCGAGCGCGCGCCAGCGTGGCGTCCGGCGTCACGGTGATGAGGGACGTCCGCATCCGTCGACCTACCAGCATGGTGGCCTCCCCGGCGCCGGCCCAGCCTGCTCCACCCCCCCTCCGGGCCCCTTGCCCCCAGGCGGAGCGGGCCAGCAGAGGGATTGCGAGGCACGGGAGGGTCCGGCGTGCCGATGCACCTGTGTCAGTAGACGAAATCTGGAAACGTGGGCATGGCCATGGCCTGCCCGACGATCTTGTACAGCCGGGGCACGCGCCAGCGCTCGCCCAGGATGCCGTCGTGAATGGCCCAGCTCCGCCCGCGGACCGTGCGCCCCGCCTCAGGCATGCGGAAGGGGGTTGCGCCGTCCAGGCGCCCCGCCAGGAGGCCGCCCGGCAGGAACTCGCGATGGATCTCCTCCAGGCGCTCCCGCCCCGTAAGATACCCGAATCCGTAGTGCTCGTACAGGATGGCGTGGTGGTAGAACAGCGCCTCGATGGAGATCTGCTCTTTCCCCAGCTCGGCGGCGAGCGCCTCGACCAGTGGGAGACACTGCCGGAAGACCCGGAGCCCGCGCCGCACCTGACCGGGGGCCAGCCCGGCCCGCAGGGCCCGCAGCTCCTCTACCGGATTCCGCACGCTGGCCTGGATGCCCACCTCGTTCCCCGCGGGATCGCGATCCACATCGAACCGCTCCCCGTCGGGATCGTTCACACTGATGAAGGCGATCTCCAGGAACTCCTCGGTGGGCTGTGTCAGCTTCAGGAGGAAGACAGGATCTTCATCCTGGGGATGGCGGCGCACCTCGATCCGCACGAAGCCCTGGTCCTCGGGGCACACGTAGGAAACCAAGCGATTCCCTCCGGCGTCCAGCCCCGTCGTGAGGTCCAGGCCCAAGAGGTCGATCACCTTGGCCGGGATGAGTCTCCGGTGGATGGCCTCCCGCTCCTCGACCGGGAGCTGATTGATCTGCCGGATCGTCGAGAAGCCAGAGCCGAGATAGCTGTGCTGCCGGCTCACATCGGCGGGCCGGGGCACGGCCGGAGCCAGCGTGAGGAGACTGCGGTAGGCCTGGTAGAGCCCCCGCGGCGCCCGCTCCCCGATCCGTGCCAGGAGGAAGCTCAGGGGGTCGGCGGCCACGAGGGGATCGTCGGTGGCGAACTCCGCGAAGCGGTGCCGGCGGAAGAGGCGCAGGATGAGCTGCTGATAGCCTCGGGGCGAGAGCCCCGTGCCGTCCAGGTCCCAGTCGCTGGCCGCCTGGGGCGCGACCACGATGGCCCCGTCGTAGGCCCCGCCGCCGAAGGTCGCCTGCAGGAGCGCGCGGGCAATTCCCTGGCGGCGCCAGGCCCGATCCAGCTCCAAGGCGCCCAGCTCGAGCAGATCGGGTGCTCCCCCCTGCCCCCACCGCTCCTCCGGAGTTGGGCGAAAGAGGGCGAGGAAGCCCACCAGCCTGCCGCCCGCGATGGCTGCCGCCAGGGAGCCGGCCGGGGCCGCCAGCACGCGCCGCAGCATGGCGGCGGTCCCGCCGGTCCGATAGCGACAGTATGCACCCAGGCCGTCCCCCACGGCCAGCGGGACGAGCTGGTCCGCCGTGGCCAGAACCCGCAACGTCACGGGCCCAACCGAGGTCTGGAGCGCGCCGAGAGGCTCGGCGGACTGGAAGTCGACGGACATGGAAGGGACGACTGGCCTCACCCGTCAGGCCTGCTTCAGGGAGATCTCCTCGAGGAGGTTGGCGACGTCCTCCGCAACGTCCGTCGCCGTCTCCATCGTCTCGTAGATCTCCTTCCACTTGATGACCTCGATGGGGGGTGCCTCCCCGACGAAAAGGGCGGCGATGGCCTCCCGTGAGATCTCGTCGGCCTCGTTCTCCAGGCGGTTGATCTCGATGCAGTGGGGCTGGATCTTGGCAAAGTCCGGGAGGGCCGTGACGCCCTGCACGATCTCCTCGGTGCAGCGGACGATGAGGCCCCCCAGGCGCAGCGCCGGGGGGGTAGGCTTGGCCACCTTGTACATGGCCATGCGCGCCGCCGAGCCTTCAATCAAGTCCAGGACGTCGTCCAGCGTGACCGCGAGTTTGTGGATGTCCTCCCGGTGCGGGGGGGCGATGAGCACCTGGTGCAGGGTCAGGAGGATCCGGTGGGTGATCTTGTCCCCTTCGTGTTCGTACTCCTCCACGGCGCGCCACTGATCGTCCGTGCCTTGGAAGTCCTCCAGCATCTGCTGGAAGGCCCGCGCGCCCTGGTGGATGTTTCGCGCCTCCTCGATGAACATGTCCAAGAACTTGGTGCTGAGGGAGAAGCGTCGCAAGCGCACCATGGCCTTACCCTACTCCTTTTCTGGCTGGGGCACCCGCCGGGGCCAGTGGTGCCAGAGGAACCAGGCCGCGCCCAGCAGGAGCCCCGCCACGATCACGACGTCCAGCGAATGGAGCACGCCCCCCACCTGCTCCCAGTGCTCCCCCAGGAGCATCCCCACGTAGGCCAGCACCCAACTCCAGGGCAGGGAGCCCAGGAAGGCGTAGACCAGGAAGCGGCCGAAGGGAACCCGCGCGATCCCCGCCGGCAGGGAGATGAAGGTGCGGATCACGGGCAGGAGGCGGCTGAGGAACGTCGCGGCCATGCCGTACCGCTGGAACCAGCGGTCCGCCCGATCCACCTCGTGCGGGGTGATCAGGGCGTAGCGGCCGTATTTCAGGATAAAGGCGCGGCCGCCGTACGCGCCCACGGCATAGGCCAGCGCCGAGCCGATGGCGCACCCAAGCGCCCCCGCCAGCGACACCCCCCAGAGCGTGAAGCGCCCCTGGCTCACGAGGTACCCCGAGAAGGGCATGATCACCTCGCTGGGCAGGGGGATGCAGGCGCTCTCGATGGCCATGGCCACCACGATGCCGCCGTAGCCCAGGTCGCCGATGACCCAGATCACGAAGTTCGAGAGGAGAACCAGGATCGTGCGGAAGAGGTCCATGGGCACTTGGTGGCTAGGGGCGCACCGGCCCGGACGGGCGGTCGGTGATCATCCCCACGGTCTCGATTCCCGCCCCCTTCAGGGCATCCATCACCTCGATCACCAGGCCGTATGGGACCTGGGCGTCTCCCCGGAAGTGGACCACCCGCTGCCCCCCGCGCGTCAGGGCCACCAGCCGATCCTTGAGGCTGGCCCGCGGGACCTCCTGGGCATTGACGAACACGCGCCCGTCCCGGGTGAGGGTGAGGTTGATGCGCTCCTCCTCCTTCACCTCCGAGTACTGGGCCTGGGGCAACTGCACGTCGGTCCCGCGCTGGAGCATGGGCGTGGTGACCATGAAGATCACCAGCAGGACCAGCATCACATCCACCATCGGGGTGACGTTGATCTCGGAGAGCAGGCGGCGATCCGCCGACCGCGAGGGCAAGGACAAGGCCATGGAATCCGCCTACCTCTGAACGGCGCCAGCCGGTCGGTCGGCCGCCCGGTGGATCCGCGCCATCAGCTCGGAGGCCGCCCCGTCCATCTCAATCGCGCAGCCCTTCACGCGCGAAACGAAATGATTGTAGGCCATGACGGCCGGGATGGCGACGAAGAGGCCCGCCGCCGTCGCCACCAACGCCTCGGCGATCCCGGCCGAGACGGTGCCCAGCCCCCCGCTGCCGGTCCGCGAGATGGCCTCGAAGGCCCGCATCACCCCGATGACGGTTCCGAAGAGACCCACGAAGGGGCTGATGTTTCCCAGCGTGGCCAGGGAGGTCAGGCGTTGCTCCAGCCGCTCGATCTCTGCCGCCGTGGCCCGCTGCATGGCTTCGCGCACGGGGCCGCTGGCCCGATCCAGCGTGGGCCCAGAATGCAGGCCCGGATTCTGCGAGGCCAGGGGCAGGAATTCCTGAAGCCCGGCCGCGAGAACCGGTGCGAGGTGGCTGCCGGCAGCCCCGTGGCAGGCCTGGAGCGCCTCGGACAGCCGCCCCTGGTCCACCCATTCCAGCACGCGGCGGAGAAGACCCGCCGATGCCCGGTGGCTCTTCCACAGGGTCCACCAGCGCTCGCCGATCACCGCCAGCGAGTAGACGGAAAACAAGGCCAGGACAGTCATGGTGGCGGCCACCAGGAACTCCCCGGCGTGCATCAAGGCAGGAACAATGAGTCGGTCCACGGTCCAATCCAGGTCGCCAGTCGGAAGAAGCAACCAGCCGTTTCAGTCCGGTTTTGGAAGTATACCGTCAACTCCCCAGGGACGCCACCACAAACGCCGGGGCGCCTCGCCGCGAGACATGGCGTGCCCATCGGTCCGAGCCCTCAGGGCCGCGCCAGCGCCCAGATCTTCAAGCCGAAACGCCGGAGGAGTTCCGCCAGCGTGATGAGCGGAAGGCCTACCACGTTGCTGTATTCTCCCTCGATGGCCTCGACCAAGAGGGCCCCCCGACCCTGCACGGCATAGCCTCCCGCCTTGTCCATCGGCTCACCGGTGGCCACGTACGCGGCTGCCTCGGCCGCATCGAAGGGTCGCATTCGAACGGCCGTCACCGCGGCGGCGACCTCGGCCCGGCCCGTCTCGGCCTGGAGCAGGGCGACCCCGGTGATCACGCGGTGGGTCCGCCCCGACAGCCGGATCAGAAAGGCCTGCGCCTCCGCCGTATCGCGCGGCTTCCCCAAGACCGCCTCGTCGCAGACGACCATGGTGTCCGCGCCGAGGACCAGACCCCGGCCAAGTCGGCGGGCCACCGTCTGCGCCTTGGCAAGGGCCAGGCGGGTGGCCAGCTCCTCAGGGCGGGCCTCCTCCGCCGAAGAGACATGCTCCTCCTCGTCCACCGCGCTGGGCGCGACGAGGAAGGGCAGGCCGATCTGTCGCAGCAGGCCGGCGCGGCGCGGCGAGGCCGACGCCAGGATGATCTCGGGCAACGGATTCACGCCCCCAAACGATGGGGTTCGACGTGCGAGGTTCAACGTTGAACCTTGAACCTCCTCAGATCTTCCGGTAGATGAGCAGCGCGAGGACGATCCCGAGCAGGCTCGACAGGTTGACCTTCATCGTGAGGCCGAAGGTCAGGGTGAGCACCTTGAGGTCCAAGACCGCCGGGGGGGTGAGACCGGGATTGATCCCCTTGGAGAAAATTTTCTCCAGCAAGCCGCCCGGCGCCAGCGTGGCGATCACCTCGCCGATCACGCTGCCGATCAACGCTCCGAGGATGATGATGACCAGCAGGACGACGACGCTATCCAGTTTTTTGGCCACAGTCCAACCCTTCCGGCGTCCCGCTCCCCCACGCGGGCGCCTTGCGCAACACCATGCCGAAGATGAAGAGGACGCTCGTGCTCCCCGCCAGCGCCAAGAGCGACAGGCGGAACGTCACGGAGGAGACCAAGAGCGCCGTGAAGGCATGGGAGAGAGAAAACAGGTAGATGAGGAGCACGGTCTCCAGGCGACCCAGCCCCAACCTGACCAGCCGGTGCGAGGAGTGATCCCGGCCTCCGACGACCGGGGACTGCCCGCGCCGAAGGCGAAGGATCACCACCAGCGTCGTGTCGAAGATCGGGTAGGCCAGGACCAGTATCGGGATGATTATCGAGGTCGGAACCGTGGGGCTCCGCCAACTGCCGAGGGCCGCCAGACAGGCCAGGGTGAAGCCAAGGAACAGGCTTCCCGCATCGCCCATGAAAATGCGCCCCCGGAAGTTGCTGGGCAGAAAGCCCAGGCAGGCACCCGCCAAGGCTGCCGCCGCCTTGACCGTGGGCATCTGTTCGGGGCCAACCTCGACGTAGCGGGCCGCCAGGGCCGCGAAGGTCAATCCGGCGATCGCCGCCACGCCCGCCGACAGCCCGTTCATGTTGTCCAGGAGATTGAAGGCGTTGGTCATCCCGACGATCCAGAGGAGGGTGATCGGGATGGCGAACCACGGCGTTTGCAGGAAGCTGATGCGGATCCCCGCCTGGACGACGAGGCCAGCCAGGACCCCTTGGAAAATCAGGCGGAGCCACCATCGCACCCCCTCCCTCTGGGGGTCCAGGTCGACGCGAATTCCGAGGAGCAAAATGAGCACCCCGGCCACCGGGACGCTGATGAAGACCCAGTCCACCGAACCGCTGGCCAGGACGCCCAGGATCTGGGCCAGGGCAATCGCCACGCCACCCAGGAGGGGCGTGGGCTCCCCATGGATCTTCCGGCCGCCCGGCCGATCCACGATCCCGAAGCGCATGGCGATGAGCCGACAGAGCGGCGTCAGGAGCAGGGCCGATCCGAAGCCCACCAGGAGAGGAACCGTGAGGGGCGCGAGGTAGCCCATCGCCTACAGGCGAATGATGGCGCCCGACCGGGGGAGCCGCCGCGTGGCCCCGGTGGCATCCAGAACGAGCCGACTGTGCTTCACGATCCAAGGGAGGTCGAAGCTGCTGTGGGCCACGGCCAGGCAGATGCAGTCCTGGGCTTCCAAGGTGGCCTCGGTGAGCGGGACCGAGGTGAGGCGGGGGCCGGCCCCGTCCCCCAGACCCACCGTGGGGACGAACGGGTCGTGGTAGCTCACGGCGGCCCCTTTCCGCCGGAGGAGCCGGAGGACCTCGACGGCGGGGCTGTTCCGCGGGTCGTCGATGTCCTTCTTGAAGGCCGCCCCGAGGACCAGGACCTTGGCCCCCTGGAGAGGCTTTCCCTGCGTGTTCAAGGCCTCGGCGAGCTTGTTCACCGTGTAGAAGGGCATGCTGCTGTTCACCTCGGCGGCGAGCTCGATGAACTTTGTGTAGAAGTCGTACTCCCGGGCCTTCCAGGAGAGGTAGTAGGGGTCCACGGGGATGCAGTGACCGCCCACCCCCGGGCCGGGGTAGAAGGGCATGAAGCCGAAGGGCTTGGTGGCCGCGGCGTCGATGACCTCCCAGATGTCGATCCCCATCCGGTCGCAAAGCTTGGCGAGCTCGTTCACCAGGGCGATGTTCACGCTCCGGAAGCAGTTCTCCAGGAGCTTGCACATCTCGGCCGCCCTGGGGCCCGACACCCGGTGGATCTGCGCCGCGGGGACGAGGAGGCTGAAGAGGGCGGCGCAGGCCTCGGTGGAGGCGGCATCGATCCCCCCCACCACTTTGGGGGTGTTGTGGGCGGAGTAGCTCCGGTTCCCGGGGTCGATCCGCTCGGGGGAGAAGGCGAGAAGAACGTCCTCGCCCACCCGGTGCCCGGCCGCTTCCAGGAGGGGGCGCACCAACTCCTCCGTGGTCCCGGGGTACGTGGTGGACTGGAGGACGACGAGGGCGCCCTTGGTCAGGTGGGGGGCGAGGGCTTTCACCGCCGTCTCGATGTAGGAGAGGTCCGGGGCCTTCATCTTCGTGAAGGGGGTGGGGACGCAGATCACGCTGGCCTGGGCGGCGGCACAGGCGGCGTAGTCCGTGGTGGCCTGGAGGGTCCCCGCCTGGACCAGGGGGGCTAAGGTGGTGCTCGGGACGTCCGGGATGTGGCTCGCCCCCCGGTTGATGGCGTCCACCTTGGCCGGATCGACATCAATCCCCACAACGGCCACGCCCGCCCGGGCGAAGCCCGCTGCGAGCGGGAGGCCGACGTAGCCCAAGCCGATGACGGCGACGGTGATGTCCTTCTGCTCGGATCTTCCCGAATCAGTCCTGAAGACGCATCGCTCATCCCGCCCTCCTACCCCTCCCAAGAGCGTTCGACCGTACGACGGTACGACCGTACGCCCTCGGAACGCGCTCTCTGTCCCCGTACAGTCGTACTGGCGTACCGTCGTACGCTCCTGCCTCTGCCGCGGGCTACTCAGTGGCCGTAATGCTTGCGGCACCACGCGATGGTCTGCCTGAGGCCGCGCTCCAGATCCACTTTCGGCCGGAAGCCCAGCAGGCGCTCCGCCTTCTCTATGGCGGGCACCCGTCGTCGCGTGTCCTCGTAGCCCTCGCCGTAATAGGCTTCGTAGGGAATGAATTCCAGCCTGCGAGCGGGAGCGAGTCAGGCGCTTGATCCTGCGCGGCCAACTCCACGATCCGGGTCTCCACCGGGTTGCCGATGTTGAAGGCCTCGCCCACGGCCGCCGGGGCTTCCCCGGCGAGCAGCGTCCCCGCCACCGTGTCCTCGATGTAGGTGAAGCAGCGCGTCTGCTTCCCATCCCCGAAAACCGTGAGCGGCTCCCCCCGCAGGGCCTGGCGGATGAAGTTCGCCACCACGCTCCCGTACCCTCGCTCGTCCAGGCGCGGGCCGTAGGAGTTGAAGTAGCGCAGGATGGAGACGGGGAGGCCCTTGACGGCGTAGGCGAAGGCGAAGTGCTCATCGATGGCCTTGGACATGGAGTAGGACCAGCGCGCCACCCCCGTCGAGCCCAAGACGCGATCGTCGTCCTCCCGGAAGGGCACATGACTCGCCTTGCCGTAGATCTCCGAGCTGGAGGCGATCACGCTCCGCTTCCAGTACTTGAAGGCCAGCCCCAGGACCACCTCCGTCCCGCGCACGTTGGTGTTGATGGCGGCCAGCGGATCCTGCAGGATGTGCCGGACGCCCACCGCCGCCGCCAGGTGGAAGATCAGGTCGAGGGACGGGACGAACCGCTCCAGGAGCGCCTCGTTGAGGATCGAGTCGTTGATGAACTGGAAGTGGGGTTGGCCGAGGTGGCGGCGGACGTTCTCGATTGATCCGGTCGCCAGGTTGTCGACGACGAGCACATCGTCGCCCCGCTTGATCAGGGCGTCCACCAGATGCGACCCGATGTACCCGGCGCCGCCGGTCACCAAGACGCGCACGCTTGAACCCTCCAATGAAAAACTGACAACCGACAATTGAAAACCGGTCAGCGCATTTTCCGGCCGCGTCATCGTTGTCAATCGTCAGTTGTCCGTTTGAAATTTTTCATTGGCTCTGCTTCTCCGCGAGGAGTCCCGTGTACAGCGTCTCCATTCGCTGAATCAATCCCTCGACCCCATGCCGCGCCAGCGCCGCGGCCCGGCCCGCCGCCGCCACCTGCCGGGATCGCGGTCGGCTCCGCCAGGATCGCCCGGACGGCCTCCGCCATGGCCGGCGGATCTCCCGGCGGGACGAGCCAGCCCGTCTCGCCGCGTACGATCAGGTCGCCGACCCCGCCCACGTCCGTGGAGAGAACCGGAACGCCCGCAGCCATGGCTTCGATGAGCGCCACGGGGGTCCCCTCGTTTCGCGAGGAGCAGATTACCACGTTCACCGTGGCGAAGATAGCCTCGAGATCGTCTCGCCAGCCCAGGAAATGGGTGCAAGTTTCCAGCCCAAGACCCGCCGCGAGCCGCTCCAGCTCTGGCCGCAGTTCCCCGTCGCCCACGACCAGGAGATGGGGGCGCAGCCCCTCCAGGCGGAGCAGCCTCAGCGCCTGGAAGAGTGTCGCGTGATCCTTGATCGGCACGAGCCGCCCCACGCTGCCCAGAAGCGGCGCCTCGGGCGGAATGCCGAGCGTCGCGCGGAGATTGGCCCCCGGCGGTCGGGTGCCGGCGAATCGCGCCAGCTCCAGCCCGAGCGGCACCACCTCCACCTTCGCGCTGGTGCAGATCCCCTTGGCCAGGATGGCGGCCTTGAGGCGCGGACTGACCACGATGATCCGGTCCGTCCGCCTGGCCAGCGCCCGCTCGATCGCGAGGAAGAGCCGCGCCAGGGGCGCCGAGAAGTATCCCTCCAAGACGTGGCCGTGGAAGGTGTGAATCGCCACGGGAACGCCGGCGAGGAAGGCGGCGAGCCGCCCCAGCGTCCCGGCCTTGGCCGTGTGCGTGTGGACGATGTCGGGTCGCAGGCTCCGGAAGATCCGCACCAGCTTGGCGAGCGCCACCAGGTCGCGATGGGGCCGGATGGCGCGGCCGAGCTCCGGGATGATGCGGGGTGTGACGCCGCGGGCGCGGGCGTCCGGGAGGAGATCCCCTTCCCGCGGCTCGGGCGTCCCCACGATGAGGGTCGTATCGAACCGCCTCCGGTCGAGGCCCGCCGTGAGGAGGATCACGTGCCGGGCGGGCCCCCCCACGTTGAGCCTGGCAATGACTCGGGCGATCCGGATGGGGCGGCCCAGAGGGAGAGCGGGCGTCTCCGGGTAGCCCTCGCCTCCCGCACCCGTCGCGGCCGACTTCACGGATCCTGATGCGATCGGTTCGACCTCAGCACTCATGCCGCTTGAACCATTCGAGCGTTTGTCGCAGCCCTTCCCGCACGTCAAGGTGAGGCTGGTAGCCCAGCACGTCGCCCGCCTTCCGGATGGAGGCATACGAGTGGCGGATGTCCGCCGGCCGCGGGGGCGCATAGTCCGGGGCGAGCGTGGTCCCCAACAGCTCGTTGAGCCAGGCCACGAGCTGATTCAGCGTGCTGGCCTGCTCGCAGGCGATATTGAAGACCTCGCCGATCCCCCGGGGCGCCTCGGTCGCCAGGAGGTTCGCCGCCACTACATTGTCCACGGGGGTGAAGTCCCGGGACTGCTCGCCGTCTCCGTAGATCACGGGCCGCTCGCCCTTGAGCATAGCCCGGAGAAAGCGCGGGATAACCGCGGCGTACTCCGAGTCCGGGTGCTGGCGCGGGCCGAAGACGTTGAAGTAGCGGAGGCTCACTGTCTCCAGGCCGTACACCTGGGCGAAGACCCGGCAGTACCACTCGGCGGCAAGCTTCGAGACGCCGTAAGGGGCCTTGGGGCGGAGGGGCAGGTCCTCTGTCTTGGGGAGCTCCGGCGTGTCCCCGTACACCGAGGAGGAGGAGGCATACACGACGCGCCGCACCTTGGCCGCCCGGGCCGCCTCCAGGAGGCAGAGCGTCCCCCCCACGTTCACGGCGTTGGTCGCCTCCGGCTCCTTGATCGAGCGCGGATTGCTGTTGAGCGCTGCTTGGTGGAGGACGACCTCCACGCCCTGGACCGCGCCGGCCACCGCCGCCGGGTCGCGGAGATCGCCCCGGACGATCTCGATCTGGTCCTCGATGCCGAGCAGGTTCTGAGGCCGCCCGGTGGAGAAGTCGTCCAGGATGCGGACCGATTCCCCGCGGGCGACGAGGGCGTGGGCCAGATTCGACCCGATGAACCCCGCCCCGCCCGTGATCAGGAAGCGTGGCATGGTCTCAGCCTCCTCAGGGACTTGTAAGCGCTTAGCCTCGGGCGTCATCCCAGGTTGTCACCCCGGCGGAAGCCGGGGTCCAGAATCCTCGGCATACTGGATTCCGGCTTCCGCCGGAATGACGGCGGAGGAGGCGGCCTATTCTGCGCAATGGGCCGGGCTGAACGCCTACAAGGATTTTACTGTCGGTTGACACTCCCGACGGCGGGCCGCCGCCTCGCCGTCCGAGTCCACGTGCGTCCGGTGCCAGAGTTCCAGCATCAGGAGCGTCCAGAGCAGGTACTGCCAGTTGGCCTTCCCGCGCACGTGCTCGTCGAGGAGACGCGCCACGGCTTCCTGATGGAAATACCCGCGGGAAGCGGCGCGCGGCCCGAGGAGGGTGTCGTGGGCCAGCTCGCGGAGGTCGTGTCGCAGCCAGTGATCGATGGGCACCCCGAATCCCATCTTCGGCCGGTCGAGGATACTCCCGGGCAGCAGGCCTCTCAAGGCCTGTTTCAGGATGTACTTCTTCGTCCGCCCCCGCACCTTGAGATCGAAGGGGATCGTCGCCGCGAATTCCATGAACTCGTGATCCAGGAAGGGGGAGCGGGCCTCCAGGGAGTGGGCCATGCTGGCGATGTCCACCTTGACCAGGAGATCGTCGGGGAGGTACAGAGCCGAATCCACGCCCAGGATGGCATCGCCGAAGTCGGGGGCGTCGCTCTCGCGATAGGCGGCGAGGAGGACCTCCAGGTCGTCCGCTTCCCCTGCGGCCCTCCGGAACTCCGGCGTGCAGAGGTCTGTCTTCCGCTCCCCGTGGAAATGGCAGAACCAGCGCGCGTACCGCCGCTCTGGAGGCTCGGCCAGCCCTTCCAGGAATCGGCGCCCGCGCTGGAGGATCCCTGTCCGCCGCCCGCGCCGCGGCCAGAGGTGCAGACCCGTCCGGATCGCCTGCTGGAGCACGCCGGCACCGGGCCAGCGATCGAAGGACGCGGCCAGGCAACTCGCGAGGTACCGATCATACCCGCCGAAGTTCTCATCCCCCGCGTCCCCGTTCAAGGCCACGGTCACATGCTCCCGCGTGATCTGAGCCACAGCGTAGGTGGGAACGGCAGAGGAATCCCCGAAGGGCTCGTCGTAGTGCCAGGCCAGCTTCGGCAGGATGGCCGCCGCATCCGGCCGGACCACCAGCTCGTGGTGCTCGGTCGAGAACCGCTCGGCCACGCGCCGGGCATGCGTTAGCTCGTCGTACTCCGGCTCCGCGAAGCCGATGGAGAACGTCTTGACCGGCCCCTTGCCGATCCGGCTCATCATGGCAACCACGGCGCTGGAATCGATCCCCCCGCTGAGGAACGCCCCCAGCGGGACATCGCTTACGAGGCGCAGCCGGACGGCCTCCTCGAGCCTCGCCCGGATCTCCTCGCACCAGGCTGCCTCGGACTGCACGGCCTTCCGGTCGCGCCGGAGCCGCCAGTATCGCTCCACCTCCACCCGGCCATCCCGGCAGAGCAGGTAGTGCGCCGGCGGGAGCCGCCGCAGTCCCTGGAAGGCCGAGCCAGCGCCCGGCACGTACCCGTACGTCAGATACTGGGAGATCCCTGCCGGATCGGGGCGGACCGCCACCGCCGGGTCCTGCAGGATGGCCTTCGCTTCGGACGCAAAGCGAAGCGCCTCGGCATCCACCTGGTAGTAGAGCGGCTTCTTCCCCAGGCGATCCCGGGCCAGGAAGAGCTGCCGGTTCGGGCCGTCCCAGATGGCGAAGGCGAACATCCCGCGCAGGCGAGAGAGACACTCCACCCCGTGCGCCTCGTAGAGGTGGAGGATCACCTCGGTGTCGGTCTGGGAGCGAAAGCGGTGGCCCCGCTGCAGAAGGTCCGGTCGCAGCTCCTGGAAGTTGTAGATTTCCCCGTTGAAGACGATCCAGATGCTGCCGTCCTCGTTGCCCATGGGCTGGTGGCCCGCCGGGCTGAGGTCGATGATGCTGAGCCGCCGGTGCGCCAGGCCCACGGGCCCCGCGCAGAGGATGCCGCCATCGTCCGGGCCGCGGTGGAGCCTGGACCGCATTCATCCGCTCCAGGATCTCCCGCTCCACGGGCCGCGCCGGATCGAAGTAGACCTTCCCGCCGATGCCGCACATGTC
>CAVQPC010000070.1:0-13454 GCA_963714585.1 uncultured Methylomirabilota bacterium
ACGACGTCCTTCTCGATCAGACAGACCGTCGCCCCCAGTTGGGCCGCCCGCAACGCGGCGACATAGCCGCCCGGTCCAGCCCCCAGGACCACGACATCGTACGCGCTCATCCGATCGCCCCCACTCTCGCGTTCTCTCGCACCTGCCGGCTCTCACCTCTCGGCTCTACACGCTCCCAATGACAAAGCCCCCTGTCGGGGGCTTGCTGACCGATGGAGGCTCGGAAGGATTCCCCGGCCTGGCCGATCGGGAATTCCGCGCCCCCCGCGCATGTCATCCGCCTCACTCCCTACGCGAGGCTACCAGAGGAGATCAGGGGTGTCAATGCGTTCATTCGCGGGACGGAAACCCGCTGCCCATTCTTTCCATCCTCGGCAGCCCCCGACCGTTCCTCCGCGTCCAAGAGCCACTCGCCGCCTACGGCCGCCCTACATCCGTTCGGGCGCGGAGACGCCGAGGAGGGCGAGGCCGTTGGCGACCACTTGCCGGACGGCCGCCACCATGGCAAGCCGTGCCCGGCTGAGGTCGCGATCGCCCGAGATCACGCGCTCCTCGCTGTCCTTGTACCGGGTGAAATAGCCGTGGAAGGCGGCGGCCAACTCTTGCAGGAAGGCGGGAACCCGGTGCGGCTCGTACGACAGGGCGGCGTTTTGCACCATCTCCGGATAGATGGCCAAGTGCTTCATGATCGCCAACTCCTCGGGCAGCGCGAGGCGCGAGAGATCGGCGCCTGTGTACGGCCCGGGAAGTCCCGCCTCCGCCGCCTTCTTCGCCATGCTGCAGGCCCGGGCGTGGGCGTACTGCACGTAGAAGACGGGGTTGTCCATGCTCTGGCGCGTGGCCACCTCGATGTCGAAGTCGAGCTGCGACTCGGGTCGCCGCGTGAGGAACAGGAAGCGCGCCGCATCCCTCCCCACCTCGCTCACCACCTCGCGCAGCTCCACGAACTCCCCGGTCCGCTTGGACATGGGCACCGGGACCCCGCCGCGCAACACCCGAACCATCTGGACCAGGATGACCGTGAGGATCTCCGGATCCGAACCCAACGCGTGGATGGCCGCCTTGACCCGCGGGATGTACCCGCCGTGATCGGCGCCCCAGATATTGATGAGGCGGTGGAAACCCCGCCGGATCTTGTTGGCGTGGTAGGCGATGTCCGAGGTGAAGTAGGTCGGCTCACCGGTTCCCCGGATCAGGATCCGGTCCTTCTCGTCTCCGAACTCGCTGGCGCGGAAGCCGATGGCCTTCCCGTCCTCGTACAGGTAGCCTCCCGCGCGCAGCGTGTCGAGCGCCCGCTCGACCTCCCCGCTCTGGAAGAGGCCCCGCTCGGAGAACCAGGAGTCGAACTCGATCCCAAAGGCGCCGAGATCGTCCCGGATCTCGCTGAGGAGGATCTGGGAGGCGCGCTCGGCGCAGGTGGGGATGGCCTGATCGGGCGGGGCCCCGGCTAGGCCGGGGAGGACCGCCGCAACTTTGTCCGCCACCTCGCGGATGTACTCGCCGTGATAGCCGTTCTCGGGAAACGCGGCGGGCTTCCCCTGAGACTCGAGGTGGCGGGCCCACACCGACTCCCCCAGCAGGCGCACCTGGCTCCCTGCATCGTTGATATAGTACTCCCGCTCCACCGCGTAGCCCACGGCCTCGAGGAGGCTGGCCACGGCATCGCCCAGTACGGCACCCCGGCCATGCCCGACGTGGAGCGGCCCCGTGGGGTTCGCACTCACGAACTCCACCTGCACCCGCTGCCCCTGCCCGAGGTACCCGCGCCCGTAGGATTCGCCGGCGGCGAGCACCTCGCGGATCACCTGCCGCCACCAGGTCTTGGCCACGAAGAAGTTGAGGTACCCCGCGCCCGCCACCTCCACCTTCTCCACGAGGGCCGGATCCAGCGGCAGGGCCTGCTGGATGGCCACGGCGATGTCGCGCGGCTTCTTCCGGACCAGCTTCGCCAGGGCGAAGCTGAGGGGGGTGGACAGCTCGCCGAAGGCCGGCTCCGGGGGGTACTCCCACATCACCTCGGGCACGGGGACATGGGGCCATCCGTTGGCGTTCGCGGCCGCGGTCACGGCCGCGCTCAGGGCCGCGGTCAGGGTCTGCTTGAGGTGGTCCACGTCGCGTCCTTGTGGCTGGGGTCAGGGTGCCGCCCCCTCCTCTCCGGGCTCGGCCCCGGGAGAGGAGGGGGCGACGAACGAGGGCATCGTCGTGGCGGCCGGCTGGCTGTGCTCGGGGAACCGGAAGCGCTGCATCTCCGCCTGGTCCACGCCCGCCTGGACCAGCTTCTCGACGTCGAGGTGGGCCTCCGCCTCGTGCACGGCCTCGAGGTGGGCGGCCGTGGAGGGATGCCGGGGCACGAACAGCCGGCAGCAGTCCTGGTCGGGGATGATGGAGATCTCGTAGCTGCCCAGCGCGCGGGCCTGCTGGACGATCTCCTCCTTGTCGCTCCCGATGAGGGGGCGGAGGATGGGAAGCGCCAGCGCCTCCTCGATCACGGCCAGGTTGTCCAGGGTCTGCGAGGCCACCTGCCCCAGGCTGTCGCCGGTCACCAGCGCTTTGGCGTGCGCCTGGAGCGCCATTCGCTCCGCGATGCGCCCCATGAGCCGCCGGTAGAGGACCACGCGCAGGGGCGCCGGGGCGCCGGCCACCACCTCGCGCTGGATCTCGCCGAAGGGCACGAGGTACAGGCAGGAGTCGTACTGGTATCGCGTCAGCACCCGAACCAGCTCCCCGGCCTTTTCCCGCGAGGTGGCGTCCAGGAACGGGAAGCTGTGGAAGTGCACAAAGACGACGTGGCAGCCCCGCTTCATCAGGCGATGGGCCGCTACGGGAGAGTCGATGCCGCCCGAGAGGAGGGCGACCACGCGCCCGCTCACGCCCGCCGGCAGCCCGCCGGGCCCTGCCTCCCGCCCCAGCGAGAAGTACACATGCCGCGGCAAGACCTCGACGTGGACGGTCAGCTCGGGATGCTCCAGGTCCACGGCGGCGTGCGTCCGCTCCAGGACGAAAGCCCCCAGTTCCCGGTTCAGCTCCTCGGAGTTCAGCGGAAACTGCTTGAAGGCCCGCCGCGTCGAGACCTTGAACGTCCGGAACGGGCGGTCCGCGAGTGCTCGCCCCACCGCATCTTTCAGGGCCGCCATGTCCAGCTCCACCCGCTCGGCCACGGAGAAGTTGGCCACGCCGAAGACACAGCGAAGTCGCGCGCGGACGATGCCCCACTCCGACCCGTCCGGGAGCGGGAGCACCATCCGACCCGATTCAACGAACACCTGGTGCACGCCCGTCCCGGCCATGGCGCGGCGGAGGTTGGACTCCAGTCGCCGCAGGAAGAGCGGCTGGTTCTTCCCCTTGAGGCTGATCTCGTTGTAGTGGACGACCGCATAGCGCACGGGCTTCCCTCGCGACGTTAAGGTAGCATCCCCGGTCGATGAACCCAAGGAGAAAGTCGTCAAGCGAGGAGGACGCGGGAACGGATCGCGGTCGGACGAGGGCTTCGCGGCTTGCGGAATCGCGCTCACACCACCGTGTCGACACTTCGCCAGAGGTACCAGCAGGCCACACTACAGTATGGGTGCCAGGATTTCGCCAGCTTCACCACCCTGGCAGGCGTCGGGAGCTTTCGGAGGTGATAGGCCTGTCGGATGGCCGATCGAATCCCCAGATCTCCCGTTGCCAGCACATCGGGCCGGCGGAGCGCAAAGAGGAGAAACATCTGCGCGGTCCACACCCCGACGCCCTTCACGCTGGTCAGATGCTCGACCACCGCGTCATCGGACAGGCTGGCGAGCCGCGAGAAATCGATGAGGCCAGCCTGCGTTTTCTCGGCCAGGTCGCCCAGGTACTTCGATTTCTGCTGCGACAAGCCCAGCCCCCGCATGTCGGCCAGACTCAAAGCGAGGACGGCCTGCGGGGTCATTCGCGACTGCGCGCCCGTACCGTTCTTGAATCGGGCGAAAATGGCCCGCGCGGCTTTCCCGTGGAGCTGCTGGAAGACGATGCTCCGCGCCACGGTCTCGAAGTCTGGCTCCGCATACTGGATCCTGCAGGGACCCACCCGTCTGATGATCACTCCGAGGATCGGATCCGCCTTCCTCAGATGCAAAATTGCCCGTCTCATGAGGTGGGAGGGGTCGTTCCCAGCCGACCCCGCGCGGGCAGTACCGCCTCCAGCAGGCCAGGTACCGTCGCCTCCACCCGCAGCACGGGCCGGCCCAGACGGCTCGCCAAATCGTGGATGGAGAGATCGTCCAGGAAAATCCCCTCATCCGCCTTGAGCGCGACCGACGGGATGAGGATGCCGTCCCCCAGCCGCTCGCGCGCAGACTCCAGCGTCGCGAGGATGTCGCGGCCCGTGAGCAGCCCGGCACAGCTCACCGAGCCGCCGAAGAACTCGTTTCCCACGGGAAGCAGCTCCAGGCGCACGCCGCCGACCCGGTTCAGCCGCTCGATGCTGCGTCGCAGGACGGGCACGGCCAGCGTGCCGGTGGCCACGGCCAGGCGGCGTTCCGGCAGGGTCGCCGTCGGCAGTCGCGGCTCGCGTCTCCGGAACTCGTCCAGGAACTTCCGGCAGCCCCCGACTCCGTTCCCGAGCTGGGGATATCCCTCGTAGGTCCGGCCGGCGGGAAACGGCTGGCCGGCCAGGAGGTAAAATTCGTCCGACGGGAAGGCGAACCGGGTCCCCAGGCTGCGCTGAAAGCGGCGTCGCCACGGCACGGCCCAGGCGAGCAGCCCGCGGGAATACTCCGAACCCGGGCTCCGCAGCACGGGGAGCTGTTCGCGGAACTTCGTGAGGCCGACGGGCACCAGGGCCACGGTCCGTACGAAGGGATGGAAGCGCGCCAGGTCCTCCAGGGTCTTGGCCAAATGCTCCCCGTCGTTGAGGCCGGGACAGAGGACCACCTGGGTGTGCATCTGGATGCGTCCGGCCGCGAAGCGGGCGATCTGGTCCAGGATGTCGGGCGCCTTCGGGTTCCCCAAGATCTGGTTGCGCAGGGCCCGGTCCGTGGCGTGCACCGAGATGTAGAGGGGGCTGAGCCGCTGCTCCACGATGCGCTCCACCTCCGCCGGCGTGAGATTGGTGAGCGTGGCGAAGTTGCCGTTCAGGAACGAGTAGCGGTAGTCGTCGTCCTTGAAGTAGAGCGCCCGGCGCATCCCACGCCCGTTCTGGTGGGCGAAGCAGAAGGCGCACCTGTTGTTGCAGGCCCGCATCTTGAGCGGGTCCACGTCCAGGCCGAGGGAGAGGTCCTCGGGCTTCGTGAGGCGCGCCCGGTGATCCGCCCCGTCCCCGTCGCGCCAGACGAGGTCCACCCGCGCGGCCGTCTCCAGGAAGCGCAGCGCCAGCGCGTCTTCCACGGGTCGGCCATTCAGGCTCACGAGGAGGGCCCCCGGGACGACCCCGGCATTCGCCGCCGGGCTCCCCGGCTCGACCGTATGGATCGTGAGAGGCTTCGACATCATTCGTCCGCCTGGACCTGCCGCAGGAGGGTCCAGAGCTCTGGAATGAGCACCCGGAGAACGGCGGCCGCAGGCACCGCGAAGAGCAGCCCCCACGGGCCGAAGAGCTGCGCCGCCGCCAGCACCACCACCAGGACCACCAGGGGATGCAGCCCGATCCGGTGGCCGATGATCCGCGGCGTGATCACGAAGCTCTCCAGGGTGTAGACCACGGCATAGATGCTGAGCACCCCGAGGCCATGGCGCAGATCGCCAAACTCCAGAACCGCCAGGAGGATGGCCGTCAGGGCACCGAGCAGCGGGCCGAAGTACGGAATGAAGGTGGCCAGGCCCGAGGCCACGGCCATCACGATGGCCAGCCGCATCCCCACGATCGCCAGGCCCGCGCCCAGCAGGAACGCCACCACGCCACAGACCATGGCCTGGCCGCGCAGGAATTCGCGCAGCGCGGCGTCCATCTCCCGCGTCACCCGCTCCGCCCACGCGCGTCGCGCCGCCGGAAGGCGCCGCAAGAGCCGCGCCTTCACGGCGGGACCCTCCTGGAGGAAAAACACCCAGAAGGCCGGCACGATCAGGAGGTCCAGAGCCGTCGTGACCAGCCCTCCCACGCTGGACGCCGCGCCCGCCAGGACGCCCTGTGCCCGCGCTGTCAGCCACGGCCCCCAACCGCCCCGCAGTCCCCACATCTCCCGCGCGGCCTCGGGCAGCGTGGCGGGGAGCTGGATCCCGAAGTGCGTCTGCAGGCGGGGCACCATGGCCGCATAGCTCTCCGACGCCTTGCCCGGGAGGGTCGCTGCCGCCCAGCGGAATTCGCTCGCCACCCGCGGGCCGAGGATGGCGCCCAGCGCCGCCAGGGCGCCACACAGCAGGACGGCCACCCCCGCGATGGCTCGCCCGCGTCCGCCCAGCACGCGCGCCAGGCGCGACACCGGGGGATCCAGAACGTAGGCCAGGAGGAAGGCCACGAGGATGAGGAGCACCAGGGTCCGGAGCTGGTAGGTCAGAAGGAGGGCGAGGCTTATCCCGATCCCCGTCGCGATCCGACCTCCCCATCGCCACCGATCGGTCATGGCTGATCGTTCAGCAGCCGGGCGCCTCGATACACGTACCCCAGCCCGGAAGCCACGGTGAAGGCCAGGGTGCTGACGGCAAGCGGCAGGATGGCGGGGTGGAGGCTCGGCAGGAAATTGTCCAGCATGGCGCACAGCACCGTGACGAGCTGCAGCACCGTGGTGATCTTCCCCAGCCAGGTGGGCGGCGTGCTGACCTTCCCCAGAAACATGTACAGGATCATGGACCCGCCGATAATGAGCACGTCGCGGCTCACCACGATGATGGCGAACCAGCGCGGCAGCTCGTTCAGGATCGTGAGCGTGATCACCGCCGAGGTCAGGAGGAATTTGTCGGCCACCGGGTCCAGGACCATGCCCAGGGTCGTCTTCTGTTTCCACGAGCGGGCCACCAAACCATCCAGCCCGTCGGTAATGCCGGCCGCGACAAACAGGGCCAGGGCAGCTCCCATCTGGCGGTAGAGCAGGAGCACCGTGATGACGGGGGTCATCAGGATCCGCAGAATCGTGAGACGATTGGCCAGCGTCAGCACGGGACCCCTCTCACCCTCCCACCGCTTCTGTGGCAGGCGCCGCCGCGGGCGTCGCAATGGCGGCCACCCTGTCCAGGCAGCACTCGATCTCGCGGAGGAGCTCCTGCAGGCCGGTCCCGGTCTTGGCCGAGGTGGCCACCCGCCCGCTCCCCGGCCGCCAGGAGAACGCTGCCTGGCGCAGGCGATCGATCTTGTTGTAGACGAGGAGGGTGGGGCGATCCACCAGGCCTAGCTCGGCCAGCACCCCCTCGACCGCCGTCTGCTGCTCCTCCGCATGGGGGTGGCTGATGTCCACGACGTGGAGCAGGACGGTCGCCTCCTGGATCTCTTCCAGCGTCGCCTGGAAGGCCGCCACGAGCTGGTGCGGGATCTTCCGGATGAAGCCCACCGTGTCCGAGAGGAGCGCCACCCGCCCGCCCGGCAGGACGAGCCGGCGCAGCGTGGGATCCAGGGTGGCAAAGAGCTGATCCCGCACCACCACGTTGGCGTGCGTCAGCGCATTCAGCAGGGAGGATTTCCCGGCGTTGGTGTAGCCCACCAGGGCCAGGATGGGAAAGGGCACCTTCCGTCGGGGGCGCCTGAGAAGGGCGCGATGCCGTCGCACCCGCTCCAGGTCCTGGCGCAGCTTGGCCATCCGGGTCTTGACGCGCCGCCGATCCGACTCGAGCTGCGTTTCCCCCGGTCCGCGGGTGCCGATCCCGCCGCCCAGGCGCTCGAGATGGGTCCAGGCGCCGGCCAGGCGCGGCAGGAGGTAGTCGAGCTGGGCCAGCTCGACCTGGAGCTTCCCCTCCCGGCTCTGCGCCCGCTGGGCGAAGATGTCCAGGATGAGCCCGGTCCGATCGACCACGCGCCGGCTCAGGAGCTGCTCCAGGTTGCGCTGCTGGGAGCCGGACAGCTCCTCGTCCAGAATCACCACGTCCACGCCGTTGAGTTTTCCGCGAAGCTCTTCGGCCTTGCCCTTGCCGATGAGGTAGCGCGGCTCCAGGCGATCCCGCTCCTGGAGCACGCTCTCCGCCACCCGTGCGCCCGCCGAGCGGGCGAGCTGCGCCAGCTCCGCCAGGGAATCCTCGGCCTCCCAGCGGGGCTGCCGGGGCCGCACGATGCCGACCAGGAGGGCCGTCTCCGGCCCGTGGGGACTCAGCGCGTCGCGGGCGATGGGATGATCTCCTCCCGGGCGCTCCTGGCGCGCGCCAGTCGGTCGGTCAGGGCCTCCCCGTCCCCGTCCCGAATGGCCGCCTCCAGGCGCCCCAGGGCTTCGCGAAATTCCGCCAGGACTTTGAGGAGCGGGTCCCGGTTCATCAGGAAGATATCCCGCCACATGGCCGGATGGCTCGCCGCCACCCGCGTGTAGTCGCGCAGGCCGCCCGCCGAGAAGCGCAGGCGCTCCTCTCCCCGGTCCGTCCCCAGGACGGCGTCCATGAGGGCGTAGGCCACGAGATGGGGAAGGTGGCTCACGGTGGCGAAGACCTCGTCGTGCCAGGCCGGCTCGAGCCGCATCACCGTGGCGCCCACGGCGCGGCAGAGGCCCGCCACCCGCTCCAGCGCCTCGGGAGAGGTGCACCGGCTCGGGGTCTCGATCCAGTTCGCGTGCAGGAAGAGGTCCGGCCGTGCCGCCTCGGGGCCGGAGCGCTCCCGGCCTGCGATGGGGTGCCCGGCCACGAACCGCCCCTCGGGGAACGCCGCATCCCCGGCGGCGAGGATGGGGCCCTTCACGCTTCCGACGTCGGTGACGATCGCCGACGGCTTCGCCAGACGGGGCAGCGCGGGAAGGAGGGCGACGATCTCCCGCACCGGCACGGCGAGCACCACGAGGTCGGCCGTCGCGATCCCCTCCAACTCCCCCGTGGCGCGCTCCACGATCCCGCGCGTGAGGGCCACGTCGCGGTGCGCGGGATCGGCGTCCACCCCGACCACGTGCGCGACGGCCCCCGCGCGCTTCGCCGCCAGGGCCAGACTGCCGCCGATGAGCCCCACGCCCACCACCGCCATCTCGCGAAACAGGGGCGCATGGTTTGTGGCTGGCAGGTGGCGGGTCGCCTGTCTCGGCTCTCGGCTCTCGGCTCTCGGCTCTGTCATCACGCCGTCCGCCCGACCGCCTCCGCCACCTGCCGGAGGTCGGCCATGAGCTTCCGGAAGCGGGAGGGCAAGAGCGCCTGCGGCCCATCGGAGAGGGCCTCCTCCGGTCGCGGGTGCACCTCCACCATGATGCCGTCGGCGCCCGCCGCGACGGCGGCCAGGGCCATGGGCGCCACCAGCGCCCACTTCCCCGTCCCGTGGCTGGGATCCACGACCACCGGCAGGTGGGTGTACTGCTTGAGGACCGGGACGGCCGACAGATCCAGCGTGTTGCGCGTCGCGTCCTCGAAGGTGCGGATCCCGCGCTCGCACAGGATCACGTTGTAGTTGCCCTCCGACAGGATGTACTCCGCCGACATGAGCAGCTCCAGGATGGTGGAGCTCATCCCGCGCTTCAAGAGGACCGGCGTCTGATGCATCCCCAGCTCCTTCAGCAGGCGGAAGTTCTGCATGTTGCGGGCGCCCACCTGGACCACGTCGGCGTACTTCAGGACCAGGTCCGCCTCGCGGGGATCCATCAGCTCCGTGACCACGGGCATCCCCGTCTCGCGTTTGACCTCCGCCAGGTACTGCAGGGCCTCCTCCCCGAGCCCCTGGAAGGCATACGGCGAGGTCCGCGGCTTGAAGGCGCCGCCGCGCAGGAGCTGGGCGCCGGCCTCCTTCACCTCGCGGGCCACCTCGAAGAGCATCTCCCGCCCCTCGACGGAGCAGGGACCGGCGATCACCGCCAGGCGCTCCCCACCCACCAGCACTCCGCCCACGTCCACCACCGTGTTGTCGGGATGGAACTCCCGGCTGGCCAGTTTGTACGGCTTGACCACGGGGAGGACGCGCTCCACCATGGGCAGCGCCTCGATGGCCTTGTCCAGGAGGATGCGCTCGTCTCCGATGGCCCCGATGATCGTGCGCTCGACGCCGCGCGAGAGGTGCGGCGTGAGACCCAGGGTCTCGATCCGCCGACAGACCTGCGCGATCTCCTCCTCGGTGGCCCGCGGTCGCAAGACGATGATCATGTTGGCCCTCTACCCCTTCACGATTGCCCGCAGGGCGGCGAGGCAGCGCGCATTCTCCTCGGCGGTCCCCACGCTGATGCGCAGATGCGTGGGGAAGCCGTAGCCGGCCATCGGCCGGACGATCACCCCGTGCGTGAGGAGGGCATCCGCCACGGCGCCTCCGGGACGCCCCACATCCACCAGGAGGAAGTTGGCCGCGCTCGGCGCTACCCCGAACCCCAGGGCCCGGCACTGCTCCGCCAGGTGGGCCCGGCCGGCCAGGCTGACCGCCACCGTCTCCTCCACGTGCGCGCGATCCGCCAAGGCGGCCGTGGCCGCCACCTGCGCCAGCATGTTGGTGTTGAACGGCTCGCGGGCCCGGTTGAGGACGGCCACCAGCGGCTCGGGCCCGATGCCGTACCCGATGCGGAGCCCGGCCAGCCCGTACACCTTGGAGAAGGTCCGCAGCACCACGAGGAGGCGCCCTTCGCGCACGAACCGCAGGGCGTCCGGCCGATCGTCGGGCGGCAAGAACTCGTAGTAGGCCTCGTCCACCACCACCAGGACGTCTGCCGGGACATCGGCGAGGAACGCCTCCAGCTCCCGGGCCGGCACCGCCGTCCCCGTGGGATTGTTGGGGTTGGCGAGGAAGACCAGCTTGGTCCGGGGCGTGATGGCCCGGCGCATCGCCACCAGGTCGTGGGCGAAATCCTTCAGGGGCACCGCCACCTTCGTGGCCCCCGTGACCTGTGCCACCATATCGTAGACCACGAAGGCCTGCTGCGCATACACCGCCTCGTCCCCCGGCAGGAGGAAGCAGCGCCCCGTGAGCTCCAAGAGCTCGTTGGAGCCATTGCCCAGGATGATCATCTCCGGAGAGACATCCCAGTGCGTGGCGAGAGCGTGCCGCAGGCGATAACCGCCGCCGTCCGGGTAGCGGTGGAGGTCCGGCAGGGCCGCCCGCACGGCCTCCAGGGCCCGGGGCGAGGGGCCCAGGGGGTTCTCGTTGGAGGCGAGCTTCACCGAGCCGGAGATCCCCAGCTCACGTTCCACCTCTTCGATTGGCTTACCGGGGGAGTACGGGATGAGTCCGCGCAGGTACGGGGAGGCGAGGTCCTGTAGGGTACGGGTCAACGGGGTCCCTCCGTGCGAGCCGTCCGGTGCAGCATCCGTTCAGGCCCCCTGGCGCGGCAGCGCGTTGGGGTACGAGCCCAGCACTTTGAGGAAGATGCAATCTTCCTTGAGTTCCGCCAGGGCCTCGCGCACGCGCTCCTCGCCCGCGTGGCCTTCGAAGTCCACGTAGAAGACGTACTCCCACACCTTCTGGCGCGAGGGCCGCGATTCGATCTTGGTCAGGTTGATCCGCCGCTCGGCGAACGGATGGAGCATGCGGTGCAGCGCCCCCACCCGGTCCTTGATGGAGAACAGGATGGAGGTCTTGTCGCTGGCGCTCCGCGGCGCGGGCTTCTTCCCGATGACCAGGAAGCGTGTCAGGTTGTTGGGGTTGTCCTCGATCCGCCGGTACACGACGTTGAGCCCGTAGAGACTCGCCGCCAGCTCCGACGCGATGGCGGCCGCCCCCGGCTCGGAGGCGGCGGTCTCGGCGGCGACCCCTGTGCTGCTCGTCTCCTCCACGGAGATGTGGGGGAAATGCGCCTCCAGCCACTTGCGGGACTCCGCCAGGGCGTGGGGGTGGGAGTAGATCTTCCGGATCTCCGACGGCTTCGCCGCCTTGCTCTGGAGGTGCAGGGCCGCCTCCACGATCACCTCGCCGCAGATGAGGAGGCTGGAGTCCACGAACATGTCCAGCGTGTGCGTCACGACCCCCTCGGTGGAGTTCTCCACGGGCACCACGCCGAAGTCGGCGTTCCCCTTCTCCACCTCGGCGAAGACCTCGGCGATGCTGCGCATGGCCAGAAACTGGGCCGAGAGCCCGAACCGCTCCATGGCCGCCAGGTGCGCAAACGTGGCCCGCGGGCCGAGGAAGGCCACGCGCAGCGGGTGTTCCAGTGAGAGGCAGGCGGAGATGACCTCGCGGAACACCGGGCGGAGCGCCTGGGAGGGGAAGGGGCCGGCGTTCTCCGCCACCAGGCGGGCGTAGATCTCCTCCTCGCGCTGCGGCGCGTGGTAGTCGAGATTCTGCTCGGCCTTCAGCCGGCCGACTTCCAGCACCACCTCCGCCCGCCGGTTGAGCAGGCGCAGGAGCTGGGAATCGATCTCGTCGATGACTGTGCGGAGCTCGGGAATCCGCATCCCTGGCCGGTTTTCCATTCTACGCCTGGCATGATACTCGGCCGCTTCGGGCCGATCAAGGTCTTTGTGACCGGAGGCTCTCCAGGCTCCGCAGCTCCGCCGGCGAGAGCGGGCGCCACCGGCCGCGTGGCAGCGCCCCCAGGCGGAGCGGGCCCAGGGCCACGCGGATCAGCTTCAGGACCGGGTGGCCGATGGCCTCGCACATGCGTCGCACCTGGCGGTTGCGCCCCTCCTCGATCGTCAGCGCCACCCAGGTGTTCTGCCGCGTCCGGTGCATCACCTCCACCGCGCTGGCGTGCAGCCACTCCCCCTCGCATTGCACGCCGCGGGCAAGCCGCGAGAGCGCCTCCGGCTCCGGGATGCCCTTCAGCTTGGCGTGGTACACCTTGCGGACGCCGTGGCGCGGATGGGTGAGGAGGTTGGCCAGCTCCCCGTCGTTCGTGAAAAGGAGGAGCCCCTCCGAGTCCCAGTCGAGTCGCCCCACGGGGAAGAGGCGCGGCAATCCTGTCTGCGGGAGAAGCGTCGTCACGACGGGCCGCCCCTGGGGATCGGCAAGGGAGGTGATGTACCCGGCCGGCTTGTGGAGCATGAGGGTCACGAGCCGCTCGGATCGGACAACCTCCCCATCCGCCTGCACCTGGTCCCGGCCCGGATGCACCCGCGTGCCCAGCTCCCGGACCACCGCGCCGTTCACCTGGACCCGCCCCTCCAGGATCAGCGCTTCGCATCGTCGCCGCGACGCGATGCCCGCCTGTGCCAGGTACTTCTGCAGGCGCTCCCCCCGGGAGTCCTCCGCCGCCGGCCGAGGCGGGGGCGGCAGACGCCGGGCGGGCAGCGTGCCGGCGCGGCGTTCGCCTGCGGGACTAGGGTTCGCGGGTGGGGTCGGAGGCCGACGCGCCGACCCCTTCGTCCCCGAAGGCCGGAGCGGTCGGGGACACGACTCCGGCCTCGGGGGGCGGCGGCGCGGTCGGGGACTCGCTCCCCGGGATGCCGATGAGCTCATTGATCTCTCGCAGGGTAGGGAGGTCCCCCAGGTCCTTCAGGCCGAAGTGCTCCAGGAAGGCGGCACTCGTCCCGTAGAG
>CAVQPC010000071.1:0-93453 GCA_963714585.1 uncultured Methylomirabilota bacterium
CTCTCGTGAGGCCATGCCGACGCGACCGCCATCAACCCTACTCTCTGCCAGTCCACCCACCACGATTCCATGTCCGTCGAACGTGTGCGCTCACCGGCCAGGGTGCGAGCATCGCGAGCACCCGGTCCGGTGCAGCGCAAAGTTCGGCGTCTTCCGTGACCTGCGCCAGGGGGACTGAGTCGATGACTTCGCCGTCATGGCCTACTGGATCACTTCGTCGGCTCGCAGCAACACCGTCCGTGGGATCGTCAAGCCGAGAGTGCTGGCGGTCTTGAGGTTGATTATCAGCTCGAACTTGGTCGGCTGCTCGACGGGAAGGTCGGCCGGCCTGGCGCCCGCGAAAATCCTGTCAACGTAACCTGCAGCGCGCCGCCAGAGGTCGGGGCTGCTCGGACCGTAGCTAAGAACGCTGCCGGCGTCGGCGAACATCCGTAATCCGGAAATCACCGGCAGCCGATGCCTGATGGCAAGGCGGATGATCTCCGCTCGGTGGCTGGTCATGAGCGCATCTTCGGTAGTGATGAGTGCCCGGGCTCCCGCCCGCGCGGCGGCTTGCAGGCCCTTTTCGAAATCGCCGGACTGGCGCGCCTCGATCGAATGGAGCTTCAGGCCCATCACCCGGGCTGCCGCCTCTGTTTCCTTGAATCGTAGGGTCACGCTGGCGTTGTTCGGGTTCCAGATAATTGCGACGCGGGCGAGGCCCGGAAGCGTTTCCTTGGCGAGCTGCAGCCGCTTTGCGGCCAGTTGCGGCGCGATGAGGCTCAAGCCCGTGACGTGTCCCCCGGGCCGCGCAAGGCTGGCCACGATGCCGCTACCTACCGGGTCGCCAATTCCGGCCATGACGACCGGAATGGTGCTTGAGGCGTTCTGTGCCGCCAGGATCAGTTCTGTTCCCGACGTCACGATGATATCCACATTCGAGCGGACCAGTTCGGCGGCGAGTGCAGGCGATCGATCGGGTCTGCCGTCCACATACCGGATTTCGAACGCCACGTTTCGCCCCTCCGTCCAGCCCCGATCCTGAAGCCCCAAGCGCAATGCCGAAAGGACGGTCTGGGCGTAGGGGTCGCGCTCGGCTTGCCCCAACAGGATGCCGATCCGGCGCACACGATCAGTCGTCTGGGCGACCACGGGATGCGGACAGACAAGCGCCGCGCCAGCGAGAAGCGTGATGAAAGCCCTTCTTCTCATTCGATTCCCCCGGTCCCGTCGCCCGCGCGTCGAACGCCCGAGGTTCACCGGCGCGGCACAAGGGCCCGGGGTTGCGACGAGCATCTGCTGGTACCGCGCCCGGTGCAACCGCTAGTTCGGCCGGGTCTGGTGAGGTGATGCTCGTCTGACTTCGAGCGTACTTAGATCAATGACCGCGCCCACCGCCAAGAGGAAGTCTGTGCCGATGATGCCGTCGAGCTGGAATCCGTAGTCCATCACACCGACCTCGCCCGCAAAGTCACTGACCTGGAGCTCGCCAACTGCCAGCTGATCAACGCGCTTCATGAACACGAACTCCGAGCCCCCGACACCGTGGATGCGATGAAGCGGGTCCTCCGGCTCGTACTCCAAACCGATCGCCGATACACTGTCGGTCGCGAAGAGCGTACCGGCCGACCCTGTATCGAGTAGCACGTCGTGGAGCTCGAGTTCCTGCTCAGCGTGCCGGAGCCGAACGTTCACGAAGGGCAGCCCCGCTCGCAGTTCGATTCTCATCGGTGTGCCCGCACGCCGAGCCACTGCCGCTCGGTGATATCCAGGGACTCGCGGCTCGTGTGCAAGACATAGAACTCCCGCGTCGGCGACTCGTGGTGCAGGTCGCGATAGCGTCGGAGCGCGGACGCCGAATCGACGAAGACATCCACGATGGCGAACTCATCAACCACCCGCTTCTCTGCCTCCGTATGGGCTGCAAGAGCCTCCAGCAAGAGCCATCGGTTTGGGTAGTGGTCACAAATCTCTTGCCATTGCATCGTCTGACCCCCTGATCCTGCCGACCCTCCAAAAACCGAAGTAGATCAGCAACCCACCCGCCGCTGACAGGTGCCGAACGCCAGTGTCGACCGGCGTGCCGCGGCGGCTGACCAGAAGCACCTGACGATAGAGACAAGACTGACGGCAGACAGCGCCGCTGTAGTCACGTCCGGTCGAACGCGTTGTTCGGCCCCTTTTCGCCCGACCCGGCGGGCTACGCCGCCTCTGCGTGCAGGCGGAGGCCCAGGGCCTTGGCGACTTTCAAGACGGTGGCAAAGGTGGGGTTTCCGCTCTCGCTGAGCGCTCTATACAGGCTCTCGCGACTGAGCCCGGCCTCGCGCGCTACCTGAGACATGCCCTTGGCACGCGCGATATCGCCCAGCGCCCGAGCAATGCCGGTCGCATCCTCGGGTGCCTCGGCGAGCCACGCATCAAGGTAGGCAGCCATTTCCTCCGGCGTCCGCAGATGTTCGACTACGTCGTACGGGATTGTCTTCGTCCTCGCGGTGGATTTGGATGTGGTCTTGCGCATGACGGCACTCTCACAGGTTTCGAGCCAAAGCAATGGCGGTCTCGATGTCTTGCTGCTGCGTTGACTTGTCGCCACCCGCGAGCAAGATGATGAGTTCGCTTTCTCGCTCTGCGTAGTACACCCGGTAGCCAGGTCCAAAGTCGATCTTCAGCTCGGAGACCCCGGCGCTGAGGTTTCGATGCGGGCCCGGGTTGCCGTGCGCCAGGCGATCGACCCGGACTTGAATGCGCGCCCGGCCGGCGCGGTCCCTGAGGGCATTGATCCAGTCTCGGTAGACCTCGGTCATCCGGACGCGCATGAGCAGAGTGTAGCCTATGCACTACAAATGTCAAGGACTATGAGGCACTTGCTGAGGCCGAACGGCTGGGGCGTCAGCCGCGACCGGAGCGGTCGGCGGTTGCATGCCCTTGTTGGGCCCGGCCCCGGTCATCCTTCAGGACCAGCATGCGCTGCATCCTCACTCCCCGCAAGTGTCGGGGCCTCTCCTGCTGATGGGGCCGGTGCAAGCACCCTCTTCAGTTCCTGAACCAGCCGCTCGGATTCCTCGCGGCTGAGGTAAGGGCGCTTGTCAATCCTTGCCCAGTAGAACCCCTTGCCGAGCAGGCTCTGCACCTCGGAAAAGCTCATGGCAGGGATTCTCGAGAAGTCCCGGGGAATGTCGGTCAGCAGATCAACGTCCCCTATTCCGAGACAGACCGGAACTGCGATGGACTGCTGTGACCCCGCCGCGGGGCAAAGCCATTGCCGCCGCCGCAACCAGGCGGCGCGCCCGTTCGTCCAGTTGTGGCAACAAGGACGCCAGCTTTGCTGCCAAGGAAAGGCCAGTTCGCATACCAATGGAACATACTACAGCTCAGAGACTTCGTACAGCTTATTTATTGACGCCGTCTTATATGATTTCCATTGGCATTGATCGGGCCGGCCGAACGTGACGGATCAGCCGCGGCGCTCTATCGCTTGCGCCGGCGCCGTCCGCTGCATCTGGTATTAGGCAGCCCGGTTGGCACCTTCAGTGGTGCGACGCCGAAAGACGTAGATCGCCCAGCCTAGAGTGTCTCTGCCCCACCGCAGGTACACCGCCTTGTTCTTGGCAACTCGCTGGACGAGCTCCGGGAGATCCGGATCATCCGGGTGAGCGCGAGCGTACTCGGCCGTCGCGTACCACTGAAGGCCCTCGTATCTGTCCCAATCGTCCTTGCTGCTCACAAACGTGTGAACGAGGTCAAGCCCTCGCCGCTCCCCGGCCTCGACATTCGAGAAGTGGGTGCCAAAGTCCTCTCTGGTCTCGCCAGAGGCCTCCAGATAGTCCTCTGACGGCTCCCGCAGCCAATAGGGCTCACCCGCGATCACCCAGCCGCCGGGCTCGACCATGCTGACCAGCGCATCCAGAGTACCCGCGTGTCCACCGAAGATCCAGCTGGCTCCGATACACGAAGCCAGGCTGAAGCTGTGCGGTTCGTCAGGTCTGAAGTCGGCACCGTTCATCTGCATGAAGGTGACGTTCGCCGCCGGGCACTCGCGCCTTGAGTCTTGCCTCTGCGTCGTGGATGAAATAGGGAGAGATGTCGATGCCGGTGCAACGCACGCCATAGGCTTCGGCCAGGCGGATCAGGAATTCGCCCTTGCCACAGGCGATGTCAACCACGCGGCGCCCGGCGGGAGGCGCAGGAGCTCGACGAGCCGCGCCAGCTTCTCCTCACTCGTGGGGTTGCACACGACGTGCTCACGGTGAGTGATGTCGTAGAACTTCCAGGTGTCCATAGTCCAGCTCTTCTGCCTAACGCCCGGCATCAGCCGCGGCGCGCCTCTTGCGCCGACGGTTGAATGCCGTCGTTAGGCTACTTATTCTTCATGTGGCTCGCACTCGGCGTTCTCCATTTCCTGCTCGTGCGCCCTACCCATTTCCTCGCGCGTCACCTGGAGTTCTTCGTGCGCAGCAATTGCTGCGCCCTCGAGGGCAGGTAAGAGGTTGTCCAAGACCTCGCAGAACTCAAAGAGGTCAAACCGGAAGTGGGATTTAAGGGAGGGCTGGCCCTTGGTGTTCAACGGGTAGCGGAACGCATCAGACCGGGCGTCGACGGAGTGCAGCTCTGCAATTGTCTTGCGGAAATCGTCCAGCGACCGGAAACGGGGGATGCCAAGGTCCCATTCCCACTCGTATGCGTCGAACACCTTCTCAAGATTCTGCCTGAGCGAATCAAGGCTGTGGTTCTTGAGGAGTTCCTCCCGATTGATCTCGCCGATCCCCTTGATGGTCAACATGGGTGTGCCCACGAGGATGACGGCCTTCATGTAGAGCTCAAGTGCGTGTCGGTAGAGAAAAACGACAGGATATGCACGGAAGTCCTCGACCGGGCTCCCGTAGAGGTTGAAATGAGGGTTCTTCTTGAGTGCGGCCACAGCATCCTGGGCCACCAAGTGGAACGCCTCAGCAAAGAAGGTAAACTCGCGTTCCGGTGCACCATGCCAGTTCAGAACCACCGTTCCGTGAGGTCTACTTCGGTCGACGAACAGTCGCTTCTTTTTCACGATCGGCTCCCCGCTTCGCCCCGTTGTCGGCCCAACGCGGCGATTCAGCGGCGGCTCGTGGCCACACGGGCCGCCGACGGCTGCAAACGCGGGTTGGGCTATCGAGGAGGTCCCAGGAGCTTCCGACCTGCCTGCTCGCCGGCTTCCTGCAGGGCCCTTGCGAACCTTTGAGCTTTCCGCGCCTGCTCTTGAGAGTATGCCACGCGCGAAATCAGGACCTCGGGTTCCCCGACAAGATCCGCACGTCGGTCGGTGTCGAAACCGAGCGCCTCCAAGTCGATCCCGAGGCCTTTAGCACCCGCGACGACCTTGGACGATGGAGAGTAGAAGCTCCAGATGAGGTAGGTAGCCACCCGAAGATCGTGGGCCTTGCCGAATTCGCTTCTCACAATCTGGGTGCCCAGGCTTCTGACACACTTCGCCTCGATGATTCGAATAGCGTTGCGGGGATGAGGCGGCTCCGGCGAGGACGTGACGATCAAGTCCGGCCGCGCATTCAGCGAGCTGCGCTCGCCCCCAAGCGTCTGCTGCGACCACAACTGACGCACGACGCCGTCCTCACGTATCTCGATGGGTCCGGTCTTCCCGAGCACATGTATCACGCCGGCGGTGGCATCCTCGGAACGAAGAATCACGCCCAATAGACTGAGGGCCTCAACCAGCCGCCAAGTCGCCACATCAGGAACGCCGACGCCGGTACGAATCTCCGCGCCATCGACTCCACGTATCGACCCAACCTTGAAGCGACTCCGGACATCGATAGAGGCAACGCATATGGCCCTCCACAGGGCCGCACGTGCCTCTACGTCGTTATCTGCGCTGTCTGGCAAGGAATCTGTAATCACGTTCGTGCGCAGCCTAACGCTGCGGATCACGCGCGGCCGCTCGGCGTCAGTTCCGCGGCCGTCGGGTGCAACCGCTGGTTAGCCGTCATGTCTGCGTCCACGATCTACGGCTTGGATCACCGTCAGTAGCACGGCGCTCCTCCGCACCAGGGTGCACGCCGTGAGCATGTCGACGGGCGGCAGGCTGTGTGCGTACTCGTTTCGGACGTACTTGAAGTACCCGTGGAACACACTGCGGAGCATCTGCCGGCTCGGGTTCGGAAGCCCCTTCGGGACCAGCACTCCCGGCTCCCCGAAGCACTTCTCTACCAGACGACGGCCGTGATCTGGAAGGCCGCTCGCGCGGCGCAACGCGATCTCGACACGGAGCGATGCCTCTCGGACGGCCGTGTCGTATCGAGCCTCGTGAAGATGGTCGATTATATCCTCCTCAAGAGAGTTCAGCGCCGGCCCGAGAAGCGCGTCAATAGTCGCGCCGTTCACGCCTTTCTGCGTCAGTTGCATGGATCCGTTGGGGAACGTGAGGAACTCGTCCTCGTCACGGACGCCTTCGACGTATCCGGCTGACGCACAGGCGCGGAGATCGTCGTCCCAGACAGCGACGTGAAGGTGCTGCGGACCGTACGGCGCCTCTTTGGGCTTCTCGCCGACCACGAAGAGGGTGCATTGATCGATGTTGTCGACCGGAAAGAACCTGGTCTCTCGTGGGTACTCTGCCAACGCGCTCAAGGTGATCGTGATGCCGTGCCCCCGCGGGTAGGCAGGCCAGTCCGCATGGAGAATCTCGAACCCGACTTCAGTCCACATAAACCCCGGGTGGCTCGCGAAGCTCCGACCCAAAGTGGCAATCGTGTCCTCGAGGCTAACGACGGACTGATCGCTCTCGGATGGGAGACGATTGCCAGGTTGGTTCGGCCCTTCGGTTTCCATGGTCATTCACTGTACGGCTAACGAATAAGGGGCTTATCCGTCGTGCCCCAGACCGCACGAGGTCAGCAACCGGGGATGATGGCACGGCGGATAAGCCCGGTTGAACTGAACCGCTGGCCTGACGGGCTATGGGGATTGTATGCCTTCCCAGTTCCGCAGGGAAGGGGTTTGTGGTGGGAGCGCCGGGGCGAGGGTGCCGCGGGCGAGCCCGGGAAGCCGGTGGTGGGATGGGGTGACGAGCGCAGGCGGCGTGGCGGCCCCTGGGACGAGGGCGGCGAGCACGGGTGGGCGTGCACCCCGCCATCCGGGTCCTTCCACGGATCCGCCAGCGACGACAGGGGACGGGGGCAGCGCCGCGGACATCAGGACGTATCGCCTCCGGGGAGAGCCCGCGGACGCCGGACCGGCGCGAGGCGCCCCGTGACGCGGAGCCGGCCGATCTGACACACGGGGCAGCGCGTGATGTCCACCCCAGTCAGCCGCCGCATGAGGGCTGCCACCGACTCGACTGGGACCGGGGGGGCGGCGGGGCGTGCCCGAGCAGGGCGCGACACCGCGCGAGCTTCGCGGTCCGGGTCCGGTTCGCCAGGACAGCTCGAAGCGCCGGATGCGCACGAGGCCGTCCGGGAGGACGTGGAGGAGGAACCGGCGGAGGAACTCAGTGGCCGGGATGCGTCATCGTCCCCCGCGGCTCGGGCTCTCAGCTTACGGCCTGCGCTCTCCGGGCGCCCGCCGGCGCCGCAGGAGGAGGACGGCGTAGGCGGCGAGGTTGATGACCAGCGACGATCCCGGACAGGACAAACTGGCCCTCGCGGGTGAGGCCCTCGGGATAGAGGAGGCGCAGCAGGTAGTGCTCGATGAAGCCGCCGCGATACCCAGCCTCCCCGGCGAGGTGACGGAGATGGTTCTCGAGCGGGGTCAGGGGGCAGATCCAGCCGGCTCACCTCGATCCAGGCGCCCCAGGCGGCCGCGGGCAGGTGCAGCCCGGCCAGCCGCGGCCAGCGCAGGACAAGGAGCCCGCCCAGAACGACGAAGAGCACGAAGCCGAGATGGATCAGGACCAGGCAGTCCGCGAGGAGGCCGTAGAGCATCGCGCCTCGGCGTAAGAGGTGTCAGACCCGGTATCGCGCCACGACCTGGGGATCAAGTTCGAGGCCGAGGCCGGGGCGGTCGGACAGCTCGATGTGCCCGGTCCGGTCCACCGTGAGCGGCTCCTTCACCAAATCCGCCATGAGGGGATGGGCCGGAAAGACCATCTCGGCCAGGCTGGCGTTGGGGACTGCGCCCAAGAGGTGGGCCGCGGCCGCCACAGCCACGGCGGAGCCATGGATGTGCGGGGCAAAGGGCAGATTCCAGGCCTGGGCCATGTGGGCGATCTTCAGGCATTCGGTGAGGCCGCCGGCCCAGGCGACATCAGGCTGGACAAAGTGGACGGCGCGGGCCTGGATGTAGTCCCGGAACCCCACCCGTCCGTAGGTGCAGGTCTCATAGCCCGCCACGGGGATGGCCACCTGGCGGGCGACTTCTGCGCTGCCCTGGAGGTCGTCGGGGCTCACCGGCTCTTCGTACCAGTAGATGTCGAGGGGCTCCAGGGCACGCCCCATCTTCACCGCCGTGGGGACGTCCCACGCGCCGTTCGCGTCCACCATGAGTCGGGTCTCGGGACCGATCGTCTGCCGGACGGCCTTCACCCGCTCCAGGTCCTCGGCCAAGGAGACCTCGCAGACGCCCCGGTGCTTCATGGCCCGCAGCGGGCTGCCCTCGATGCCGCTGTTCCGCCCCACCTTCATCTTCACCGCGCGAAAGCCATGCCGGAGGTACCCATCCATCTCCTCACACAACTCGCGGATCCCCTTCCCCTCGGCGTAGAAGCCGCCCGTGGCATAAGCCGGCACCTGCCGGCGATAGCCTCCCAGGAGGCGCCAGAGGGGCATCCCGGCCAGCTTCCCCCGGAGATCCCAGAGGGCGATGTCAATGCCGCTCATGGCGGCGATGAGGAGGCCGCCGCGCGCATGCTTGTAGGCGCGCTGGTGCATCTGCTCCCAGAGCCGTTCGATGTCTCGCGGGTCCTCGCCCAGAAGATGCTCGCGCAGCTCGCCCTCGATCACCGTCTTCGTCGACCGGAGCGGCCCGCCGAAGTGGGCCGCCTCGCCGAGGCCGACCAGACCCTCATCCGTCTCCACCTCGACCAGGAGCGCCGGCTTCGTGGCCATGATGTAGTTGGCATCGAAGACGGGCTGGGCGAGGGGGTACTCGACGGGGATGGTTCGAATGTCACGAATCCGCATGGCGCCCTCCCGGCGAAGGATCAGTGGACAGGGACGACATCCGCGGCGTCCAGCTCGACGGAGGCAGCCTGCTGGATCAGGCTCACGCGGATGACGAGTCTGGCCCGGGCCCCCTTCCGCACCAGCACACCCTGCACCCCCATCAGCGGCCCGCGGATCACCTCAACCTGCATCCCCTCCTTGAGGTACGGGTGGGGATCGTACGGCAGGGTGCAGTTGACCAGTTGCCGCACGGCCTCGATCTCCCGATCCGAGACGGGGATCGGCCCCTCCTTGTTCCCGATGATCTGCACCACCCCGCGGACCTTGACGACATCGACCCGCTCGCGCAGGGGGAAGCGGGCGAAGCAGTAGCCCGGAAAGAGCGGGAAGGCCACCTGCTTCCGCCGGTCCTTCCACTGGCGCATCCGCTTGACCAGGGGCAGGAAGGGCTCGATGCCCTTGGCCACGAGTTGCCCTTCCACATGTTTCTCGTGACGGGATCGAGTGCGGAGAGCGTACCAGTAGGGAACAGCCTGATCCATGGTCGCTTTCCTGTTCCCCGCCGGGCGGACCCAGAATGGCGCCCGCCCCGACGAGAGCCACGCGCCTGCTTTCCGGGAACGGCGCAGATGGTTCGCGCGCGGCCCTGCGGAGTGTCAATCCGATTTCCGCCTGCCCATCCCAACGCGCGAAAGGCCTCACATTGAGACGACGAGGCTCTCGAATAAGCGGCGCCGGGGAGGAAGTGGAACGCCGGGCGGAAGCTTATCGGTCCCCCGAGCCCTGGAACTCCTGCTGACCGCGAATCATCCCCGGAGTGATGACGTAGGTCCCGGTGCAGCCGACGCGGAGCAGATACTCCGCCGTGGTACGATCGCCGTGGGTAAACGCCAGACTCGCCCCCGAGGCCAGCGCCATCCCCGGACAGATCGCCGCTGCCTTGAAGGGGATGTAAAAGAAGCTGCCGACTGCGGAGGCGACCGTGGCCAGCACTTCTGTGGCCGAGACGCCCTTGGTCCCGGCCGGCTCGGACGGGGCCGCCGACTGGGCCCAGGCCGCCTCGATCCCGAAGAGCACGATGGCCAGCACGAAGAGGACGATCACCGAACCATGCTGTCTGCGATTCCGTTGCATGTCTCTCTCCTCTTCCCTGCAGCGCGATGAGCTGTGCCGAAATGGCTGAACCGCACGATCCGTTTCCGGAAAAGGCCAGCGCTCGAGAGCCCTCAGGGCTGTTCCCTCTCCCGACCGCCGCGGGCCCAAGGGCCAGGCGGTCCCGTTTGTTTGCTCCTGGACCTCTGGTTGCTGTCCCCCCGGACCTTGGCAATGATTGCCTCCAGCGCCCGGCCCGCGTTCCCCACTACCCGCTCGATGTCCTCCTGGCGGGCCCGCCGGATGTGAATACCGGCGACGACCACCGTCGTCCGGCCGAGGGCGCAGGCCAGCTCGGCGGCGAGCGGCCGAGCCAGCTCATCCTCCTTGTGGCCCGGGATAGCCAGGACGGAGGTGGTGGCACTCCGCATTCGGGCATTGCTGAGACTGGGCCGCGGGATGCTCACGGCCACGGCGCCGACGTGGGGCACTTCGCCTCCCACGAGGGTGACCACCAAGCCCCCGTGGGAGAGGAAGGCCGCACCCCACACCCGGTGCCGGCCGGCGCCCGCACTGAAGTGGAAAGACGCCGGCCGCGCGCGCCTGCCACCCGCGATCCGCCCCTTCGGCGCGGGTGTCATACCGTCTGGAGCCCGGGTGGACCGCTCCCCGTCCATTCCCGGGTGAGCTGGTGGGGAATTCCGAGACGGTCCAGAATCCGTCCAACCGTATGATTCACCAAGTCATCGATCGTCTTGGGTCGGTCGTAGAAGGCGGGCATGGGTGGAAAGATCACGGCCCCAATTTCCGCCAGGGCCAGGAGTTGACGGAGGTGGCCGACATGCAGCGGCGTCTCGCGGACCACCGCGATCAGGGGGCGCCCCTCCTTCAGCGACACGTCCCCCGCCCGACAGATCAACGTGTCTGCGTGACAGTTGGCCAAAGCGGAGGCGGTCTTGACGCTGCATGGAACGATCACCATGCCAGAGGTTTTGAAGGAGCCGCTGGCCAGCGCCGCCCCGACATCTCGGTTGTCATAGACCCGGGTGGCCAGAGCCTCCACGTCTTTCACGGCGTAGTCGGTCTCCTCCAGGATGGTCCGCTTCGCCGGCCCACTGATGATGAGGTGGGTTTCGAGGGCGGGGACGCCCCGCAGAACCTCCAAGAGGCGAATGCCGTAGATGGCCCCTGTCGAGCCCGAGATCCCGACGACGAGCCTCATGCTTCCCTCCGGAGCATGCCCGCCACCCTGCGCCCGCGATCCGGCGCACGGCTCATGCTGTCATGATGCGGCCTTCCTCTTCCGCAGCATCAGCCAGAGGCCCAGCGTCGAGACCACCACCAGGATCACGCTCACCAGTTGCGCGACGCGGATGTCGCCCAGCATCAGGCTGTCGGTGCGGAGCCCTTCCGTGAAAAACCGGCCAATGGAATACAGGCCCAGGTAGCAGAGTGTGAGGGCGCCCGGCCGGGATTCCAGCCGCTTCCGGAGGACGAACCACAGGATGCAGAACACCAGGAGATCCCAGACCGACTCGTACAGGAAGGTCGGGTGGAAGTACTCGTATCCTGCGAACTGCGGCGGGCGATGGGTGGGGGCGATGTAGAGCTTCCACGGGAGATTGGTCGGATAGCCGAAGGCCTCCTGGTTGAAGAAGTTCCCCCAGCGGCCGATGGCCTGGCCCAGGATCACTCCGGGGACACAGATGTCCGTCGTCACCGGCAGGGAGAAGTGGGAGGAGCGGCAGAACAGGTAGAGGATGATCGCCCCTGCGATCAGGCCCCCGTGGATGGCGAGGCCTCCTTCCCAGATCGCCACGATCCTGGAGGGGTGGGCGCTGTAGTAATCCCAGTTGAACAGGACGTAGTATGCGCGGGCGCCGACTAGCGAGCCAAGGACCATGACGACGATCCCGTTGATCAGGACGTCAGGGTCCAATCGGCGCCGCACGGCCTCGCGATGCGCCAGTGTGGTGCCCAGCAGGACACCGGTTGCGATCAGCAGGCCATACCATCGAACAGCCAGCGGTCCGATATGGAACGCAATGGCTCCGGGTGAAGCGAACATGTAGCCTCCTTGGTGGAACCCCCAGACAGGCGGGAGGACATGCCAGTCCGGCCCGCGGATGGCTGTGTCGCCCCATCTCGCCACAATAGTTGGCGATTCCGCCGGAAGTCAAGCAGAAGCAGCCGGTGGCCACAATACAGGAAACGTAACGTCACGCGTATCCCAAACCCTGGATTATGATTTTCACCTTCCGTCGGCCCATGGCATGCAGTCCGTACCCAGAGCCATGCGCTTCACTTCAGGAGCGTCTCCAGCTTCTTCCGGGCGTCGCCTCCGCTCCAGTCGCGGGGACCGATCTCACGCCCGGCGAGCCGGCCCTCGCGATCGATCAGGTAACTGGTCGGCAGGCCGAGGACGCGATACGCATGGCTGCTCGTCCCCTGGGGGTCCAGCAGGACGGGGAACGTGAGTCCCAGCTCTTTGGCGAAAGCCTCGACGGGACTACGGCTGCCCGCATCCAGGTTCACCGCCAGCACGACCAGGCCCTTCCCCTTGAGCCGGCGATAGGCCTGCTCCATGGACGGCATCTCGGTCCGGCATGGGACGCACCACGTGGCCCAGAAGTTCAGGAGAACCACGCTCCCCCGGTACTCCGACAGCCGATGCGTACCGCCGGCCACATCGGTGAGGGTGATCCCCGGCGCCGGGCGGCCCAGATCCAGCGTCTGAGCCCAAGCGGGGATCGCCCAGAGCAGGCCGAGGAGGAGCCCGAATCTCCGCGCGGAGCGCATGACGTGCGTCTCCCGTCCCCAACAAAAAACCCGGCGGACCACGCCGGCCCCCGGGTTTCCCTTTCGCTCACCAAGCCCAGCGCGCTAGGGTCGGTTGCGGGTTCGCGACCCCCGCGCGACGCCCGAAGGCGGCCGCCGGCTACCCTGCTCGGAGGTGAACATGAGCTGGTAGGCAATCCCCTCGATCAGCGGCATCGGCTGGAAGCCGAAGTTGCGCCGCACCGCGTCCAGAGCGGTAATCGTGCCGACTTCCAGGAGCTCCAGGTGGCGGTACCCCAGGAAGGGGTTCTGCCCCACGCCCGAGAGCAACCGCACCATCCAGTTCACCATCCGCCGCGAGAGGTGGATCTTCACCCGCGGGAGATTGAGCATCCTGGCCACCTGATCCGCGATCTCTTCGTAGGTCAGGTGTTGCGGGCCACCGATGGGGATGGTGCGATCCAGCACCTCTTCGTCGGAGAGCGCCCGCAGGAGGCACGACACCACATCCCCGACCCAGATGGGCTGGAGCATGGTTTTCCCCGTCCCCGGGATCAGCACCAGGCCGGTCCGCTGCAGGAGGCGGAGCATGCCGCTGATCAGGCGATCATTCCGCCCGAATATGAGGGACGACTGGAGGATGACGAAGGGAAGGCCGCTCTCGCGCAAGAGGTCTTCAGCTTGACCCCGGCTGCGAAGGAAGGGGCGGCCGGCCGACGAGGCCGTCCCCAGGGGACTCAGCATGATCAAGCGCTCGACCCGGGCCGCACGGGCGGCCTGCATCAGGATGTCCACGCCCTGCCGGTGGAGATGCTCCACCACCTGATCGTTGCCCTCGTTGGTCGGTGCAGCGAGGTGCACGATCTTCCGGATGCCGCGACAGGCCCCGGCGACTGCTGCAGCGTTCAGCAGACTGCCCGGCGCCACCTCCACCGACTGCTCCTGCAGCCAGAGGAGACCCGGCGAGCCAGGGCGCACCAGGCAGCGCACCCCCTCGCCTGTGGTCCCCAGTCGGCGGATGAGATGCCGTCCGACGAATCCGGTCGCCCCCGTGACCAAAATCATAATGGCACCGTCGCTTGCCCCATCACGCCCCAGGCCCTGCCCCTGGCTGAGCGGCTAGCTCTTCCGCGAGGTCTTGGCGAAAAAGGAGGTGAAGACCGGCTCGGCCTTCCTGGATCCGCACTTCGGGCATTTGATCCGCTTGTGGTCATGCTCGGCGATGGACATGGTCAGCGTGTACCTCTTTCGACACTCACCACAGCGAAAGTCGTACGTCGGCATGGACACCTCCCGGGGAACGCGTGAAGGTTGGTGGAATTCTCCCTGCGAACTGCAATCGCCAATCCGCAAGGCGTCAGGACGCCTGCCGCAGCCTCCGAAGCTGTCGCTTCATGCGCTTGATCCGCAGGCGAGTGCGCTCCAGTCCCGCCGTGTCCTTGTTCTGCAGGGCGGCGTCTCGATCCTTCTTGAGATTCCGGATGGTGGCCTTGAGCTGCGCCACCCCCATGGCAGCCGTCGCCTGCGACTTCTCCTCCTTGGGTCGGAGGCCCAGCCGGACCTCCTCGGCGATAATGGCCTCCACCAGCTCTTCCTTCTTCATCCCCGAAACGCCCGTGACATTCGGGTACTTCTCCAGCGCCAGCTCGCGCAGCTTCGGGGCGGTCAGCTTTTCGAGATCGGCACGGGGCGTCGCCATCGATCCTCCTCCAGGTGGAACGAATCCTACTGGACCGAATGAAGTACGGATTATAATAATGAGTCATATTACCGTGTTCAGGTCTTCCAGGGCAATCGGATTTTATTTCGGGTGGTCGAATCAAGCCCATTCCGGGTGCGAAGATTGGGCTCAGGGTCCGGAGGCATTTCGAGATCCGAAGCTCACCCCGGCCCCAGCCCGCAGGATGTCGTAAGGCAGGCGCAGGCGAGAGAAGGCGAGAAAGCTCACCCGGCCGACAGGTACTCCAGTGCCGCCATCACCCCACCTTTCGCGATGGGGATGCCGGCCAGGGCGAGGCCCATCTCCACCCCGCAGAGCGTCCCGGCCAGCATGAGGTCGTTGAAATCGCCGAGATGGCCGATCCGGAAGACCTTCCCCTTGTGCCGGCCGAGCCCCGTGCCGAGCGACATATCGAACCGGTCCAGGATCACCTTGCGCAGGGCATCCGCGTCGTGGCCCGCCGGTAAAAGCACCGCCGTGAGCGAGCTGCTGTACTCGGCCGGTTCCTGGCAGACGATCTCCAGGCCCCAGGCTCGGACCGCGCGGCGCGTGGCCTCGGCGTGCCGGGCATGGCGTGCGAAGACTTGCGGCAACCCCTCGTCGAACAGCATGTGCAGGGCCTCGTGAAGGCCGTAGAGGAGATTCGTCGCGGGCGTGTACGGGAAGAAGCCGGCGGCGTTGTCCCGCAGCATCGCCTCCCAATCCCAGTACGATCGCGGGAGCCGCGCCGACTTGGCCGCCGCCATCGCCTTCTGGCTGATGGCGTTGATCCCGAGCCCGGGCGGGAGCATGAGGCCTTTCTGGGAGCAGCTCACCGTGACGTCCACCCCCCATTCGTCGTGGCGGTAGTCGATGGACGCGAGAGAGGAGATGGTATCCACCAAGAGGAGCGCCGGGTGCCCCACGCCGTCCATCCGCTTCCGCACCTCCCCCACCCGGCTGGTCGCGCCCGTGGAGGTCTCGTTGTGCACCACGGCCACCGCCTTGATGGCGTGCCCCCGATCCTCCAGCAGTTTTGCCTCGACGATCTCCGGGTCCACGCCGTGCCGCCAGTCGCCCGGGACGAAATCCACCCTGAGTCCCAACCGCACCGCCATACTCTTCCACAGCGTGGCGAAGTGTCCGGTCTCGAACATGAGGACCGTGTCGCCGGGCGACAGCGTATTCACGAGCGCTGCCTCCCACGCCCCCGTCCCCGAGGAGGGGAAGATCACCACCGGGCTCGACGTGCCGATGACTCGCTGGAGCCCCTTCAAGACCTCGCGGGCGAGCCGCGCGAATTCCGGCCCGCGATGGTCAATCGTGGGTTGGCTCAAGGCCCGCAGGACCCGATCCGGCACGTTGGTCGGGCCGGGAATCTGCAAGAAGTGCCGTCCACCCTTTGAAGCCATGCAACACCTCCGGGTTGGCCAGAGATTCAGCGTCCCAGGTGGGGATCAGCCGGCCGGCCTCCCGGCCGTGCCGGCGGCGATCCGTTCCGCGAGCTGCTCTGCACCTGAACCGCGGTCCCGCTGGCCAGTTGGCTGAGGCTGGCGGTCGCCACCACCTCCCCAACCTTGACCCCTTCCAGGATCTCCACCCATCCCTCGCATCGCGACCCTCCACCCGGGCCACGGTCAGGCTGATCTTCCGCTCCTGGGGGGCGGCACCGGCAGACCTGGCCGCGGCCTTCTCTTGGGAGCAGCCGAGGCCTCCTGCCACGAGTCCACTGAGGACGATCACGCCAAGGGCATCTCGGACGCGAGCCACCGGCGTTCTCCCTCAAGGTTTCCTGGAGTGAGCCCGGGACCGGCGCGCACGACGAAGCCAGCCGCGCGCGGAGGGTCTAGCGACAACCGAGGCTCCGGACAGGACAAGTGACAAGGCAGGTGGCTACACGGTCACCTTCAGGACCGTATCCCCCCTGCGCACCCGGTCCTTCACCCGGATCCCAACGGTCTGGCCCACCGCGGCTTGCTGGACTCCCTGGTGCTCGAGCTGCATGGAATCCACCGCTTGGGTCAGATCCGTGGTGTGGCCTTTGATGTGGACGGTGTCACCCACGCTGAGGACCCCTGCCGTGACCTGGATGGCGGCCACGCCCACCTTCCCGAAGTAGTCCGTGACCTGACCAATGACCTCTTCTCCCATGGCGGCACCTCCGGTTCTGCGGGGCGAGGCGTCCAATGCATCCGCACTTGGTCGGGGCTTGCAGCGTAAACGCTATCATCATCCGCGAGATCCAGGCAAGGAGATTTTCCCCCTCGAGGTTTCCCCCGGTTCCTCCCCCATACCACCCACCTCTGAGTCGCCGCCTTTCATTGACAATGCTCTCCGGCATGGAGTATAACCACACTCTCTTCGCCTCGAACAAGGAGTGCCGAATGCTGCCGCGATCGCTGATTGGCCCGCTTCTCCTCGTCTTCATTGCCGTGAGCCTGCTGGGCCAGGTCCTACCGCTGTACACCGATTACCTGTGGTTCCAGGAGGTTCACTTCACCTCCGTCTTCACCACCATCCTCTGGGTCAAGGTGCTGCTGGCCCTCGGGGCCGGAGTCGCCTTCGCGCTCTTGGTGTACGCGAATGTGCGCCTGGCGGCCCGATCGACCCAGGGCGACGTCCTGGTGGAGCTGGACGACCCCTTCGGCCTCCCCAGCCGGCTCGTCCTCGAGCCGCTCTTCCGGAGGTTCCTCTTGCCCGGCGCCGTGGTGGTCGGGTTCCTGGCGGGGCTCCAGGCGGCGGCGCAGTGGGAGACCGTGCTGCGCTTCGTCAATGCCCAGCCCTTCCATGTCCCGGACCCACTCTTCGGCCGCGACGTCGGCTTCTACGTCTTTCGACTGCCGCTCTTCTCCATGCTCTACGCCTGGACCCTCACGGCGCTCGCTCTCACCTTCCTCCTCGTCGTGGTGACCTACGTCCTGTTCCGCGGCATCCTGATCACCCCGCGAGGCCCCCGGGTAACGCCCTCGGCGCGGACCCACCTCCTGGCCCTCGGCGCCCTGATCCTGGTCGTCAAGGCGGGGGGCTATTACCTGGACACCTACGGCCTGCTCTTCTCGCCGCGGGGGATCGTATTCGGGGCGGGCTTCAGCGACATCCACGCCAACCTTCCCGCCCTGCGCATCTTGGCTGTCCTCTCGCTCGTTTGCGCCGCGATCTGCCTCTGGCAGATGGGCCGCCCCGGCATCCGCCCTGTCCTCATCGCCCTGGCCGTCCTCGTGGGCGCACACATCCTGGCTCTGGGGATCTACCCCGCCACGCTGCAGCGGCTCCGCGTAGCCCCCAACGAACTGGCGGCCGAGCGTCCCTACATCGAGCAGAACATCAAGTATACGCGGATGGCCTACGGCCTGGACCGCATCCAAGAGCAGGAATTCCCGGCGGAGGACAACCTCACCGCCCAGGCCCTCCAGCGAAACGACGCCACCATCAAGAACATCCGCCTCTGGGACCACCGCCCGCTGCTGGCCACCTATGCCCAGCTCCAGGAGATCCGGACCTACTACCGGTTCGTGGACGTGGACAACGACCGGTACATGGTGGACGGGCAGCTTCGCCAGGTCATGCTCTCCCCCCGGGAGCTGTCGTACCGGAACCTCCCCAGCCGGATCTGGATCAACGAGCGCCTGACCTACACCCACGGGTTCGGCGCGGTCATGGGTCCGGTGAACCGGATCAGCCCGGAGGGCCTGCCGGACTTCTGGATCAAGGACATCCCGCCGGTCTCCACCGTTGCCATCAAGGTGACCCGCCCCGAGATCTACTACGGCGAGATCGGCAACGACTACGTCTTCGTCAAGACCCATTCCCAGGAGATGGATTACCCCGCGGGAGACAGCAACGTCTACACCAGCTACAAGGGCCAGGGGGGCGTGCCTGTCCAGAACTTCTTCCGCAAGCTCCTCTTCGCCATACGCTTCGGGGACCTCAAGATCCTCCTCTCCAACGACATCGTCGGCGACAGCCGCATCATGTACTACCGCCAGATCCAGGAGCGGGTGCAGAAGGCTGCGCCCTTCATCCGGTTCGACCGCGATCCGTACATGGTCATCAGCCAGGACGGCCGGCTTTTCTGGATCATCGACGGGTACACCGTGAGCGATCAGTTCCCCTACTCGGACACGGTTCCGGGCCTCGGCAACTACATCCGCAACTCGGTGAAGGCCGTGGTGGATGCCTACAACGGGAGCCTGGCCTTCTACCTGAGCGAGCCCGAGGATCCCGTGGTCAAGGCCTACGCCCAGGCCTTCCCCGGCCTGTTCCAGCCGCTCTCGGCCATGCCGGCCGACCTCAGACCCCACATCCGCTACCCGGTGGGACTCTTCTCCATCCAAGCGCGGATGTACGCCACGTACCATATGCGGGACCCGCAGGTCTTCTACAACAAGGAGGACCTCTGGAGCATTCCCAAGCGGACGGTCCAGGGCCAGGACCTAGAGATGGAGCCGTACTACACCATCATGCGGCTCCCTCAGGGAAAGGTGGAGGAATTCATCCTCCTCACCCCCTTCAATCCCAGCAAGCGAGACAACATGATCGCCTGGCTGGCGGCGCGCTGCGACGGGCCGGAGTACGGCAAGCTCATCGTGTACGTCTTCCCGAAGCAGAAGCTGGTCTACGGCCCGCGCCAGATCGACGCCCGCATCGACCAGAACTCCTACATCTCCCAGCAACTCACCCTGTGGGGTCAGCGCGGCTCCCAGGTGATCCGGGGGAGCTTGCTGGCCATCCCCATCGAGCAGTCCCTGCTCTATGTCCAGCCCCTCTACCTGGCGGCCGAGAAGGACTCGCTGCCCGAGCTGAAGCGGGTCATCGTGGCCTACGGGAACCAGATCGCCATGGAGGACAACCTGGAGGCCTCCCTGAACCAGATCTTCGGCGGATCCGGGAGGCCGGCCGCGGTTCCGGCGGCGGCTTCGGCGGCCGGGGCTCCGGGAGCGCCGCCCGCGGGAGCGGAAGGGATCCGGGGGCTGGTGGATCAGGCCTGGCAGCAGTACAGCCGGGCGCAGGACATGCTGCGGCAGGGGAACTTCGCCGGATACGGCGACGCGATCAAGCAGCTCGAAGGCACGCTGAAGACGTTGCGGGAGAAGGCTCGCTGAGAGGAAATCCGTCCTCCGTCCAACGGAACGCGTGACCCGCGGGCTGCCTGCATGTTTCACGCATCCCGTTTGGCGAATCGTCGGCTGCCGGCCGTGGGTCGATGGCGGCTGCGGCTAATGGGCGCTCCGGTATTCGTCCATCGTCGAGCCGATCCACTCCGCGCCGTCCGCCCAGACCTCTCGTTTCCAGATCGGCACGATCGCCTTCACGCGCTCGATGGCATAGGCGCAGGCCTGGAGCGCCTCGCGCCGGTGGGGGGAGGAGACGGCGATGGCCACACTGGCCTCGCCGATCGCCAGCCGGCCGATCCGATGGACCATGGCGATGCGGTCCACCGGCCACTGCTGTCGGATCTCCTCGCCGATTTGACGCATCGTGGCAGTGGCCATCTCCGGGTAGGCGTCGTACTCCAGGTAGCTGACCCGCCGGCCTCGCGCGAATTCCCGGACGATCCCCAAGAAGGTGGCTACAGCCCCAGAACTGGTCTGTCCGACAGCCCGGGCCAGCGCATCCAAGGAGAGCGTCTCCTCGGTGACCTCGTAGAGGTCCACCCCCCCGCTCACCGGCGGAATCAGCGCGACCTCATCGCCATCCGTCAGTGCGCGCGCGCTCTCGACGTATTCCTGGTTCACGGCGAGGCGAAGCGACGGCGCCAGCCGCGCCAGGGAGGGATACTCGGCGGTGACATGCTGGAGCAGTCCCCCGGCAGTCATGCCGTCAGGAAGCTCCAGCAGGACATCCCGCTGCCCCACGATGTCCTTCACCGACGCGAAACATCGCAGGCGAATCTTCACCGGGGCACCTCCCTGCGAATCAGCATGGCGAGGGTGAGCCGAGCCGGCATGGGATAATGCCGGTCCACGTCCCCATGACGCCGGAAGCCTACCGCCTCCCGTTGAACGATCAACTGGTAGCGGATATCTCGAGCCAGCGCGCAGAGCTCTGCGTGTCTCGCTAACCCTTCTTGAATCTCCGGTGGGATTACCTGGTCTGCTTTTGTTTCGTTGAGCCGTTCTTCGGTCAGCGCGAAGAGCTGTTCCCGAAGTGCGCGAATCTCGCCGAGAGTCTGGTCCAGGCGCTCTCCGGTCCTCCCCAGCGACTCCGCCTTTTCCTTCTGAATCTCAGCTTCTACGGCCTCGATGGCTGACTTACACATGTCAGACAAAATCTGTCACATCCAAACCTAAGGTTGCAGGATAATCCACTTGTTCGGTTTGGATTATCCGATTCTCCGGTTTGTCCGCCGATACGTGCCATCAAATATGATACCTTTGCGTTTATTTTCATGTACTTATATGCGAAAGCTAGGACACCGTAACACAAGTAAGATAACTTGTCAACATCCTCCAAAGCTGCAAGGCCGTATTTTCTGAGAGTTTTTGGCTGTCTTGGGCGACTTCTGCCTTGACGTCCAGTCCTCTATTGTGTTACTTAACCGGTTAGAAACAGTGCTTTCTTCTTGTTCCCGTTCCCGTTGCGTCTTGACGCAATCGGGACGCCTTCCGGACTATTTTGTACCGTCCTTGGTCTGTGCCGGGTATCCGGCCAGACCGTGCGTGATATTCCCATTCAGTCACTTCTTGTCACGCACGCCACGCGCTTAGCGCGTTGCGCGGTCGAATGAATCTGATGACGAAGAGGTGAGGATTGCCCGAAACCTGGATCGACTTTCTTCGCAAGCCAAGGGACCAAGAGGTTCCAGTCGGAATTGGCGCAACGAGGCATACGCATCTCGTCGGGCGGCGGATCGCCGCTCACCGCGGGGCACGGTCTACACATGCGAAGCATCTGGAGGCCGCATGACGATCAAGGTGCTCGCCGAATCCGCCAAGGATAAGGGCCGTCTGCTCGACCGGATCGTCCGCCGCTTGCTGGATGAGTTGGGTTATGATGAAATTCGCCCGCGGATCGCCGACGCTGGGTCGGTTCTGGAGGCCAAGGCCCGACATCGCGCCACCCAGGCACCCATCCTGTGTAAGGCGCGCGCCGTTCCACGCGAGATCGGACCGGACGAGCTGAAGCGGTTCCTGGCGACCTACACCAGCGAGAAAAGGAAGGACCGGCGCCTCGTCGGGCTGTTCCTGGCCCTCTCGGGGCTGAGCCAGCCAGCCCGCGACTGGTACACCCGCATGGAGGAGAAAGGAAAGGGGGAGTTCCACGTCTTCGCCCCGGAGAAAATCCTCGCGCTCCTTCGCCGGGCCCGGATGATCGGTCCGCCGGAGGTGATCGAGCCGGCCATCAAGTCGCGGATCCGGACAGACGTTGGCCCGCGGTTCCTCGCCTTCCACGAAGGGCACATGTACTGGGTCCAGATGGTCCTGACGGGAAAAAAGCCCACCGGGTTCGCCGTCCTGTCCTCCCACGGGGACCTGGTCTCAAGGAACGTGGCCCGCGAACTCAAGCGGCTCGACTCTGCCCTGGAGGGGAAGCGCCTCGTGAACCTGTACGTTCGCGACAAGGTTCTCCTGAGCATGCTGGACCTCGTGCCGCGAAACCTCGAGGCCCTGACCAAGGAGGCGCGGGAGTCGCTGGCGGATGTCCGCGAGGTGATGCAGGACCTCATCCGGGAAAACGTGGTCATGACGGAACCGGGCGGCCAGCCGCGCTGGAAGATGGACCGGTACAGCCTGCGCTACGAGCTGAGCCTGTTCCTGTCCCTGGCCCGCCAGTACCTGGACAGCCCTCACAAGTTTCGCTTCCTGGGCTCGACCTTCGCCACCAACCTCCTCGCCTCGGACGTCCCAGGCTACCTGGAAGCACGCTGGCGATTCCGCGGATCAGACCGTGAGCGGGCAGGGTTCTACCGCTTTCTGTCCGTTTCGCCGAGCGCCCTGAATTACGTCCTCTTCACGCCCACGGACCGGTACATCGCGGCCGAGCCCGAGGCGCGCCCCAGCTACCTGGAGCGCGAGCGCACCCGTGCCCCTCAGATGTCGCGCCTGCTGGCCGACGTCCTGATCCGCATGCCCAACGACATGGACCAGCCGCAGTTTCAGGAGTTGCTGGCGGCCCGAGGCATCAAGGCCCACCTCTTCCGGACCAGTGCCCGGGCGGCGAGCGTCCAGGATTTGAGCTTCAACCTCCAGGCGGAGACCCTCATCGCCTTGGGCCGCCCGGCAGCCGCCGGTCGCCCCGGACAGTCGTCTCGAGGCGAGCCGGAGCACTTCATCGATCTCGGCACGGCTCTCCTGCACATGGAAGAGTACGAGCAGGCCGTGGCCCAGTTCGACCGCGGGATCAAGGAGGTCAAGGATCCCAGCCGGCTGCTCACCGCCTGGAATCATCGCGGCCTCTGCCTCCTCCATCTGAAGAAGTACACGGACGCCACAACCTGCTTCAACGAGGCCCTACGGTACAACAGCAATTCCAAGATGGCCTGGTACCACAAGGCGCTGTGCCTGAAGGAGTTGGGAGACATCAACGGGGCCCAGCGGTGCTGCAAGCGCGCCCTGGAGATCGATCCCAACTACCCCGAGGCACGCGAGTTGATGCAGATTCTGTAGCCTCCATGCCCGCCGAACTGGTCTGCACGGCCTGCCGTCGCACCGCACCTATCGAGACGCGGGAGTGGCGTTGCGTCTGCGGCGGCCTCTTCGATGTCCGTGTGCCGGCGGCCTTTCCCCGCGAGGCCCTGCGGCAGCGTCCGCCGGGCCTGTGGCGCTATCGCGAGGCCCTCCCGCTTCCCCAAGGGTGCGAGGCAATCACCCTGGGGGAGACTGCCACGCCCCGCGCAACGCATTGGTGCACGGGGCGTCGGAGCGCTCGAGGGCATGTCTCGACTTGGCCGGCGTTAGCCCGCCGTGCGGATCTTGAGAAACAACTGGGCCGCTCCGGACTCGCTGAGATCCGAGACGATGACGCAGGCCAGGTTCGCCTGCTTCCAGAGGAGCACCTGGTGGCCGGAGAGCACGCGGTGGTAAGGCCTGAAGGTCTCGATTGGGAGACGATCGCCCTCGGGCATGGCCGTCCCCTTCTCCGGCATCATGAAGAGCGTGGTGTAGTGGCCCGCCGCGTCCCGATAGACGAGCGTCGCGGCTCGCTGGCCGGACAGGTCGCTCACGCGGCCGGCAATCAACTGCATCTGGCTATCGCCGCGAAATACCGGCAGCAGGGGAAAATGCAATTGGATGCGCAGCTCGCTGAGCACCGCTTGCGGATCGGGCGCCGCCAGGTGCATGGTCTCCTGCATATACTCGGAGTGCTCGGCCACTGCGCGGTGCAGAAGCTGCGAGGTGGGATCCGGCTGGAGCCACCACAGGCCGGCCCAGACCAGGACCACCACGGCCGCCGCGCCCGCCAGGCTACCCACTGCCCAGGGGTGGCTGCGGAGCCCGCCCCACCAAGCCCACCACCCCGCGGACGCAGGTCGAGCCGCGCTCGCCTGGATCCGACCTCGTAACCCGACCGGCGCCGCGTAGCGGGGAAGCCGTGTCTGGATGAGGGTGCGGACGCGCGTCTGCGCCTGCAAGGCCGCGGCGCACTCCGGACACCGGGCCACGTGGGCCCGGACCGACGCAGCGGTCTCGGCGTCCAGCCGGCCTCGATCCAGATCAATGAGATGATTGCGAGCCTCAGCGCACTCCACCCGAATCTCTCGCAGGCTTATTCGACGTAGTCACGGAGCAGTTCCTTCAAGATCACCCGAGCCCGGAAGAGGCGCGATTTCACCGTCCCCACGGGACAATGCATGATCTCGGCAATCTCTGCCATGGTGAAGTCTTCGACGTCTGCCAGAACGACCACGCTGCGATACTCCTCGGGGAGCCGGTTCAGCGCTGCCGTCAGGTCGGCGCCCGCCGTCCCATCCGCCTCCCCTGAGAGCCGGCGATCGACGCCGGCCTCGCGCCCCAGGCCGACTCCGCCTCGATCCGACATCGCGTCGAGGATCTCCGGGTCGACTAGGTCTGGCTCCCGTCCCCGACGCTTGTACCGGGTGAAAAAGGTATTCCGCAATATTTGAAACAACCAGGCACGCAAATTGGTTCCGGGCTGGAATTGGTGGACCGCCCGGAAGGCGCGCACATAAGTCTCCTGGACCAGGTCCTCGGCTTCAACCGGATCGCGCGTGAGCCAGCGCGCCAGGTTGTAGAGGGCATCCAGGTGGTGGACCGCCTCGGCGGCCACCGGAGATTCATGTTCGTCCATGGTCGGCAATTCGCGTGATGGGAAGGCGTTGCGCTCGCGAGAGCCTAACAGAGCAGCCGGAGGCGCGCAAGGTGAGAAGCCACCCAGAATCGCTCGGCCTCGGTTCACCGTTCTTGCCAGAACAGCAGGACCCCCACGGCCAGGAGAAGCGCGGCCAGGAGGAAGGCGGGGCGATACCCAAGAAGCTCGGCTAGCCACCCGAAGCCAATGGCGCCGACGACCCCTCCTACCAGGACCGCGATGTTGTACACGGCCAGCGTCCACCCCCGCGCCCCGCTGGGTGCTCGGTCGAAGGCCAAGGCGCTGGCGGCCGGGTAGAGGAACCCGTGAGAGGTCCCGTTGATGACGGCGATCAGCAGGAGAAGCCAGGTGGACTGCAGCATGCTGAAGAGCAGAATCCCGACGGTCAGTCCCACCAGAGAGGGGAGGATCACCCGCTGCCTGCCCAGGCGATCGGCGACCTGCCCGCCCAGGAATCGAACCGCGATGGCCGCGGCCGTGTACAGCAGATAGAACGGGCCGATTCGCGGCAGGCCCAGGGAGCGGGCGAACGGTGGGAGGAAGACGAACACAATGGAATTGGCGAAGCCGAACTGAAAGGCCGCAGTCAGGATTGGAAAAAAGGTCGACCAGAAGCTCGAGCCGAAGCCCCTGGAAGGCGCCGCAGGCTCGAGGGCTGGCACTGTGGTTTGGAGGCAGACCAGGACGGCTCCCATGGCTAACAGGATGGTCCCCACGAAAAACACCTGAAACCCCCAGGCCCGGAGGATGACCTCCCCGACCGCGGGAGCCAGGGCGATGGTCACGAGCCCCGACACCCCGAAGATCCCGACCGCCTCCGCTCGACGATTGGGGGGCGCCAGATCCGCAATGAGGGTCAAGTTGCTCGTGAGAAATATGGCGACGGCTATGCCCTGGAGGAAGCGGAGGAAGTAGAAATGCCACCCCAGGCTGGTGGTCAGAGCGAAGGCCGTCGAGACCACCGTGAGCGTACCTGCCGCGAACAGGAGGATGGGTTTCCTGCTCCATCGATCCAGGAATGCTCCTGCCGTCGCCTGGCAAAGGATAGCGGCCAGGCTGTACATGGCCATGATGAGGCCGATCTGGCCCTCGCGGCCTCCCAGCTCCTGAATATACAAGGGGAGCAGCGTGTAAGCGTTGACGTTACTGTAGAAGAGAAAATTGGCGAGGGCTGCCAGGACGAACGGTCGGGTGTACATCCGCGGCTCAATATCTCACTCCCCCTACCCCTGTCAACGAGTTTTTGGCTTGCGGGCGCCGTGGACCTTGCGTATCGTTGCCTCGAACTGACATTCTGCGCGAGGTCCGCGCCCAGACATGAGGAGGAGACGTTATGGCCAGCGCCTATGTCCTGATCGAGGCCGTCCCCAAGAAGGCCCGGACCGCCTGTGCGAAGATCGCCCGCATCGCCGGCGTCCGGTCCGCCCACCTGATCACGGGCCCCTATGACATCATCGCCCTGGTCGAGGGCAGGGATCCCGGCTCCATCGGCAAGACGGTCCTGTCGAAGATCCAAGCCGTGGACGGGGTGGAGAAGACCATCACCTGCGTCGTCGTCTGATAGCGGAGGGGGCAGAAGAACCGGCGGCTGAGCGTCGTGCGGCGGCAGGCGGCCTCGCGCCTCAGGACTGGGATCCTGGTCGGCGGCCGCTGCGGTCCAGGATGTCCGCCAGCATGCCGCCCATGAGCAGGATGACGGCAGTGTAAAAGACCCAGAGGATGAGGATGACGAAGCCGCCCAGAATCCCAAAGAAGAGGTTGATCCGCGAGTAGTGAACGAGGTACCAGTTGAACAACACTTTGGCCTGGTGCCAGAGCATGGCGGCGATGGTGCCGCCGGCCAGGGCAGCGGGCCAGCCGATGGGTCGGGCCGGCGCAATTCGGTACACGACGGCCAGGGCGACCCCCAGCAGGATCGAGGGGAGGTAATAGGGAAGGCGGCGGTCAGTCAGGAACGCCGGGAGCGCCAGGCGGATTCCCAGGAGAGACTCGACATCGGGCCAGGCCGTCAGGAGCCAACTCCCCAGCAGCGTGAGGACCAGCAGGAATCCCACACTGCACATCATTCCTAAGGCGACGAGCTTTCGGCGCAGGAAGGATCGGGTGTCCCGCTCACCGCAGACCGCCGAAAGCGCCGAGGCGACCATCCCGAAGGCACCCGCAGCGAACCACAGCAGGAAAACGATGCCGATGCCGCCCGTGACATGGCGGCTCTGGATCACGGTCCGCAGGAACTCCTGCACCTCGCGCCCGGTCGCTCGTGGGATCATGCGCCGGGTGGCGGCCAGCACTTCTTCCGTTGCCCGGTCGGAAGAGCCCGAGAAATACCCGATGGCCGACGTGCCCAGGAGGAGGAGCGGGATGGTGCCCAGCAGCCAGTAAAAGGAGATGGCTGCCGCCATCATTATGAGGTCATGTTCCTTGAGGCGCCGGACGAACTCGCCGACGACCCGCCGAAGCCAGCCTTCCCGACTCGCCATCTTCGTCCTTTGGGTCTCCAGAGGACCAACCGCTGGGCAAGCAATCGACCGCACCCACCTCATGCCAGAATGTCAATCGGCGTTGACCGCCTCTCGCATGTCGCATTTTAGTTGAAATTCTCAAGGGCAGGTACTATCTTTTCTATATCAAGAGGGGAGTAGGTTAGAACCCGGTGAGGCCGTCAGCACGATCGCCTTTAGATAGGTGGTCCGGCCCACCAGGGGGCAGACAGACCCCCCCGGAACCAAGACCTCTTGCGCTTTGGCGCAAGAGGTTTTTTGTTGGGGGGGATGGACACAGGCGGACTAATGTCTCGGGGCTGGACAATACCCTGCTGGTCTTGACTGGAGATGGAACCAATCCTGTCGCCCCTGAAAGCCGTGAGGCGGCGTTGAGCAGGTGGCGCCGTAGTCGGGCTGGGGCGTGCACCAAATACAGGTCAATCTCGCGACGACCGACGCAGCGGGGGAGGAAGAGATGGCCGCATCTGCCGCGATGATGGGTCTCGCTGACCGGGCGAGAGATGCGGCCAAGGGCCGCACGAGGGGCCAGGTCGAGGCGGAGATCAGCAAGGCCGTAATTCGCTTCGAGCGGGAGCGTATGGGCCGGGGGCCGGCCGACATCCGAACGCGGATCGTTCAAGACCTGGTGATCGTCCGGATGCGGGATTTCCTGACGCCGGCGGAGCGCGCGCTGATCCAGGCGGGCGGCGGCGAGGATCTCCTGAGGCAGGTCCGGATGAAGCTGTTGGAGAACGAGCGCGACGTGCTCAGCCGGATGCTTCAGGAAGCGACGGGCTGCGAGGTCACGAGCATGTTCAGCGATCTCAGCGTCAGGACGGGAGAGCGGCTGATCGTGTTCGTGATGGATAGAAACCTGGAGCCGTCGTTGCAGTGAGTTGGTGTCGCCACGCGGAATTCTGTCCAGGCCCGTTTGCCCTTGACAGCGCAATGCCTCTTGCCTATCGTGTAGGCAGCGGGACGAGGCCAAACAATTGAACCCGGCGGACGAGACGTAGGGTAGCCCGCGGGCGAGTCGTCTCGGGCGACCAGCGGTAACGTAGGCCGGCATCAGGGATGTGAGCGAAACCCTGGTGCCGGCCTTTGTGTTTTCTGGCCTCCTCGAACGCTCGGGGGCGCGGGCGCGGCTGAAGATTTGCGATGAACCCATTTCGTCGGACTGCAGGCGAGGATGACCGGAAGGTGACTGGCGCCACGATTCACGGGAAGGACGGAGCGAGGATGCCTGCACTTGGCGACGTGCGAGCACTTGCCGACCGGACAGGAGGCGAGGTGCGCCTCCGCACGCGGGGCCAGGTGGAAGCGGAGATCACCAAGGCGATGATCCGGTTCGAGCGCGAGCGCATGGGGCGGGGACCCGCTGACATCCGCACCCGGATCGTCCAGGACATGGTGATCGTCCGCATGGCGGACACCCTGACCCCTGCGGAGCGGTCCCTAATCCGGGCGGGTGGGGTGGAGCTCCTCAAGCAGGTGCGGATGAAGCTCCTCGAGAGCGAACGCGAACTGCTCACCGGGCTGCTGCGGGAGGCGACGGGCTGCGAGGTCGCCAACACGTACAGCGACATCTGCCCGAAGACGGGGGAGCGGCTCATCGTGTTCGTCCTGAGCGAGAACCCAGAGACGCGGTGGCAATCCATGTGAATCGCCGCTGGCGAGATCGCGCGTACCGGCGGACGAGACGTAGGGTGGCCCGCAGGGAGAGGGGCTCCCGCGGGCGACCAGCGGTAGCGTAGGCCGGCACCAGGGACGTGAGCGCACTCCTGGTGCCGGCCTTTGTTTTTTGGGTGCCGGGTATTCTTCTCACCCTTACACAGGAGGCGACGCGTGACAGAGCATTGGTTGTGGATCGTATTTGGCGCGGTCGTGCTGGGCATGCTCATCTTCGACACGGTGGTGTTCGTCCGCCGACCCCATGCCCTGTCGCTCGGGCAGTCTCTGACCTGGAGCCTGGCCTGGGTCTCCCTGGCGGCGCTCTTCGCCCTGGCCGTGTACCTCCAGAGAGGGCCGGAGAAAGGCCTGGAGTTCGTGACTGGCTACGTCGTCGAGTGGTCCCTGAGCATGGACAACCTCTTCGTCTTCCTGGTGATCTTCTCCTACTTCGCCGTGCCCGAGATCTACCGGCAGCGCGTGCTCTTCTGGGGCATCATGTTGGCGGTGATCCTCCGCGGGGTCTTCATCGCGGCCGGCGCGGCTCTCCTGGCCCACTTCGAGTGGATCATGTACATCTTCGGGGCCTTCCTGGTGTTCACCGCCATCAAGCTCCTCCGGCAGGGGGACGACGACCATATCGAGCCCAGCCGCAATCCGGTCCTCCGCCTCTTCCGCCGGTTCATGGCGGTGACGCCGGACTACCACGAGCAGCGCTTTTTCGTCCGGCTCGACGGGCACTGGCTGGCCACACCCCTCGTGCCCGTGTTCATCGTGATCGGCACGACGGACATCGTCTTTGCCACCGACTCCATCCCGGCGATCTTCGGCATCACGCGGGATCCGTTCATCGTATACTCCTCCAACGTCTTTGCCGTCCTCGGGCTGCGGGGCCTGTTCTTCCTCCTGGCCGGGATCATGAAGCTATTTCGCTACCTCAAGATCGGGATCTCCTTGGTCCTCGCGTTTATCGGGATCAAGATGCTGGTGGCGGACGTCTACAAGATCCCCGCCGGCGCCTCGCTGATGGTCGTCGGCGGCATCCTGGGCATCTCGATCGTGGCATCCCTTCTCATCCGGCCCCGGAAGGAGGAATCGCACCCCGTCCGTGACCTGTCCGAGGGCACCCTCCACGGCGAGGTAAGGATCGAGGGCGCGGTGCTCGCGAAGCAGGAAGAGCAAGTTGGTGCGCAGCCGGGGAGCGCGAGAGGGGACTGACATGCGGGAGCGTCTCTGCCTGGCGCGTCGGGTGCTCGGGGCAGGAACTATTCTCAGTCATCGCCCCGGCAGGGCACACAGTGCCCCGGCCCTGGGGGCGAGCGAAGGAGAGAGCCATGCGGATCGTCCTGGGTACTGATGGATCGGAGGGCGCCGGGTGGGCCAGCGAGCTGCTGCTGGCACTGCCCTTCTCTCCGCCGGTGGAGGTAAGCGTCCTCGCGGCCGTGGACGTGCCGGAGCCGGCGTTCACCTCACTCACGCCGATGGCGCGCCGAGCCTACGGGCAGGCCCTGGCCACCATGCGGCGCGAGGCCGAGCAGGTGGCCCTCAAAGCCATCGAGGCGGCGGCCGAGGCGCTGGAGGGGCGGGTGAGCAGTCTGGCAACCCGGCTGAAGCAGGGGTCGCCGGCCACGGCCTTGACGGAGATGGCCGAGGCCTTGCGGGCGGATGTGATTGCGGTGGGTTCGCGCGGCCTCGGCCCGGTGAAAGAATTGTTGCTGGGTAGCGTCTCTCACCAGGTCGTCCGCTGCGCCCCGTGCTCCGTCCTCATCGCCCGCGGCCCCGTCGAGAGGCTGCAGCGGATCTTGCTGGGGGTGGATGGTTCCGTTCACGCCGCGGCCGCGGCCCATTTCGTGGCCGACCTGCTCCTGCCTCGGGAGGTGTCGCTGCACCTATGCAGCGTGGCGGAAGAGCCCATCTTCGGGCCCGCCAAGACCGGAAGGACCCCCGAGGAGCTGCGCGCCGCCCTCCGGACCATCTCCGAGATCGGCCGGACAGCCGCCAAGCACGTGCTGGAGGAAACGCGCAGTCTCCTGACGACCGAGGGATACAGCGTGACGACCTCGCTCCGGTCCGGCCATCCGGTGGACCACCTCCTGGCGGCGATTCGGGAGTTCCGGCCGGACCTGGCGGTCATTGGGGCCAAAGGCCGCACCACCGCCAAGGGCTCGGGCCTGGGCAGCGTGGCCCAGATGGTCCTGAAGTACGCGTCCTGCTCTGTCCTGGTGGTGCGGCCGTAGCTGCGGGGCGGGCCGCCTCGCGCAGGAAGTCGGCCGGCCCTCTGCCGGGCGCAAAGAAGAGACGAGGTCGCAGTGACGCGGTGAACACCGATGCGAGGACTGCTCGGACTCCCACGGGGCGGGAGGAACGACATGCGTGGGCCACGGATCGGATGGTTTCGCTGCGAGGCGTGTCACGCGCTGAAATCGCTCACGGAGCGAGCGTGGCGTTCTCCGTACGAGCGCGGCTTCGGCGTGTGCCGGGAATGTTATGAGGCCTGGCTCCACGTGGGCCATCGCTGCCCCCGCTGCTGGGTCCAGGTGGAGGCGAACCAGGCCCTGGCCTTCTTCACCGAATGGGGCAGGTTCGGACATTACGAATGCGGCGGCGCCCTGCTCGCCTGACCCCGGTCCGCGCTGGATGCAGCGTGCACGAGGTGGGGCGTGGCCCTCTCCCACAGGCATTCGGGCAGTGGCCTGGGCCCGACGAGGAGGAGGCATGGGCGGGAGATTCGCGGGACAAAGAGATAGAGGAAACCAGCCGGGGCACCTTCAGCGCCGGAGCATCCGGGACGGCAAGCCGTAGACCAGGAGCCACGCCAGCCAGTAGAGGTTGGCGCCGACGGCCAGCGCCCAGAGGAACCACGCCGGATGGCCCAGGAGCAGCGTCACCCACAGGGCCAGATACAGGCCATCCCGATTGGCGAGGGCGCGCAAGCCCCGCGCCAGCAACCGTGCGGCCGCGGTGCCGAGCGGCTCCGGCGTCTTCCCGAAAAGCGACCACGCGAAAACAACCAGGAAGGAGGCGGTGATTCCTGCCGCCGCCGCCACGCTCAGGGCCGCGACCTGCCGGACCGGCTCGCCCACTGCAACGCGCCAGGCCAGGCACCCGATCACTGCCAGGCTCACGGCGTGGTCCCCGAAGGTGTCCAGCCACTTCCCCAGCGGGGTGAAGAGGAGCTTGAGACGGGCCAGCTCGCCATCGACATGGTCCAAGACCACGGAGAGCTGGAACAGGAGCAATCCCGCCAGGGTGGCTGGCAGCCCCTCACGGCGGAAGATCCATGCCCCCAGCAAGCCAATGGCTACGCTGGCCAGGGTGATCTGGTTCGGCGTCAGGGGCGTCCTGACCAGCCAGCGCGTCAGGAAGCGGGAAAGGCTCCGGTTCACGAAGCGGTCCACGATCGGTCCGTCCTCCGGGCTTCGCAGACGGGAGAGGAGCATCTCTTCGACGGACGGCACCTCGGTTTTCGCATGAAGCGCCTGCGACATTTCGCCATCCCAGGGCAGCCGGAGCATGCCCCGAGGGTCCTGCCCGTCCAGGAGGAATCTCGTCACCCCCGCTTCCCCATCCAGGGCCGACTGGATGCAGGCGGGAAGGAGCGAAGCAGGCACGACCACCGGCCCGAGGCCATCCTCACCTGTCGCGACCACACCGTCGCCGCGTCCTACGCGGCTCAGCCACCGGCGCAGCGCTGCCGGGTCCAGGAGCACGAAGGGGAGCAACAGCAAGGTCTGGGCTGGGAGGGCGTCGAGGCCATTCAGGGTCCCCACCCACCGCACGCACCCCTGAAGCCGGACGCGGCCATCCAGGAGTGCAGCCAGGGTCACCTGCTGGAGCGGTGAGGAAATCACCAGGAAGTGCCGGATTCCCGCCTGCTGGGCGGCGAGCAGGACGCGCGTGAGCAACGGCAGCCCGCCGACAGGCGCGGCCAAGAGCGCCGCCTCGGGCCGCTCGGGCCGAGGGCACACGACGACCGCGGTGTCGATCACGCGCGAGTCCCCCTGAAGGGGCGGCGCCCCAAAAGGTCGGAAGAACAGAGCCCCATAGCGATACTTCTCCTTCTGGCACGGAAGAGCGCTGGACATTTCCGCGTGATTTTGGGCGCATCCTAGACCAGACTGGGCGCCCGAGGCAATCGAGAACGGGCCCTCAGGCCCAGTCCAAGGTTCGAGGTTGGAGGTCCGTAGTCTGTGGTCCGTGGCCGCTTTCTGCCATTCCTCCATGCCGCACACCATCGTATCCCTGACAAACGAACAAGGCCACGGGCCGGCTTGACCTTTCCGCGCGTTCGATGCTAAGGTGGCGCTCGACCTGTCGATGAGGCGAGCTCGGCCCAACGCGCCGACGACTTGGCTGCTCCGGGATTAGCCATGAAGCGGCGACGGCCTCGGGCTGACGGTTCAGACAAGGAGGGGTGACGTGAGGCGCAAACACACGCGGACACGTCGGCTGGTGTTCACCTTGGGACTTGCCTCGCTCATAGTGGGGAGCCTGGGGTGCTGGGGAATTGCCTCGGCCGTCGCCGCCGAGGAGGTTCGCATCTACACGTACATGCTCCCGATCCAGGATGAGCTCACGAAGTTCCTTTCCGAGAACACCGGCACGCAGGTGAAGACCCTGGGATTGTCCGGCGGCGAACTGTGGGCCCGGGTCCAGGCGGAGAAACCCAACATCGGGGCCGATGTGATCTTCGGATTCGGGCCGGGCCCAGCTATCCTGGGGAAGCGGGAGGGGCTCTGGGAAGCGTATCCCGATCCGCCCGCTTGGCGCGACATCGAGGCGCGCTACAAGGACAGCGCCAGCACCTGGTTCGATGTCGGGACCTCCTGCTTCGTCTTGGTTGGCAACAAGAACCTTCTGGCCAAGCAGGGCTACAAGATGCCCGAGTCCTGGTCCGACCTCCTCGATCCCAAATGGAAAGGGGAGATCGTCATGCCCTCTCCCGTGACCTCGGGCACGGCTTTCATGATCAACGCCACCTTTCTCCAGCTCATGGGCTGGGACAAGGGCTGGGAGTTTCTGGAGAGACTCGACAAGAACGTGGCCCACTACACCAAGAGTGGAAACCAGCCGCTGGAGGACGTCGGTCGCGGGGAGTTCATGCTGGGCCTGACCTCGGACGAGAAGGTGCCGCAGCGGCTCCAGCAGGGCTACCCGATCTACTGGGCGGTCCCGAAGGAGGGTGTCGGGTACGAGGGCAACATCGTCGTCATCGTGAAAGGCGCCAGGCACCTGGACGCAGCCAAGCGGATCGTGAACTTTGCCGGGACCGAGACGTTCCAGCGATGGCTCTCGCAGTTCGGGTATCTGACCGCCCGCGAGGCGCCGAACCCCATGTATCCCGCGAAGCCGAAGCTCGTCAATTACTCGTACGAGTGGGCGGCGGACAACAACGCCCGGGTCATCGAGGCCTGGAAAGCGAAGTTCCTGAGAAAGTAAGGCGACGGCCTGCCCGGCACGAACCGGCGGGCCGCGATCCCACGCCAGGCGACGGAACTCCTCCTCCACGAGCACCTGGCCAAACCGCAGGACGTCGCACAGGGAACCCTAACCCGGCTCCTCCCCCGGGCCCTCGCGGCGCTCCTCGTGGGCTTCCTCGCCCTCTTCGTCGCCTACCCCGTGGTGGTGATCTTGATCAAGAGCCTCGTGGCCAGGGATGGGGGGATGACCCTCGCCCACTTCCGAACGTTCTTCGCGAAGGGGTACTTCCTCCGGTCGCTGGCCAATACGTTGATCCTGGGAGTCACCGTCACGGCGCTGGTCACGGCACTGGGGTTCGCGCTGGCCTACCTCGTCACGCGCGGCCCCAAGCCCTTCCGATTCCCCTTGCGGGTCGTGGCGCTGGCCCCCCTCGTCGCGCCGCCCTACATCTTCGGCCTGGCCCTGATCATCGTGGGAGGGCGACGCGGCTTCATCGCCCAGCTCCTGGACACGCAGGTCCCCATCTACGGCTGGCTGGGCGTGATCCTGGCGCAACTCCTCTCCTTCCTCCCCGTCGCCTTCCTGATGATCGAGAACGTCCTCCAATCCCTCGATCCCAACCTGGAGGACAGCGCCCGGGACCTCGGGGCGGGCGAGCCCACGCTCCTCAAGACCATCATCCTCCCCCTCGCCACTCCGGGGCTTCTCAAGGCCGCCCTCCTCACCTTCGGCCTGGCCATCGCCGACTTCGGCAATCCGGCCCTGCTGGGCGGCAACCTCTCCTTCCTGGCCCCGGATGCTTTCCTCATGATCACCGGAGAGTGGAACACCGAGATGGCCAGCGTCATCTCCGTCGTGCTCCTGGCCCCCAGCCTGGCCGTCTTTCTTGTGCAGCACTGCTGGCTACAGGGAAAGAGCTACGTCACGGTGAATGGGGCCAGGGCGGCCACCGAGGACCGCGACATCAGCCTGTGGCTCCAGATCGCGCTCGGGATCCCCTGCCTACTGTACGGGGCCGCGGTGGTGGTCTCGTATGGCGTCATCGCCTTGGGCGCCTTCACCAAGCTCGTGGGGATCGACAACACCTTGACGCTGCAGCACCTGTCCAAGGAGGTGGGCCTGGATGCCGTCTGGACCAGCCTGAAGGTCTCGCTCTCGGCCGGCACCATCGCGGCCCTGGCCGGCACCGGGCTCGCCTATCTTTGCATGCGATCCGAGCTTCGGCTGCGGGGCCTCCTGGAGCTGGTCACCCTGATCGGCTTCGCCCTCCCGGGCACGGTCATGGGGATTGGGTACCTGTTGGCCTTCAACCGGCCGCCGCTGTTTCTCACGGGAACCCTGGCGATCCTCGTCGTCAATATGATCGCCCGTTTCCTGGCGGTGGGCCTGGAGGCCGGCGTGAGCAAGCTCCAGCAGATCGACGTGAGCCTGGAAGAGGCCTCGGCCGACCTGGGCGCCGGCCGACTGACCACCTTTCGCCGCATCGTCGTGCCGCTCATGTCCTCCGCCTTCGTCGCCGGCTTCCTCTTCACCTTCATGCAGTCCATGATCAGCCTGAGCGCGGCCATCTTCCTGGTGGCCCCCGGGCGGCTGTTGGCCTCCGTATACATCTTCAACCGGGCCCGCGAGGGCGACCTGGGGATTGCCTGCGCCATGTCGCTGCTCCTGATCATCAGCGTGGCGGGCTGTCTGATGGCCTTGACCGCGCTGGCCCGGCGGACGGGCCTGCGGCTCTTCGCCGCCCAGACGTGACGGCGTGCGAGGAGTGGGAATGTCGGATCGGCCTCTGCTCCACCTGGAAGCGCTCACCAAGCGCTACGGCCGCACGCTCGCCGTAGACGGCATCAGCGCGTCCATCCGGCGCGGGGAGCTGGTGTCGTTCGTCGGACCCAGCGGGTGCGGCAAGACCACCCTGCTGCGGCTCATCGGGGGCTTCCTCCGCCCCGATGCGGGGGGCATCATCCTGGATGGGGAGACCATCACCGCCCTGCCCCCGAACCGGCGCCCCACGGCCATGGTCTTTCAGAACTATGCCCTGTTCCCGCACCTGACGGTGGCCCAGAACATCGGCTACGCTCTGGCGATCCGCAGGCGGCCCCGGGCGGAGATCGGCCGGCGCGTCGAGGAACTGCTGACCCTGGTCAAGCTTCAGGGGCTCGGCGGCCGCTTCCCCATGCAGCTCTCCGGCGGCGAGCAGCAGCGCGTGGCCCTGGCGCGCGCCCTGAGCCTGCAGCCCAAGGTGCTCCTGCTGGACGAGCCGCTCTCCAACCTGGATGCGAACCTCCGGGTGCAGATGCGGACGGAGATCAAGCGCCTCCAACTGGACCTGGATCAGACCGTCGTCTTCGTCACCCACGACCAGGAAGAGGCCATGAGCATCTCCGATCGAATCATGGTCATGCACCAGGGGCGAATCCTGCAAGCGGGGACCCCGACGGAGATCTACGAGCGGCCGGCGACGGAATTCATCGCCCGGTTCGTGGGCGCCGTCAACTTCCTCACGGGCGTCCTGGCCGATGGCGTGCCCGAGGGGCTGACGGTTGCGACCCCGCTCGGCAGCCTCTGCATCCGCTCGGGAGTGGACGGCTTGGGTCCCGGGGATCGGGTGTGCCTGGTGGTGCGGCCCGAGGCCGTGCGCCTGCACCCTCACGGGGAGAACGCCGGCCCCACCTCGCTCGCCGGCGCCGTCGAGAGCATTATGTACACCGGCGCCAGCATTCGCTACGCGGTCAACGTGAACGGGACCCGGCTCACGGTGGACCTCGCCGACCCGCGCCACGCCCTCGCCTTCCGTCCGGGTGACCGGGTGACCGTGATCCTCCCCGACGACCCGCACATCCTCCCCGCGGCGCCCGCCTCGTAAGGCCAGCGACACCCCCGCGTCCTGTCCGGCCCATCTGGCTGGCGAGCCAAGGGGCACGCCGGCGTCTGATGATCCATCCTGACGGCAGCCAACAGGAAGAAGCGAGACGAACGTCGATCCGCCAGGCGGCGCTATAAGGAGGGAAGCATCTGGCCGCGATCCAGGCACTCCACCTGGGGCAAGACCGCCCCGCGGGCCCTGGCCAGATCGCCCTCGAGATCGATCTCCACCCAGGGGAGGTCCCCGACCTCGACGACGGCAATGGGGACCTCCACGGCCAGATCTCGGAAGGTCTCTTCGTACTCCAGGGTGTCTTTGCCGGTGTCGATGAACTCTTCCAGGATGCCCCGCAGGAGCTCGGCGGCCTCGGGAGACAGGCGCAGGAAACCTACGGCCTCGCCGCGGACTCGGGGGTCGCCGGCCACACGTTTGGTCACCTCCACGACCCAGCCATCCTCGCAGAGCACCTTCTGCTCTTCGCCCGAGTCCTGGAAGCGCTCGTCCACGGCGATGGCGTTTGCCTCGGGGAAAGCCAGCAGACGGGCGAGCAACTCCTGCGGGAACAGCACATCGCCGTCCATGATGAGGATGTCGTCGTCGAACTCTTGACGGACGTACCAGAGGGAGAGGATGTTCCCCCGCGTGAAGTGGGGATTCTCCACACAGCGCACCGTGAGCCCTTCCGGGACCTTGGCCGCCTCAGCCATGACCTGGTCCTTCAGGTGCCCGACGACCAGGACGACATTCTGAACCCCCAGGGACAGGAGGGCCTCCAGGTAGCGCCGGAGGAGCGTCTTCCCACCGATCTCCAGCAAGCACTTGGGGGTCGCTTCGGTGTGCGGCTTCAGCCGCCAGCCGACGCCGGCAACCAGGATGATGGCCCGCATGGGAGCACTCCGGATCTATCGGGATGCCATGGAGACTCGAGCGATGCTATGCGAGGACAAACGGGGGTGTCAAGCGGAATCCCGGCACGGTGACCTTTCACCGCCCGGCCGGATGTGTTAGGCTGAGTGCCCACGATCGGGAACGGCGGCCGGCCGTTGCGCGCCCGCCGTCACCGGCGTTCACTCTTTGGGAGAAAGCCCATGGCCTATCGCGACCTGCGCGCCTTCATCACGGCCCTGGAACGGGCCGGCGAGCTTCGCCGGATCACCGCCGAGGTGGACCCCGTCCTCGAGGTGACCGAGGTCACCGACCGGGTGAGCAAACGGGGAGGGCCCGCGCTGCTCTTCGAGCGCCCCAAGGGGGCCAGCATGCCCTTGCTGATCAATGCCTTCGGCAGCCCGAGGCGCATGGCCCTCGCGCTGGAGGTGGAGACGCTGGATGCCCTGGCGGGCGACCTGCAGGCGCTGCTCGACCTCAAGGCTCCCGAAGGATTCCTGGACAAGCTGCGCCTGCTCCCCAAGCTCCAGGAGCTGGCCGGCGTCTTCCCCAAGCTGGTCAAGGACGGGCCCTGCAAGGAGGTCATCGTTCGGGAGAATCCCTCTCTGGCGGGCATCCCCGTCCTGCAGTGCTGGCCGCAGGACGCCGGGCGCTACCTCACGTTCCCCCTGGTCTTCACCAAGGACCCCGAGACGGGCGTCCGCAACTGTGGGACCTATCGGATGCAGGTTTTCGACGAGCGCACCACCGCCATGCACTGGCACATCCAGAAGGGGGGCGCCGCCCACCACCGGAAGGCCAAGCGGCAGGGCCGGCGGATCGAGGTCGGCGTGGCGATCGGCGCCGATCCGGCCGTCTGCTTCGCCGCAACCCTCCCCCTCCCCGAGGGGATCGACGAGATGCTCGTGGCGGGCTTCATCCGGAAGCAGCCGGTGGAGCTCACGCGCTGCGAGACCGTGGACGTGGAGGTCCCAGCGAACGCCGAGATCGTCCTGGAAGGGTACGTGGACCCGGAAGAGCTGCGCCGCGAGGGGCCCTTCGGCGACCACACCGGCTTCTACTCCCTGGCGGATGACTATCCGGTGTTCCACCTCACCACCCTCACGCGCCGGCAGCAGCCCATCTATCACACGACCATCGTCGGCCGGCCGCCCATGGAGGACTGCCACATGGCCGCGGCCATCGAGCGGCTCTTCCTCCCCCTCTTGAAGAAGCAGCTTCCGGAGATCGTGGACCTCCACATGCCCTTCGAGGGCATCTTTCACAACCTGGTCCTGGTCAGCATCGACAAGCAGTATCCCGGCCACGCCCGCAAGGTGATGCACGCCCTGTGGGGGCTGGGGCAGGCCATGGTGAGCAAGGTCATCGTGGTCCTCGAACGGGACGTGAACGTCCGCGACTACTCCGAGGTGGCGTGGAAGGCGCTGAACCACATCGATCCGGAGCGGGACATCGAGTTCGTCCTGGGGCCGGTCGAGACGTTGGACCACGCCAGCCGCCTGCCCAAGTACGGCTCCAAGATGGGCGTGGACGCCACCCGGAAGTGGCCCGAGGAGGGCTTCACGCGCCCCTGGCCCGACGCGATCGTCATGGACGAGGACACGCAGCGGCTGGTGGACCGGCGGTGGAGGGAGTACGGCCTCGACTGAGCACAGGCCGAACGATCCAAGGTGCCGGGTCCAGAGTCCATGGTCTCTGGTCCATGCTCGGAGGGTGCGCGATGCAGCTCGATGTGCGGTTGGGGGGATCGCTCTCCGAGGCGGCCGCAGCGGCGCAGGCGGCCGAGGCCCTGGGGTTCGACGGGGCCTGGACCTCGGAGACGCAGCATGACGCGTTTCTCCCCTTGGCCCTCGCGGCCGGCGCCACGCGCCGGCTCACGCTGGGAACCAGCATTGCCGTGGCCTTCCCTCGAAGTCCCGTGACCATCGCCCACCTTGCCTGGGACCTCCAGGACCTCAGCGGCGGCCGCTTCATCTTGGGTCTCGGCACGCAGGTGAAAGGCCACATCGAGCGGCGCTACGGCCTCACCTGGTCGTCCCCCGGCCCGCGCCTGCGAGAGTACATCGGGGCCCTCCGCGCCATCTGGGGCTGCTGGCAGCAGGGGACGCCCCTCAACTACCGGGGGGAATTCTATTCCCACACCTTGATGACACCCTTCTTCAGTCCCGCCCCGATCGCCCACCCGAAGATCCCCGTCCACATCGCCGGCGTGCAGGAATACATGTGCCGGCTGGCGGGCGAGGCTGCCGACGGCCTGCATGTCCACCCCTTTCACTCGACCACGTATCTACGGGAGGTGGTGCTCCCCAACGTGGAACGGGGCCTTCGCGGGAGCGGCCGATCGCGGGAAGACCTCGCGCTCGTCGGCTCTGTCCTCGTCGCGACCGGGACCACCTCTGCCGAGCTGGAGGCGGCGCGGGAGGAGGTTCGGCGCCAGATCGCCTTCTACGCCTCCACACCCAACTACCGCATCATCCTTGAATGCCACGGATGGGACGAGGTGGCCAGGGACCTCACACGCAGGTCCGTCCGCGGTGACTGGGACGGGATGGCCGCGCGCGTGAGCGACGAGATGCTGGAGGCCTTTGCGGTGATCGGGTCCCCTCCGGAGATTCCGGATCGCCTGCACCAGCGCTACGAAGGTGTGCTGGACAGGCTCGCGATCTACCAGCCCTTCCACCCGGAGGGAAACCTCACCTCGCAGCGCGCCCTGCTGGCGGCCTTCTGGCAGGCATAGCTCATGACTCATAGCTGGTGGCTCATCGGAGAACCCATGAGCCACCACCCATGAGCTGTCAGTTGTGCGCCACGCCGTTTCCGCCGGGATGACAGGCTGGCCCGAGCAGGGATGGCACGTGGGGCCGGGAGAATTAGAGGACGAGGCGGCCGTCTCCGAGGCGGCCGTCAGGAGCCAGCCGGCTCAGGATACTGTCCAAGGCTGCTTGCTGGTCCGGTGTCAAGTCGACGAAGGCAAGGCCGCTCTCGTAGCAGAGAAGCCTTTCTCCTGCGGGGGTGTCCTCAGTGCCTACGACGGTACTTCGGACCACCCGGACCGAAAGGGAGAGAGGGCCAAGGGAGGGCGGCAGCTCCAGCGCGCAGGAGAATCCCGGACGAAGGAGGTTGTGGTGTTCGATGCGGGCACCCATGGAGCTGAGATCCAGCAGGTGGGCGTCCAATGTGACCCGGACCCGCCCACCCGGACGTCCGGGAACAGCTACCCGTGACGCCCTCCGCCGTTCTCGGAATTCCGTCACGGTCCGCCCAGCTCCCGCCCCTGTCCCACGCTATCCTGCCTCCCGGAGCCCGATGCCTGCCCGGCACGGAAGGGATCTTCGGCGCCGAGAGAGTATCTGTGAGGCTCTCCCGCTGTCAAGCTTTCTTGCAAGAACTCGGGCCTATTTTCGCCTTACCAGAGTGTCCTCCGCCTCGCCGAGACGGGAGACCTCAGATGAGCGGGTCGCCCCGCCGCGGGCCACTGACGGTCTTCACGATCGGCCATTCGACCCGGACCCTGGAGACCTTCGTGAGCCTCCTTCAGGCACACGGCGTGGCGCGGCTGGTGGACGTGCGAACCATCCCCCGCTCGCGCCACAACCCTCAGTACAACCAGGAGACCCTCCCAGGCAGCCTCAAGGCCGCCGGGATCGCCTACACCCACCTCGCGGGACTAGGCGGCCTCCGGCACGCCCGGCGTGACTCACCCAACATGGGGTGGGAGAATGCCTCCTTCCGCGGCTTCGCCGATTACATGCAGACCCCGGAGTTCGAGCAGGCCCTCAACCAGCTCCTGGCCGTAGCCCAGCGGGAGCTGATCGCCGTGATGTGCGCCGAAGCCGTCCCGTGGCGCTGCCACCGCTCGCTCATCGCGGATGCCCTCCTCGTTCGGGGTATCGCGATCGAGCACATCCTGAACGGCATGCGATCCCAACCGCACGCGCTCACCCCCTGGGCCCGAGTCAGAGGCACGCACATCACCTATCCGCCTTCGGCGGAGGCTCATGGCTCATAGCCCATGGCAAGAGCCATCAGCCATGAGGTATGAGCTGCTCTTCAGGGAAGAGCGGCCGTGACTTCGACGGAAGGGGCGCTCTCGTTATGTCGAGGGGAGCGGTCCACGGCGGTGACCCAGTAGACATAGGTCGCGCCGGGCCGGACCGTCCGATCCGTGAAGGTGGTGGCCTGAATAGGCGTGGGTGTGAGCCGGGTCGGCGCCAGCTCGGGGGGCTCACGCCGGTACATCAGGTACCCCAGCAGGTCTGGTTCGGTGTTCTCTCGCCAGCTCAGGCCGATGGAGCTCGGGCCGGGCACGGCCACCAGCCCTTGGGGTGGCGCGGGCGGCGTGACATCAATCGACGTGACTGCTACCTCGTTGGAGTCCCCGCTCTCCAGCCAGGGCGGCCGTTCCGAGCCGACGCTGCGCACCATGTAATAGTAGGTGACGTCGCTTTCCACGCCGGGATCCTGGTAGCGAGTCTCCTGAATGAGGCGTCCGTTGACCGGCTCGGGTCCGTAATGCCCAGGCTCGGTCCCGCGGTACACGTTGTAGCCCCGCAGCACCGACGCCCCAGGAGGGGAAAGGGCGGGCTCCTGCCAGGCGAGATCCACGACCCCGTTTCGCGCCACGGCGGTGAGAGTGGTCGGCGGGGGCGGGGGAAAGAAGAAATCCACCGTCGTCGCCACGGAAGGCGGCCCGGCCGTGCCGCGACGATTCACGGCCTGCAGCCGGTAGATATAGCGGGTCCCCGGAATGAGCTCCCGCCCTCCCCCCTCGTCGCGGAAGGCGTAGAGGTCGCCCATGACGGTGGCATTGTCCGGGTGATCGGCCTGCACCGTGGCCACGAGGGAAAAGGCCGGCTGCGGCCCGGTCGGTCGGGGCGTGCCCTGGCTCACCGCCCGGTAGAGGCGAAATTCCTGGAGGTTGGCGAGCGGCGTCCCGTCCTCGTTTCGCGTGGGCCGCGCCCAGGTCACCACGATCGCCCCATCCTCCAGCTCGGCCCGGACCGGGCTTGGCGCGGCCGGGGCCACGAGGCGCGGCGCGACCGGGGGCCCTTTCCGTCCGCAACCCGGCAGGGCGAGCAAGAGGATGGCGAGCGCAAGGAGCCCGCGGGCAAGACGGCGTGGCCCCGCCCAGGAGGTCATGGAACCCGGAGGGCGCGCTTGGCCTCGCGGATGGCCTCGCCCACCAGGCGGGAGTTGGTGCCGCCGGCGGAGCGCCGCCGCTGCACGCAGGCGTCCAGACTGATGAAGCGGAAGACGTCGGCCTCGATGGCCGGAGAGAAGCGGCGCAGGGTGTCCAAAGACAAATCCTCCAGCCGCTGCCCCGCCTCCAGGCCGGCGCGGACGATGCGGCCGACCGCCTCGTGAGCCTGGCGGAAGGGGACGCCCTTCGTGACCAGGTACTCGGCGAGGTCCGTGGCGTTCAGGAACCCGTCCGCGGCCGCGGCCCGCATCCGCTCGGGACGATACTTGATCGCCCGGAGCATGAGACACACGACGTCCAGCGTCTGCCGGAGGGTATCGGACGCGTCGAAGACCGGCTCCTTGTCCTCCTGGAGGTCGCGGTTGTAGCTGAGCGGCAGGCCCTTGAGGAGCGTGAGGAGGCTCACCAGCGCCCCGTACACCCGGCCCGCCTTGCCCCGCGCCAGCTCGGCCACGTCCGGGTTCTTCTTCTGGGGCATGATGCTGGAGCCGGTGGCGAAGGCGTCGGGCAGATCGATGAAGCCGAACTCGGCGCTGGCCCACAGGACCAGCTCTTCCGCCAGCCGGGAGATGTGCATGGCGAGCAGGGCCCCGCAGGCCAGGAACTCGACGGCAAAGTCCCGGTCCGACACGGCATCCTCGCTGTTGGCCGCCAGCTTGGGAAATCCCAGGAGCTTGGCCACATAGGCCCGATCGATGGGCAGCGTGGTCCCGGCCAGGGCCGCGGCGCCCAGCGGCAGGACGTTCACCCGCCCGAGACAGTCGGCGAAGCGGTCCCGGTCCCGCTGGAACATCTCGAAGTAGGCCAACAGGTGGTGCGCCAGGAGGATGGGCTGCGCCCGCTGGAGGTGCGTGTAGCCCGGCATCACCGTCTCCAGGTGCACCTCCGCCTTGGCCACCAGGACCCGCTGCAGGGCGCGGATCCGCTCGCGGATCTCGCCGATCGTCTCCCGCAGATACAGGCGCAGGTCCAGCGCCACCTGGTCGTTCCGGCTCCGCGCGGTGTGGAGTTTCCCTCCCGCCGCGCCGATCTTCTGGCTCAGGCGGCGCTCGATGTGCATGTGGATGTCTTCCAGGGCGGGGTCATAGCGGAAGGTTCCCCCAGCGATCTCCTCCCCGATCTCTCCGAGGCCTTTCACGATGGCCTCGACCTCGCCCTTGCCCAGGATGCCGCACTTGCCCAGCATCCGGGCGTGGGCAATGCTTCCCTGGATGTCGTGCGGCGCAAGTCGCCGGTCGAAGTGGATCGAGGCGGTGAAGGCCTCGACCTCCCGATTGGTCGCCGCCTCGAAACGGCCGCCCCAGAGTTTCCGGCGCTTCATGGATGGGCTACTCAAGGCTGCGCAGCCTTCTGGGTCAGGGCGCGGATCCGTAGGCGCAGGGCGTTCAGGCGGATGAAGCCGGTGGCATCCGCCTGCTGGTACACCTGCTCCGCCTCGAAGGTGGCGAAGGCAGGGTCGTACAGGGAGACTGGGGCTTTCCGGCCCACCACGTCGCAGTTGCCCTTGTAGAGCTTCAGCCGAGCCGTGCCGGTCACCCGCCTCTGGGACTCATCGATGGCCGCCCGGAGCATCTCCATCTCGGGCGAGTACCAGTAGCCGTAGTACACCAACTCCGCGAAGTGCGGGATGAGGGAGTCGCGCAGGTGCATCACCTCGCGGTCCAGCGTGATGGACTCCACGGCGCGGTGCGCGGCGTGCAGGATGCTGCCGCCCGGCGTCTCGTACACGCCGCGGGACTTCATCCCCACGTAGCGGTTCTCCACCATGTCCACACGGCCGATGCCGTTGTCCCCGCCCACGCGGTTCAGGTGGGCCAGCAGGGCGGCCGGGCTCATGCGCACCCCATCCACCGCCACGGGCACCCCCTGCTCGAAGTCGATCTCGACGGAGGTGGCGCGGTTCGGGGCGATTTCGGGCGAGACCGAGAGGACGTACATCTTCTCGGGAGGCTCGGCCCAGGGGTCCTCCAGGATCCCGCCCTCGAAGCTGATGTGAAAGAGATTTCGATCGCTGCTGTAGGGGCGCTCGGCCGTGATCGGGGTGGGGATGCCGTGTTGCTTGGCGTACTCCACCAGGTCGGTGCGGGAGCGGAAGCTCCAGACGCGCCAGGGGGCGATGATCCGGATGCCAGGGTCGAGGGCGTAGTAGGTCAACTCGAAGCGGACTTGGTCGTTCCCCTTGCCGGTGGCGCCGTGCGAGACGGCGTCCGCCTGCTCCCTCTTCGCCACGGCCATCTGGGCCTTGGCGATGAGGGGGCGCGCCATGGAGGTCCCCAGGAGATAGCGGCCCTCATAGAGGGCGTTCGCCTGCAGGCAGGGGAACACGAAGTCCTTGACGAACTCTTCCCGCAGATCCTCCACGTAGCACCTGCTGGCCCCGGTCCGGAGGGCCTTCTGGTGGACCGCCTCGACCTCCTCACCTTGGCCGATGTCGGCCACGAAGGCCACGACCTCACATTGGTAGGTCTCGATCAGCCAGCGCAGGATGACCGAGGTATCCAGCCCGCCGGAATATGCCAGGACGATCTTCTTCACGCGCTCTTCCATGCCGACCTTCCCTACCCCTCCCACCACCGGTTAGAAAGACGTTCGACCCTTCGACGGTTCGACAGTACGAGAACAACCGAACCGCCGAACGGTCGAACCGCTCTGCGTTACATGTGCGCCCCGCCATCCACCATCAGCGCCTGGCCGGTGATGTTTCGTGCCTCCTCCGAGGCCAGGAACACCGCGACCGCTCCGACGTCCTCGGGCGTCTGCTCGCGCTTGAGGGGAATCCACTCCTCCACGCGCTTGTCGAACATCTGCCGCGGGGTGAGGCTGGCGTAGGCCGGGTTGGTGGCCCGGATGACCTCCCCGATGCCCCTCCACATGTCGGTCCAGAGGAGGCCCGGGCAGATGGCGTTCACGTTGACGTTGGAGGCCGCCAGGTCCTTGGCCACGATCTTGGTGAAGGTGACCACGCCCATCTTGGAGACGCTGTAGGAGGGCATGGTCTGGCTGGACATGGGGCCCGCGATGGAGGCGATGTTGACGATCTTCCCGTATCGCCGCTCTCGGAAATGAGAGGCGATGGCCTTGCAACTGAAGAAGACGGACTTCACGTTGACGTTGAAGACCTTGTCCCAGTCCGCCTCGGTCTGCCGCGTGAAGGGCAGACCGAGGGTCGGCGTCACCCCGGCGTTATTCACCAGGATGTCGAGGCGGCCGAACTGCCGGATCCCCTCCTCGATCATCCGGACCACCTGGGCTTCCTGCGTGACGTCGGTCTGCTGCATGGCGGCTTTCCGGCCGAGCGTCCGGACCTCCTTTGTCACGGCCTCGGCGAGATCCGGCCGGATGTCGGCGATGAGAACGTCCGCCCCCTCCCGCGCCATGGCCAACACGATGGCGCGCCCGATCCCCGCGCCACCGCCCGTGACCACCGCCACCTTATCTGCCAATCGCATCCTCACCGCTCCTCATGTAGGAATCTCATTTCGCCAGAAGACGTTCGGCTGTTCGAGGGTTCCAGGAACCGGCACGTCGTGGTCCCGTCCAGCCGAACCGCCGACCAGTCGAACCGTCGAACGCCCTTTCAGTTCTCTGTTCCCATCAGCGTGACCAGGATCGCCTTCTGCATGTGCAGGCGGTTCTCCGCCTGGTCGAACACGATGCTCTGCGGCCCGTCGATGACCTCGGCGGCGATCTCCTCACCTCGGTGCGCCGGCAGGCAGTGCATCACCAGGGCGTGGGGGGCCGCCACCTTCAGGAGGGCAGCGTCCACCTGGAAGCCCAGGAAGTCCCGGAGGCGCCGGGCGTGCTCTTCCTCCTGGCCCATGCTGGCCCAGACGTCCGTGTACAGGACATCCGCTCCGCGCGCCGCGGCCATGGGATCATGCGTCAGGCTGAGGCTCGCCCCGCTCCTCTTGGCCTGCTCGCGGGATCGCTCCAGCAGCACCGGGTCCGGCTCGTAGCCGGGAGGGCAGGCCAGCGTCAAATGCAGGCCCATCTTCGCCGCGCCCTGGAGCCATGAGTTGCACACGTTGTTCCCGTCCCCCACGAAGGTGATTCGGAGCCCCTCGACCGCCCCGCGCTTCTCCCACAGGGTGAACAGGTCACACAAGATCTGCACGGGATGGTGGCTGTCCGTGAGGCCGTTGATCACGGGGATCCGCGAATAGCCCGCCAGCCGCTCCACCATCTGATGACTGAAGGTGCGGGCCACGATCCCGTCCACCCAGCGCTCCAGATTGCGGGCGGCATCCTGGACCGTTTCCCGCTGGCCCAACCGGATGTCCGCCGGCGCCAAGTAGATGGCGTGCCCGCCGAGCTGGGTCATGCCCGCTTCGAAGGTGACCCGCGTCCGAAGCGACGGTTTCTCGAAGACCAGGGCCAGGGTCTTCCCCGCCAGGGGCGTGGCGGCAACGCCCTGTTGCCGCTTGGCCTTGAGGGAGGCGGCAAGCGCGAAGAGGCGCTGCAGCTCCTCGGCCGTGACATCGTCCAATGTGATCAGGTGACGGTTCATCTCGTGAGCCCTCCCAGCACCGCATCCACGATACCCACCGCCCGATCCACGTCGGCTTCGGTGAGGATCAGGGGCGGGGCAAAGCGCACCACGTTCTCCCCCGCCGTGAGAACCAAGAGACCGCGCTCCATGCAGGCCGAGACGATGCTCTTCGCCGGGACCGAGACCTCCATCCCGAGGAGTAGCCCCAGCCCCCGGACCGCGGTCACGACCGGGTACTTCGTCTTCAACGCGGTGAGCCGATCCAGGAGGTATTTCCCCACGCGGGCGGCGTTCCCAGGGAGATCATCCTCAAGTATCGTGTTCAACACGGCATGCGCCACGGCCGAGACGAAGGGGCTCCCGCCAAAGGTGGTGGCGTGGGTGCCGGGGACGAAGCTCGCCGCCACAGACTCCGTGGCCAGCATGGCCCCGATGGGCACGCCGCCTGCCAGCGCCTTGGCCAGCGTGAGGATATCCGGCTCCACCCCCCAGTGCTCGTACGCAAAGAGCTTCCCTGTGCGCCCCACCCCCGACTGCACCTCGTCCAGGATGAGCAGCGCGCCGGCCGCGTCGCAGAGCCGCCGGAGCCCCGGGAGGTAGTCCGGCCCGGGCACGTTGACGCCGCCCTCGCCCTGCAGCGGCTCGACCAGGACGGCACAAGTGTGCGAGTCTATGGCCCGCGCCACGGCCGTGAGGTCGTTGTACGGGACGTGCTTGAAGCCGGGCATGAGCGGCTCGAATCCCTGGGTATACTTGGGGTTGCCCGTGGCTGTCAGTGTGGCCAGCGTCCGGCCGTGGAAGGCGTGCTGCATGGCGATGATCTCGGTCCGGTCGGTGCTCCAGTGCTCCTTGGCGTACCGGCGCGCCAGCTTGATGGCCGCCTCGTTGGCCTCGGCGCCGCTGTTGCAGAAAAAGACCCGGTCGGCGAAGGAGTGCTCGCAGAGCAGCTTCGCCAGTCGGATCTGCGGCTCGATGTGGTACAGGTTGCTCACGTGGATGAGGGTCCCCGCCTGGGCCCTGATGGCCTCGACCATCTTGGGGTGACAGTGCCCGAGGGCGTCCACGGCAATCCCGCCCACGCAGTCGAGATACTCCTTCCCGTCCGCATCCCACACGCGGACCCCCTGGCCCCGAACCAGGGCGATGGGGAAGCGCGCATAGGTGTTGGCCAGGTACTTCGCCGATGCCGCAATCAGGTCCGCTGTCGTCATCCTCGCACCTCTGCCCTTCAGTCCGCTTCGGTTTTCCCGCTCTCCCCGCGACTTGCCCATTGATCATTGGTCATTTGTCATTGGTCATTATCGGGTCAGGCCACGATCTCCGTCCCCACCCCCTCGGGAGTCAGGAGCTCCTCGATGAGCGCGTGCGGCCGCGTCCCGTTGATGATGTGGGTCTTTCGAACCCCCGCCTTGAGGGCGGCGAGGCATGCCTGGACTTTGGGGAGCATTCCCCGGCTGATGGTCCCGTCCGCCTTGAGCCGGTCCACCTCTGCGCGACCGAGGGTGGAGAGGAGCCGCCCCTGGCGGTCCAGGATCCCGTCGGTGTCCGTCAGGAGCACGAGCTTTTCCGCCACCAGGGCGGCCGCCACCTCGCCTGCCACCAGGTCGGCATTGATGTTGTATGTCGCCCCTGCCTCGTCGCCCGCGGTGGGGGCAATCACGGGGATGTAGTCGGCGTCGAGGAGCGTGCGGATCGGCCGCGGATCGACATGGGCCACCTCGCCCACCAGGCCCAGGTCCACTGGCTGCCCATCCGGCGTCGTGGCTGGCGACGCCTTCCGGCCCCGGATCATGCCCCCGTCCTTGCCGGAGAGCCCGATGGCGAAACCCCCCAGGCGGCCGATCCGGGCCACGATCTCCTGGTTGATCTCCCCCACCAGGACCCGCTCCACGATGCGCATGGTCTCGGGATCCGTGATCCGGAGGCCCTGGACGAACTGCGGCTTCAGCCCCGAGGTCTTCATGGCCTGGTCGATCTGCGGGCCGCCCCCGTGCACCACCACCGGCTCCATCCCCACCAGCCGCATGAGGATGAGGTCCTGCATCACGGCCGTGGTGAGAGCGGGATCCAGCATGGCATTCCCCCCGTATTTGACCACCACGGTCTTCCCGCTGAACGCGCGGATGAAGGGCAGCGCCCCGATGATGATCTCAGCCTTGCTGGTCTTTTCGCTCATGATGGGACCTCGAACCGACCGCTCCTCCCCTTCAGGCTCTGGATTTCCTTGAGCCGTGCCTCCAGCTCCACGTTGGCGCGGGCCAGGCGCGCATTGGTCGTGGCCAGCTCGTCCACCGAGGCGGCCAACTGCTCGTAAAGCTGGGCGGTGGCCAGGCTGAGGGAGACCAGATAAGAGAAGGTGAGGAAGAGAGCCAAGTCCTGCTCGTCGAACGGCTCCCCCGTTCGTTTGTTGTTCGCATTCAGCACGCCGATGGTCTTCCCGTTGACCTTCACCGGGACGCACATCAGGGAGTTCGTCCGGTAGCGAAACTGGCGCTCGTGCTTGGCGAAGGTCGGATCTTTGGACAGGTCCAGGATCAGGAGTGGCTCCCCACTCTTGGCCACGCGGCCCGAGATGCCCTCCCCCACGCGGCAGAACCCCTTCTCCACTACGGCCGGCTCGAGGCCCTTGGCCTGGGCGATGCGGAGGATGCCCTCCCGCTCCTCCACCAGCATCAGGGAGACGATCTCCACCTCCAGCAGGTCGGCGACGAGGTCGATCACCCGCTGGTAGAGCGAGGCGCTGTCCTTGAGGAACTCGCCGAGGACGTCCGAGCGGATCACATTGGAGAGTTCCAAAGCATTCCGCTGTAGGCGGGGAAGCTGGGCCGAACGCGGCGGCGCCGGGATGGTGCGGCGGCGCGTCTCGATGGTCGTGCTGAGAGTGTCTTTGAGCTCGGCGAAGTTGAGGGGCTTGCGCAGGAAGTCCACCGCCCCCAGGCGCATGGCCTGCACCCCCGTGAGGGAGCTGGCGCGCCCGCTCACCACGAGCACCGGGATATCCGGGTAGTCCGTCCGGATGCGCGGGAGCAACTCCAGCCCGTCCATCTCGGGCATCACCACGTCCATGAGGATCGCGTGGATGGGCACCTGCCGCAACACCTCCAGCGCCTGGGCCGGGGTCTCGGCCACCCGGACGGCAAATCCCACCTTCTGCAGCTCCTCCTGGGCGAGGCCCAAGAACAACCGATCGTCGTCCACAATCAGGATGGTGTGCATGGCCACCCCTGCGCCGCTCCGGGCCCTCCGGTGCGCCCCGGTCTGGCCCGTCTCAGAGAATGTACCGACTCAGGTCCTGATCCTTGACGATGCTCGCCAGTGTCCGGCGGACGTACTCGGCGTTGATCTCGACCCTGGCCCCCTCCATGTGGGGGGCCTCGAAGGAGACCTCGTCCAGCAGGCGCTCCATGATGGTGTACAAACGGCGCGCCCCGATGTTCTCGGTGGCGTCGTTGACCTGGGTGGCGATGGCGGCCATCTCCTCCACAGCGTCCTGGGTGAACGACAGCGTCACGCCCTCGGTGGCCAGCAGGGCGGTGTACTGTTTGGTCAGGGCGTTCTCCGGCTCGGTCAGGATGCGGATGAAATCCTCCCGCGTGAGGCTCTGCAGCTCGACCCGCAGCGGAAAGCGGCCCTGCAGCTCGGGGATGAGGTCAGACGGCTTGGAGACGTGGAAGGCCCCCGCGGCGATGAACAGGACGTGGTCCGTCCGCACGAGCCCGTACTTCGTATTGACCGTACCGCCTTCCACGATGGGCAGCAGATCCCGCTGCACCCCTTCCCGCGAGACATCCGGCCCCTGCACCTGCCCCCGGCCGGCGATCTTGTCGATCTCGTCCAGGAAGACGATCCCCACCCCTTCGACGCGGCGGATAGCCTCGCTGACCACCTCCTCCTTGTCCACCAGCTTCCCCGCCTCCTCCTGGGTCAGGATGCGGCGCGCCTCTTTCACCCGGACCTTGCGGCGCTTCGTGCGTTGGGGGAGAAGGTTCCCGAGCATCTCCTTCAGGTTCTCCTGCATCTCCTCCATCCCCTGCCCCAGGACCTCGACCATGGGGATGCTCCGGTCGCGGACCTCCACCTCCACCGTGCGATCGTCCAGGGCCCCCTCCCGCAGCCGCTGGCGAAGCTTCTCCCGGGTATCGTGGCCAGCCCCAGCCTCCGGCGCCACGGCCTGGCCGAACGCCCCGGGGCGGGAGGAGGGAAGCAGGAGGTCGAGCAGGCGCTCCTCGGCATTCTCCTTGGCCCGCTCCTCCACCAGGTGCGTCTTCTCGCCACGCACCATGTTCACGGCCAGCTCCACCAGGTCGCGGATCATGGACTCCACGTCGCGGCCGACGTAGCCGACCTCGGTGTACTTGGAGGCCTCCACCTTGATGAAGGGGGCATCGGCCAGCCTGGCGAGCCGGCGGGCGATCTCCGTCTTGCCCACGCCCGTGGGGCCGATCATGATGATGTTCTTGGGGGCGACCTCGTCCCGGAGGTCGGGCGGAAGCTTCGTCCGCCGCCAGCGGTTCCGCAGGGCAATGGCCACAGCCCGCTTGGCCTCGTGCTGCCCCACGATGTACTTATCCAGCTCCGCCACAATCTGGCGGGGAGTCAGGCGGTCCATAGTTCTCTACAGCTCCTCGACCGTGATCTGGTCGTTGGTATAGACGCAAATCGCCGCCGCGATCTTCATGCCCTCCAGCGTGATCTCCCGGGCCGAAAGGGTCGAATGCTTGACCAGGGCCCGCGCCGCGGCGGCGGCATAGCCCCCGCCGGACCCGATGCCGATGATTCCATCATCCGGCTCGATCACGTCCCCGGTCCCGGAGATGATGAGGGAGTGCTCGCGATCGACCACCGCCAGCATGGCCTGCAACTGCCGGAGGGCGCGGTCCATCCGCCAGTCCTTGGCCAGCTCCACAGCCGCCCGGGGCAGGTTTCCGCTGAATTCCTCCAGCTTGGCCTCGAACTTTGTAAACAGGGCAAAGGCGTCAGCCGCCGCCCCCGCAAACCCGGCGATCACGGTGTTATTATACATCCGCCGCACCTTGCGGGCGGTATGCTTCATCACCATGTCCCCGACGGAGACCTGGCCATCCCCGGCGATGGCCACGCGGCCGCCGTGGCGGACCGATAGGATGGTCGTGCTGCGGATCAGACCGCCGGGCGCGGAGAGCGTTCCTCCGCCTGGCGCTGCCTCTTTCCGTCGGTGCTGCGGGGTGGACATGTGTTGCCTCACGCTCCCGCCGACTTCCTCGGGCGGATGCGGGCCCGGGGATGGGCGTCGTCATAGACCTTCATCACCGTATCCAGCCCGACGTGGGTGTACCGCTGCGTCGTGCTGAGCCGCGCGTGGCCGAGCAACTCCTGGATCGCCCGGAGGTCCGCCCCGCCGCTGAGCAGGTGAGTGGCGAAGCTGTGCCGCAGGCCGTGGGGCGTGATCTTCTTTCCCAGGCCGCTCTCCTGGAGCCGGCGCAGCACGATCCGGCAGACGCTCCGCGTGGTCAGGCGACCGCTGCGGTGATTCAGGAACAGGACTTCCTGCGCTGGAGACCCGGCGGCGGCGCCCCCCGCCAACGCGTCGCGCTCGGCCAAATACGAGCGGAGGGCTTGCCGGGCCTCGTGGCCCACGGGCACAATCCGCTCCTTGCGTCCCTTCCCCCGCACCAGAACCAGCCCCCCTTCGAGATCCAGATCGGGGAGGTTGAGACCTACCAGCTCGCTGATGCGTAAGCCCGAGGCATACAACAGCTCGAGGATCGCCTGGTCGCGGGCGCGGAGCATCGGGGCCCGCCCCCGCGTCTTTGCTGCTGCGGTCTGGAGGCCGTGGCTCGACCCCGCGAGGAGCTGGAAGGTCTCATCCACGGAGAGATGCGGCGTCGTTCGAATGGTGAGCTTGACCCCCATCAGCAGGTCGGCCGGGTTGGCCGCGAGCGCTCCCTGGCGGCAGAGGAAGCGGAACAACGACCGGAGGACGGCCAGCTTGCGGGCCACGCTGCTCTTGGCCAGGCCTTTGCCGTGCAGGTGGGCCAGGAAGCCCCGGAGGCTGAAGTGGTCCACGGCGCCAGGCGTCGGCACCTCACCGCCCTGGGCGTGTCCCCGCAGGTACGCGAGGAACTGCGCCAGGTCCGACCGGTAATTCCGGAGGGTGTGCTCCGAGGCGTCGCGCTCGGCCCGAAGATAGCTGAGGTACTCCTCGACTGCGGCCTGCACCGGTCCCTCTCAAAGACAAAACAGCCGGCCGCCAGGCCTAGGGCGACAGCCCGGCAACCGGCCAGCCCGCGCGAAATCTACGCCGGAGCGCAGGAAAGATCAAGCAAAAAGGCGAGATTCATGCCGTGAGGAAGGGCGCACCGGCGGTCGCGGGCCCGCTCACTCAAGGTTCTGCCGCCACGCCCGAAAGTCGGCCAGGGCGCGCTCGGCCAGGAGGCGGTTGCGCTCCTCGCGCTTCCGGGCGATCTGCGGGAGGGGCGGCAGGAGGCCGAAGTTGGCGTTGATGGGCTGGAACGTCCGGGGGTCGGATTGCGTGAGGTAGCGGAGCAGCCCGCCCACGATGGTCGTGGGCGGCGGAGAGACCGGGACCTGCCCGCGGGCCAGGCGCACGGCGTTGAGGCCGGCCAGGAGGCCGGTGGCCGCTGACTCGAGGTAGCCCTCGACGCCCGTGAGTTGCCCCGCCAAGAAGACCCCGGGATCGCCTCGAAATTGCAGGGTGTCCGCAAGAAGGAGCGGCGCCGTCACAAAGGTATTCCGGTGCACGCTCCCGTAGCGGAGGATCTCGGCCTGCTCCAGCCCTGGAATCAGATGAAGAGCGTTCACCTGATCGCCTCGCCGGAGGCGGGTCTGGAAGCCGACCAGGTTGTACATGGTGGGGAGGCCGTCCGGCCCGACGTTCTCCGGCCGGAGCTGCGCCACCGCATACGGCCGCCGGCCCGTCCGCGGGTCTTTGAGACCGACGGGCCGCATCGGGCCGAAGCGCAGCGTCTCCTCCCCGCGGGCTGCCAACTCCTCGATGGGGAGACAGCCCTCGAAGTACTTCGCCTCCTCGAAGGCGTGCAACGGGTACCGATCGCCCGCCAGGAGCGCCGCGCAGAAGCGGGCGTACCCTTCCGGTGTGAAGGGGCAGTTGAGGTAATCGTCCCCGCCCTTCCCGTAGCGCGCCGCAGCGAAGACCACCTCGCGGTGGATGGAATCCGCCGCGACGATGGGCGAGATGGCATCGTAGAAGTACAGCAGTTGGGCGGTTCGAGGTGCTGTGGTTTGAGGTTCGAGGACGGCCGCGAATCGCCGGGCAAGGTCGGCGGATAGCCGCTCGGAGGTGAGAGGGCCTGTGGCCAGGACGACCGGCCGACTCGAGGGCAGCGCTGGCACCTCCTCCCGGATGAGCTGGATTCGCGGCTCGACGGCCACGGCGTCAGTCACCGCCGAGGCGAACGCCTCGCGGTTCACGGCCAGGGCCGATCCCGCCGGCACGCGGTGGGCTTCGGCGCAGCCGAGGATGAGCGACCCGAGGGCTCGCATCTCGGCCTTGAGCAGACCGCTGGCATCCTCCAGGGATTCCGACTTGAGGGAGTTGCTGCAGACGAGCTCGGCGAGGCGGTCCGTCTGGTGGGCAGGCGTCTGGACGACCGGCCGCATCTCGTACAGCCGAACCGATCCCCCCAGCCGCGCCGCCTGCCAGGCCGCCTCACAGCCCGCCAGGCCGCCGCCGACGATGGTGATGCAGGCTTCCGCCATCAATGACCAAATCCCAATGGTCCAATGACCAATGGGTTCTCTGCACCTCTTGAAAATTGGTCATTGCTCATTCCGTCATTGACTCACTGCTCGTTCGGCCACAGCCGGCTGCGCCGCTTGTGCCTCGCGCTCGTACCCGCATCCATCCTTGACGCACGTGAGCTTCGTGCCCGTCTTCCCCCGCTTCTCCACCAGAAAGGGCGCATGGCACGAGGGGCAGGGCTCGGGGACGGGGGGGTCCCATAGGGTGAAGTCACACTTGGGGTAGGCGCTGCACCCGTAGAACGTGCGGCCCCGCTTCGTGCGCCGCGCCGTCAAGGGGGCGCCGCACTGCGGGCAGTTGACACCGATGGGAATGGGCTTGACGTTCTTGCATGTGGGGTAGGTGCTGCACGACAGGAAGCGCCCGAACCGGCCCTCCTTGATGACCATGGGCGCGCCGCACTTGTCACACACCTGATCCGTGGGCTCCGGCGGACGGGCCGGCATCTTGGAGATCCGCACCACCGTCCTACACTCCGGGTAGCCGGAGCAGGCCAGGAAGGGCCCGAACCGGCCCCGCTTGAGGACCATGGGCTTGCCGCAGTTCTCGCAGGGCTGCCCCTCCTCCACCGTCTCGCCCTGCCCGCTCACGCCTCTCGTTACCATTGCCCGGCAGCTCCTTCGTGTTCTTGCACTCGGGGTAGCCCGAGCACGCCAGGAACTTGCCGAATCGTCCCCACTTGATGACCATGGTCCGCCCGCACTTCTCGCACGGGATCTCCGTGGGCTCTTCCATGGCCTTGATGTTCCGCATCTTCTCCTTGGCCCGCGCCAGCCACTTGGTGAATGCCCCGTAGAACTTGTGCATGGCATCCAGCCAGTCCGCCGACCCATCCTCGATCTCGTCGAGCTGGTTCTCCATCTGGGCGGTGAAGCCGGGGTCCAGGATGCGGGGGAAATTCTCGACCAGGAGGTCGACCACGATCTCCCCCAGCTCCGTAGGCTTGAACTTCCCCTCCACCTTCACCACATAGTCCCGGTTCTGGATCACGCCCAGGATGGCCGCATACGTGCTGGGGCGGCCGATGCCCCGCTCCTCCAGCTCCTTGACCAGCGTGGCCTCGGAGTAGCGCGGCGGCGGCTGCGTGAAGTGCTGCGCCGGGGTGAGGCCGCGGCAGTGGAGCGTTTGGCCCTCGGCCAGGGTTGGGAGCGTTCGCTCCTCGTCCTCCTCCGCCTCGACTTCGCGCCCGCTCTCCCGCGCCGGCTCGTCCCGGCCCTCCACGTACACCTGCATGAACCCCGCGAACTTCATCTGCTGCCCGCTGGCCCGGAAGGTGTACCGGCCCGCGGCGATGTCCACCGTGGTCGCGTCGAAGATGGCCGGGCGCATCTGCGAGGCCACCAGCCGGTTCCAGATCAGGGTGTAGAGGGCGAGTTGGTCGCGGTTCAGGTAGCGCGCCACCTGCGCCGGCTCCCGCAACACCGAGGTCGGGCGGATGGCCTCGTGGGCCTCCTGCGCCCCCTTCCCGCTCTTGTAGACGGGCGGCCGCTCGGGCAAGAACTGTGGGCCGTACCGGTCCGTAATGAAACGACGGACCTCCGCCTGCGCCTCGGGCGAGATCCGCGTGGAGTCCGTGCGCATGTAGGTGATGAGGCCGACGGCCCCCCCCTCGCCCACCTCGATCCCCTCGTAGAGCTGCTGCGCCACCTGCATCGTTTTCCGGACCGGGAAGCGGAGCTTCCGCGCCGCCTCCTGCTGGAGCTTGCTGGTGGTGAAGGGCGGGACGGGATTCCGGCGCTTCTCCTTCTGGACGAGGGCCGCCACCCGGAACCGGGTCCCGGGCGTCCCCAGCTCCGTCAGGATCCGGTCCGCATCCGGCTGCGAGCCGAGGCTGGCCTTCTCGCCGTCTACCCGGGAGAGGCGGGCGGGAAACTCGTTCCCCACCCCGTCGGGCCGCGCGAGCTGGGCCGTGATGGTCCAGTACTCCGTCGGGATGAAGGCCCGGATCTCTTTCTCCCGGTCCACCACCAGGCGGAGCGCCACGGACTGCACGCGACCGGCGGAGATGCCGCGGCGGACCTTCTCCCACAAGAGCGGGCTGATCTGGTAGCCCACGAGGCGATCCAGGATCCGCCGGGCCTGCTGGGCGTCCACCTTGCGCTGGTCGATGTCGCCCGGATGGGTGAACGCCTCCTGCACCGCCCGCTTCGTGATCTCGTTGAACATCACCCGGCGGACCGGCTTCTTGGCCGACTTGAGCTCGTGGGCCAGGTGCCAACAGATAGCCTCGCCCTCGCGATCCGGGTCGGCGGCCAGGTAGATGGTCGCCGAGGTCTTGGCCGCCTTCTTCAGGTCGTCCAGCACCTTTTTCCGGCCCTGCACGACCTCGTACTTTGCCTTGAAGTCGTGATCGACATCCACCGCCAGCGTCTTCGCCGGCAGGTCACGGACGTGCCCCATGCAGGCCTTCACCACGTACTCCCGGCCCAGGAATTTGTTGATGGTTTTGGCTTTGGCCGGCGATTCGACGATCACCAACGATTTCGCCACGCGCCAGAACTCCTTTACAGCAATCCGCGGTCAACTTTCAGCGGTCAGCCCTGAACGGCTCTTCTTATTCCGGGCTGCGGGCTGATCGCTGACGCCTGAAAGCTTTCTGTCTTCAGATACGAAAACCCAAGGCCGGCTGGGACCTTGGGTCGTTTGACCTCTGCGGCTTCCCCGGCCCGCTCCTACCCACTGTCAGGGCGCTCGAACATCTTGCCCCGGAGCTGCCGAACGACCCCCTTCATCTCCAGGCCGACCAGGACCGAGGCCACGCGACCGCCGGGCAGGTCCGCCTGCACGATCAACTCGTCGATGTGGAGTGCCCCTCCGGCCAGGAGGTCGAACACCCGCTGCTCCTCCGCGCTGAGCGCCGGCCCCGGGGCCACCGGTGCGGGCATCCTCCGCCTCCCCTTCAGATGGGGGACCAGCTCGCTCAGCACATCTTCCCAGCTTTCCACCAGCTTGGCCCCGGCCTTGATCAGCCGATTGCAGCCCTCACTATAGCGCGCGTGGACCCGGCCGGGAACAGCAAAGACATCCCGCCCCTGCTCCAGGGCGTGATGGGCCGTGATGAGGGCCCCGCTGTCTACGCTGGCCTCGACCACGATGACCCCCAGGCTCAGGCCGCTGATGATCCGGTTCCGCCGGGGGAAATGCGGCTTCAGGGGCGCCGTGCCCAGCGGGAATTCGCTGAGCAGCGCGCCGGCACCCGCCACCTCCCCCGCCAGCCCCTCGTGCTCCGGCGGGTAGATCCGGTCGAGGCCGCTCCCCAGGACGGCCAGGGTCCGGCCGCCGGCCTCGAGGGCCCCGCGGTGGGCCGCGGCGTCAATCCCCCGGGCCAGGCCGCTCACGATGGTGAGGCCCCGGCGCGTCAGTTCCCCTGCCAGGCCGTGCGCGACGTCCTCGCCGTAGGCCGTAGCGTGTCTGGCGCCCACGACGGCAACCGCGGCGCCGTCCTCCGGGAGCAGCGTCCCTCGAAGGTAGAGGACGGGCGGCGGGGAGGCAATGTGCCGAAGGGGCTCGGGGTACTCGGCGTCTCCCCAGACTATGACGCGCAGCCCGGCACGGGAGACCCGGTCCTCTTCCTCTTGGAGCCTCCGTTGCCAGGAGAACCCCCGGATGGCCTCGACGGTTCCCGACCCGATGCGTGGCACCGCCCGGAGGGCCTCAGCCGAAGCCTCCCAGGCGTGCACGGCCGAGCCGAAGGCCTCCAGCAACCCCTGAAGCGCCGACCCGCCACACTGCGGGACGAGCCCGAAGGCCCACCGCGCCCCCCGCTCCAGTCCCTCGCGGGAGAGCGAGCGCTCCGGCCTTCGGGATTGGGGATCGCGGGTCACGCCGCACCCCCTCGTCCCAGCCGCCCACCGGCGGCTCGGCGCTTACGGTTGAATCTGTCGGCTGAGGACGACCGGATCACCGTCGCGGGATTCTTTGCTGCTCGCCGTGATGACGGCCGTAGAGGTCGCATCCGTCACGCGAACGATCACCGCTTCCCCCAGGCGTTCGGGAGGGACGGGAAACCGCTGGCCCGTCTGGGGATTGGCAGCAGGCTCGCTGGTCCGATAAATGGCGAAAACATCTCCCGGAGCGATCCCCTGGTCCTTGCCGACATTCAGAAACACCACTTGCTGGAGCGCGAGGATATCGGCTCCGCTGGCGGAGTTCAGGATCACCCCCTCCACCGTGCGGGTCGCCGGCTGGGCGATCTTGTCCTCCGGGAAGTGGGCCAGGCTGAACTCCGCCACCCGATCCCCGGTATTGATGCCCTCGCAGCTCACGATGACTCGAGCGCGCACCGTCCTATCCCGTACCTCCTGCACCTCGAGGATTCCCTCGGTGTGGAGGATCCGCCCCAGGCTGATCCGGCTCGTCGGGTGGACCACTCGGTTGCCGATCCGGACGACGGCGAGTTTGTCACCAACCGCCACGGTCCGCCCCGGATCCAATCCCAGGATGGCGTCGTCCTCCTGGGACAGGATCAGCTTGCCGTCCTCACTCTGGACGATGTTTCCTCGGCCGGCCGCCAGGGCGGCCCCTTCGGAAACCAGGATGGGGCTGCAGGCGATGGCGCGGGAACTGGCCGGCGGGACCGGCGGCTCCACCTTGACCGTGGTCTCCGGCGCGGGCGCGGCGGGCGGGGGAGGCAGCGTCGCCACTGGCGCGGGCGGCGCTGTCACTTTCGGCGGCTCCGGCTTCGGCAGCTCCGGCTTCGGCGCCTCCACCACCGGGGCGGGGGCGAACTCCCCCCCGGGCAGGCTCAGCGTGTCGCCAGGATAGATGCGGTTCGGGTCGGCGATATAGCGGTTCTGCTCCCAGAGCCGCGGCCAGAGGACCGGGTCATGCAGGAGGTCCCGGGCGATGCCCCACAGCGTATCGCCCTTCTTGACCACGTACGTGTCGCCCGGTCCGGAGGTGGACGCGGCCGGCGATTCGGCTGCCGCCACGGCCAGCGGCAGGCAGAGCAGCACAAGCCCAATGCAGCCGAGACACCCACCGCCTGTCCGTGTCATGTGCGCACCTCCCTGATTTCTGGCTGCGCTAGCCGCGTGCTCCCTCGGATGGAACGGGTGATCCGAGGTGATCTGGGGAGTGGAGATGGACGGCGCTTCCCGAAAGCTCGAAACCGTAATGCAGCAACGCAGGCGCATCCGTCCACCGCTCCGGATCGTTCAACAGGACGGCGATCATGCGCTGGCCCCCCCGGCTGGCCGAAGCCACGAGGCACCGGCCGGCCAGGCCCGTATACCCGGTCTTCACCCCGTCGACACCCTCCACGTGGCCCAGCAGCCTGTTATGCGTCAGGATCATGCGAGGCGCCGGGACAACGCCCCTTCGACTCGGCTGGTAGATGGTGACCCTCGTCTCCCGGGTCCGCACCAAGTCGGCGAACGTCGGATCCTCGAGTGCCACTCGGGTGAGGATCGCCATATCCCGCGCCGTCGTGTAATGACCCGGCTCATCCAGCCCGTGCGGGTTGGCGAAGTGGCTATGTTGCATGCCGAGAGCCTGTGCCTTGGCGTTCATGCGAGCCACGAACCCGGCCAGCCCGTGCCCCACATGCTCGGCCGCCGCCTCCGCGGCATCGTTGGCCGAGCGGATCAGGATCGCCGCCAACAGGTCTCCCAGGGAGAGGCGCTGGCCGGGCCGCAGCCCGAGCCGGAACCCCCCGACTTGGGCGGCGGTCTGGCTTACGACAACCGTATCCGAGAGATTCCCCTCCTCCAGGATCACCAGGGCGGTGAGGATCTTGGTGATGCTGGCGGGAGGGAGTTGGTCATCCGGATTCCTGGCGAAGAGCACCTCGCCCGTGTTGGCATTCATCAGGACGGCCGCCGCCGCATGACGGGCCAGTGCGTCCGGGCGCGGGAGGTCACCCAGGACCCCCGCTTGCGGAAGCTCCAGAGACTCCACGGGTCGCTGCATGCGGAGCGACCGATTTCGATGAAGGCTGACGGCTCGGATGCTCCGGGTCCGCTTGTGGTGGACTGCCCTGCGGCGCGGCGTCGCGGCGTCCGCCAAGTCGACCGTCGCCACCAGGAAGAGGGCCAGGATCCCACCCACCAAGACTCGTCGCATCACGTCCGTTCCCCCCAACGGGTCTCACGGGGCCCCTGCCCCTGGTTTCGCCGAATGCCGACGACTCGCCTCGCTCCCGACCCCAACCCCGACCCGCTCTGCCTCCGTTCAGCCGGCCGGTGATCGGCTCCCTTCTCCCGGCGGGAACATGAGTTCCTCCACCACGGCGCACAACGCGTGGCCGAGGGTGATGTGGGCCTCCTGAATGCGGGGCGTTTCCCCGCTGGGAATCACGAAGGCCTCGTCGGCCGCACGGGCCAGGGAGCCGCCCGTGCCCCCCGTCAGGGCCACCGTGAAACATCCGAGACGGCGCGCCGTCTCCACCGCCCGCAACACGTTGGGCGACTCCCCGCTGGTGCTGATGCCCACGACCACGTCGCCGGGGCGGCCCAGGGCCTCGACCTGACGTGCGAAGACCTGCTCGAAGCCGGTATCGTTGCCGATGCTCGTGAGGACCGATGTATCCGTTGTGAGGGCGATGCCCGCCAGCGCATCCCGGTCCCGGAGGAAGCGATTCACCATCTCGGCCGCCAAGTGCTGCGCATCCGCAGCGCTTCCCCCGTTTCCACAAAACAGCACCTTGCCGCCCTGCTGGAGAGCCTCCGCCATCCGGCGCGCCACCGCCTCGATCCGGGCGGCGTACTCCTCCGCAAAGCGCAGCTTTACCGAGGCGCTCTCTTGAAACATCCGGAGGATGGCCGCCTGCACCGATCTGCCTCCCTCGGGCTGCCACGAAATCGCTCGGCCACTTCCCAAAACTGACATTTTATGTGAAACGCCACCCCCAACCCCGCGTGGCCAATGGTGTTTCTCGTCGCGCTAGTTTACTGTCGAGTCTGACCTTGTCAAGAAAAAACACCGCCGCCGCTTCATTTTTCCCAGATTGCCTGGCGATCGTTGGTGCGTCATCGGTGCGTCAAGTGATGGGGCGGGGAGGCGGCGAGGCAGGACCTTCGGCCCCCGGATCCTCCAGGAGGTGAAGGTCTTTCACGCGAAGCTGGAGGGTTTCGCGGCCGTTCCACACGTTCCGCTCGGGGGTGAAGGCAAGATCCACCCACGGCACGGATGGGCCATTCAAGCGTTCGACCAATCCGCCCAGGTTGAACCCGATTGTTTCCACGACTTGACCGCCCCGATCGACCTGCCGCACCTTCATCTTCAGGTGGTTCCGCCCCACCAGGCGAGGAAACCGCATCACTTGCAGGCATCGCGTCACGAGGGTCGGCTCGGGATTGGCGACCCCGAACGGGCCCAGGCGGGCCAGGCTGTCGGCCAACTCCAGATCCACGTCGTCCAGGCAAACCTCGGCGTCCGCCGTGAGCGTCGGCAGCATCTCGTCGTCTTGAAGCTCCGCGGCGGCCAGCTCGAGGAACCGTTGGCGAAAGGCCTCGATCCGGTCCGTCCGGAGGGAGAACCCCGCCGCGGCGCGGTGCCCCCCATAATGTCCGAGCAGGTCTTTGCAGCGCGCCAGAGCATCGGCGATGTGCCAGCCGGCGGCGGTCCGGGCCGATCCTCGCGCCTCCTCGCCCTGCATGGCGATAAGGGCTGTCGGGCACCCGAAGCGCTCCACCAAGCGCGCCGCGACAATCCCGATCACGCCCGGATGCCACTCGGGTGAGGCCAGGACGATCGCCCGATCCCGCCCGGGATCGAAGCTCGGCTCGACCTGGGCCAGGGCTGTGGCCAGGATGCTCTCCTCGACCTCTTGGCGTCTCCGGTTCTGCCGGTCGACAGCCTGGGCCAATTCCCGCGCCTCGTCGGCGTCGTGCGTGAGGAGGAGCCGCACCGCCACGGCCGCATCATCCATCCGCCCCGCCGCATTGAGCCGAGGGGCCAGGCCGAACGCCACCTGCCCCGCGCTCAGGGTGCCCGCCCGCGACGGGGAGAGCCCCGCCACTTGGACCAGGGCCTGGAGCCCCGGGCGCCGCGTGGCGGCGAGCCGGCTCAGCCCGTGCGCGGCGAAGATCCGATTCTCGCCCACCAGGGGCACCAGGTCGGCAATGGTCCCCAGGGCCACCAGGTCCAGGAACGGCCAGAGTTCCTCACCGGCTTCGGCCCCGAAGAAGGCCTGGAGCAGCTTGAAGGCAATCCCGACGCCGCACAGCTCCTTGAACGGGTAGGGGCATTCCGGCTGCCGGGGATTGAGGATGGCGGTGGCCAGCGGCAGCGTTTCCCCAGGCAGGTGGTGGTCGCAGACGAGGACGTCCAGGTGGTGGCTTTGCGCCAGAGCCACGGCTTCGTAGGCTGAGATCCCGTTGTCCACCGTCACGATGAGGCGGACGCCGTCGGCGACCGCCTGCTCGACGATGCTGGCGGGAAGGCCGTAGCCGTGCTCGAGCCTGCGGGGGATGGCGTAGGTCGCCTCCGCCCCGGCCCTTCTCAACCCGCTCACCAGGAGGGCCGTCCCACTCACCCCGTCCACATCGTAATCCCCGCAGACAAGGATGGGCTCGCGCCGGGCCACGGCCGCCCGCAGGCGCTCCACGGCCACGGCCATTCCGGCCATTTGCCAGGGATCTTCCAGTGCCGTGAGGGGGGTCTCCAAGAAGGTGCGCGCGGCCTCGGGGGTGTCGCAGCCGCGCAGGAGGAGCAGGTGGGCCAGGAGGGAGGGGACGTCCAGGGCCGCAGCCAGGGCGGAAGCGGCAGCGGAGTCGGTTTCGGCGATCCGCCAGCGCCGCGTGCCGGCGGCTTTGCGTCCCGATCCCGGCGGCTGAGCCACCCGCCCTACCGGCGGCCGCGCCGCGCGGCTTCCACCCGGATGCGCCACTCGTAGATGATGGGGGATGCCACGAACCAGGAGGAGTAAGTCCCCACGCAGATGCCGATGAGCAGGGCGAAGGCGAAGTCGTGGATGACCTCGCCGCCCAGGAGGAAGAGGGCCAGGGTCGCCAGGAGGGTCGTGATGGAGGTCATGGCCGTCCGGCTCAGCACCTGGTTGATGCTGGCATTCATGATGTCGCCGAGCTGCTCCTTGCGCCGGGATCGCAGGTTCTCCCGGATCCGGTCGTACACCACCACCGTGTCGGTCAGGGAGTACCCGGCGATGGTGAGGAGCGCCGTGACGATCAGGAGCGTGATCTCCTTGTTCAGGATGAACACGATGCCCAGCACCGCCAGCACGTCGTGGAAAGTAGCGATGGTGGCGGCCACACCGAAGCGGAACTCGAACCGCCAGGCGATGTAGACTACGATCCCGGCCAGCGACATGGCGATGGCGATCAGCGCCTTCTGCTGGAGCTCCTTCCCGATGGCGGGTCCGACCTCCGAGGAGGATTCCAGGGTGAACGGGTTGCTCGGAATGTCCTTCTTCAGGGCCTCCTGGACCCGCTCGGCGAGTCCCGTCACCTCGACGCCGGTGCGCTTCAGCCGGATGAGCACGGTCCGCCCGTCGGAGAACAGTTGGGGCTCGCTGTCTTTGATGCCGTTCTTGCTCAGAGCGTCCCGCACCACGCCCAGGTCCAGGGGCTTCTGGAACTTGACCTGGACCGCCGCGCCGCCCGCGAAGTCGATCCCCATGTTGGCGGCCCCCCGGGAGATCTGGACCAGGGCCAGGAGTCCGAGGGAGATCAGGACCGTCGAGACGATATAGGCGATGTGCCGCTTGCCGATGAAGTCGATTTTCGTCTTGCCGAGGATTTCCAGACTCACCGTCTACCTTCTTTCGCTCGCGGGCGACCCGACTCTGACGGGCTCCGCGGTCAGATGCTGAGGGCCTTCAGCTCCCGCCGGGAGATCATCCAGTCGTACACGACCCGGGTGCCCACCAGGGCGGTGAACAGGTTGATGGCCACGCCCAGGCTCAGCGTGACGGCGAACCCCTTCACCGGCCCCGTGCCGAAGAGGAAGAGCGCCACCGCCGTGATGAGCGTGGTCACGTGGGAGTCCACGATGGTCACGAAGGCCTTGTCGTAGCCCGCGTCGATGGCGGAGCGGACCGTCTTCCCCAGCTTCAGTTCCTCCCGGATGCGCTCCAGGATCAGGACGTTGCTGTCCACCGCCATCCCGACCCCCAGGGCGATCCCCGCGATGCCCGGCAGGGTGAGGGTGGCCCGGATGGCGGCCAGCAGCCCCACCAGCATGACGAGGTTGAGCATCAGGGCGAAGTCGGCGATGACGCCAGAGAATTTGTAGTACACCCCCATGAGGAGGATGACCATGATCGCCCCCAGGATCGCCGCGTGGATGCCCGCGCGGATCGAATCCTGCCCCAGGGAGGGCCCCACCGTCTGGTTGGCGATGATCTTGACCGGGGCCGGGAGGGCGCCCGCCCGGAGGACGATGGCCAGGTCCCGCGCCGACTCCGCGGTGAAATTCCCCTCGATCTGACCGCTCCCCTCGCCGATCCTGGAGCGGATGACCGGGGCGCTGTACACGGTGTTGTCCAGGACGATGGCCAGTTGGCTGCCGATGTGGCTCCCCGTGAAGTCACCGAAGGTCTTCGCCCCTTGGCTGTCCAGGCTGAAGGCCACCAGCCACCCCCCCTGGCTATCGGGCCGGACCTCAGCGGAGGTGAGGGCGCTCCCCGTGATGATGGGCTGCCGCTCCACGATGATCGGCCGCTTCCCCACCACCTGCTGGTTGTCCGCCACCTCGCGCTCGTACAGCAACTCCAGGTTGGGTGGGAGCGTCACCTTCCCCTGCTCCACATCGACGGGATTGTACTGCGTGTTCACCAGCTTCAACTCGAGCTGGGCCGTCTTCCCGATGAGGTTGATGGCGCGCTGCGGGTCCTTGATCCCCGGGAGCTGGACCACGATCCGCCGCGCGCCCTCGGGGACGATGTTGGGCTCGGTGACGCCGAACTGGTCGATCCGGTTCCGGATGGTCTCCAGGCTCTGCGAGACCGCCAGATCCTCGATGCGCTTGACCTCCTTCGCCTGCATGGTCAGGCGGAGCTCATCCGGCGTGGCCCCAGGCACCTTGTCAAAGGTGGCGATGTCACCCAGGGCGCGCAGGGTCTTGTCCCGCTCGTCCGCCTTGGCCAGCTTGAGGAGGATGCCCGTGGTGCCCTCGCGCGTGAGCGAGGCGATCCCGATCTTCTCCTTGTCCAGCGTGCGCCGGATCTCCTCCATCTGCCGGTCGGTGGCGTTCTCCACGGCCTTCTCCACCTGCACCTCCAGGACGAGATACATGCCGCCCTGCAGGTCCAGGCCGAGGTTCACCGGCTCCGGCCGGGGGATGATGCCGGGGAGGAGGGACGGCAGGCTCACCGCGGCGAGGTTGGGCAGGATGTAGTACGCCGTGACCAGCGTGACGAAGACCAGCAGGATCACCCGACCCCGAATCCGTTTGCGCACGAGATCGCCTCCTAACAACGACGCGCGGGCGAATGCCCCGGGACGCTGCCAGCCCCGGCGGTCCGCCCGCGACGGAAATCCCCCTCTGCAAGCGCGGGCGCACTATAGACAGGATGGACGAAAAATGCAACGGGAAATCATAAAGGGACGATGGACTGGACATTCCGGACGCAGAGGAATTTCCTCCCCCTCAACCTCTCCGTGCCGGGTACTCTCTGGGTGCGGGAGCAGGGTACGGATGAGGGGCGAATCGGGAGAAGAGGAGAGCCCAGGGAAAGACGCCTATGCGAGAGCGAACGAGAACATTCGGGCGGGCTGCTCGGGCTCAGGCCGCCAGGACCCGGATCCAGGCCTCCGAGTCCTCCGCCGCGGACGTCTCGGCACCTGTGACGGGCAGGTGCTCCAGGACCCCATCGATGCGGGCGCCCTGGGCCCCCATGAAGCGCAGGTAGTCCACCGCGGCGGGCGAGATCTCCTCGCCGGGGACAAGGATGGGGATTCCCGGAGGGTAGATGGTGATGATGTCACTGCAGATCCGCCCCGCCGCCTGGACCAGGGGCACGAAGGCGGAGGGGCCGAAGTACGCCTCCCGCGGAGGACAGGCGAGCCGAGCCTCCTGCAGAGGCGGAAGCGGCGGGATGTCCCCGGAGGACAGGCCCCGTGCGCCCTGGTGGCGCTGGGCCAGCACCTCCAACCCCCGCACGAGGCGATCCAGGTCGTCCCGGCGGTCCCCGATGCTCACGATCACGAGGATGTTGAAGAGGTCCGCCATCTCGACCTGGATGTCGAACTCGGTGTTGAGGAGAGTGGAGACCGCGTAGCCCGTGAGCCCCAGCGCCTTCACCGAGATGGTCAGCTTGGTCACGTCCAGCGTGGTGTCCCCCCACTCCTTGACCTCCCGGGGCGTCAGGCAGCGGAGCCCGGGGATGCGGTTGATCCGCGCCCGCGCCTCCTCCGCCAACTCGATGGCTTTCCCCAGGAGCTTTCGCCCCTCCGTGGCCATCTGCATCCGCGCCAGATCCAGCGACGCCATGAGGATGTAGGAGGGGCTGGTGCTCTGCAGGAGCTGCAGGACGCCGGCCACGCGGTTCCCGTCCACCGCCTGCCCCTTCACGTGGAGCATGGACGCCTGGGTCATGCCGCCCACGATCTTGTGGGTGCTCTGGACCGCGAGGTCGGCCCCGGCGTCCACCGCCGAGGGGGGGAGCGACGGGTGGAAGTGGAGATGGGGCCCGTGGGCCTCGTCCACCAGCACGACCTTCTTCCGGCCGTGGGCTGCGCCGATGATGGTGGGCATGTCGGCGGCGATCCCGTAGTAGTTGGGGCTGGTCAGGGTCATCACCCGGGCCTTGGGATGGGCGTCCATCGCAGCCTGGACGGCCGGCGCCGTGACGTTGACGGCGATCCCAAGCTCCGAGTTGAAGGCCGGCAGGAAGAAGCGGGGCACGGCGCCGCTCAGGATGATCCCGGCCAGGATGGACTTGTGGGCGTTCCGGGCGACCAGGACCTCCTCACCCGGCTGCAGCGTGGAGAGGACCATGGCGTGATTTCCCACCGTGGTGCCGTTCACCAGGAAGAAGGAGCGGTCGGCGCCGTGGGCCTCCGCGGCCAGCTCCTGGGCCTCCTTGATCACCCCCACCGGCTTCTGCAGGCAGTCCACCTCGTCCAGGGTGGTGAGGTCGATGGTGAAGATCTTGCTGCCGACGAATTTGCGGAAGCGGGTGGAGATGCCCTTTCCGCTCTTGTGCCCTGGGGTGTGAAACGAGACCTTCTTGGCCTCGGCCAGAGCGACCAGGGCGTCAAAGAGCGGTGTGCGGAATTGCCGTTCGGCCACCATAGCGGGGCGCGGGGTTCATGGCCAGATCACTGCAGGGCCCTCCGGTACACGCGGCACGGGACCGGAGGTGCCGCCCCTCCGAGGGCCAGCGATTCTCAGCTCCAGGCAAAGAGCGGATGGTTGTCCTCGATGATCCGGGCCTCGCGGGCCAGGCGCGCCCGGAGGTGCTTGGGGAGGAGGAAGCTCGCCTGGTGGGTGATGCCGTCGTAGTAGCGCAGCTCCCCCACGATACGGTCGGCGATCAGCTTATCCACGTCCCCGGGTGAAATGACCCGGGGATCCTGTTGCTTCGAGGCGACGGAGAATCCCCACGGGAGGGCGAAAGACGGGATCGAGGCCCAGGCGGGCGCCACCACGGGGAAGACCTGCCCCAGCGTCTTCTGGATAGCGGCGTAACACTCCAGATCGTTCAGGCTGATGGTGCCAGCCTGCAGCGAGATCGCACCGCCGGGCGAGAGACGCTCCTGGACGATCTCGTAGAACTCCTTGGTGAAGAGCAGGTACGCCGGCCCCTCCTCGATCGGCTCGGAGATGTCGATGATGACCACGTCGAACGTCTCGGAGGTCTCTTCCAGGTATTTCCGGGCGTCCAGGTAGCGGAGCTCCGCACGGGGGTCCTCGAAGGCGCCCTGGTGCCACTCGGGCAGCAGCTCTTTGCAGCGGGCCACGACCTCCTCGTCGATGTCCACCATGAGGACGCGCTCGACGCTCCGGTGGCGGAGCACCTCGCGCAACGTGGCGCCCTCGCCGCCCCCCACGATGAAGACGCGGCGCGGCTCGGGATGGCTGAGCATGGCGGGGTGGACGAGGACTTCGTGGTAGATGAACTCGTCCCGGATGGTGGACTGGATCCGCCCGTCGAGCACAAGGGACTTGCCGTAGCTTCCTAGCTCGAGGATGTCCAGGGACTGGACCGGGGTCTCCTTGGAGAACAAGACGCGCCGGATGCCGTGGAGATGGCCCTCCTCCGGGCTGAAGTACTCAATGAACCAGCGATAGTTCTTGAGCGGCATCCGAAGCCCCTTCGCTGACCGGGAGGGTGGCAGCCCCAACCTTGTGGGCCACCTTCCCCACGACGCCGGGGATCAGGCCCCGCTTCATCTCCACGATGGAGGGATTCTTGCAGCGGAACCGCGAGGCGATGTAGGCGGCGGCATACTCGGGCTTGATCACGTCCCCGCAGGTGAAGATGTCCACCGCCGCGTACCGGTACTCAGGCCAGGTGTGGATCGAAAGGTGGGACTCCGCAATGACCACCACACCGCTCACCCCGAAGGGGTTGAACTCGTGGAATGCGACGTCCACAATGGTGGCCCCGCAAGCTCGGGCAGCGCCTACCAGGATATCCTTGACCAGGTCCACTTTCTTCAAGGAATCTGGGTGACAACCGTGGAGCTCGACCAGCAGGTGTCTGCCCAATGCGTGCAATGAACTACCCCCTTTCTTCCGAGTGCCGGTCCAGGCGGCCGTCGCCTTCGCGACACCCGATTTTTGTATTGCGTTATAAAGTATTTCCCCCCGATTGCAAGAAAAAAATGGGGCCGGCCCGATTTTTTTGCCGCAGGGCCGGACGCGCCGTCTCTGGGGGAGAAGCGACTCGATTGCTGCTTGCGGTTGGGCCGCCCGGATGCCGCGGACCCGTGGTGCAATTTGACATCCCTGCTCACCGTTCGCGACCGCGGCGGCGTGAGGGGATACCCGGTATGCGATCACGCCGGGCAGGAGATCCCCGCGATGACACCCGCAGTCGCCCGCTCGTTTTCCGCGTCTCCTCCGTAACGGGGAGGCGCAGATCAATCCGATGCGTTTCCCACTGTCTCTTTCCGGGAAACTTCCCCTGTTTTTCCTTGCTTTACACGAAATTTCTGTTAAGGTGCTTGCCAATCTTGCTTGGCCGAAACTGCCGAGGTGGCCATCGCTGGGATGGGAGAGGGAAGCGGGAGCGGGAGCCCTCCGGCGCCAGCGACAGATCCGGGGGACCTCAGGGGAGGCGTGAAAGGTGTACGAGGCGTACTGGGGCCTCACCACCGCCCCTTTCCAAAACGTTCCCGACCCGAACTTCTTTTTCCTGTCCGCCCAACATCGCGAAGGGCTGGCCCGGCTGCTTTACACCGTCAAGTACAACAAGGGTGCAGCCCTGCTCGTCGGCGATGTCGGCTGCGGCAAGACGACCCTCAGCCGGGCTTTCATCCTTCAACTGGCCAGAGAGAAGTATGAGGTGGGGCTGGTGACCAATCCCAGCCTGCCCAGCAACGATTTCCTGGAGGAGATCGACCTCCAGCTTGGCATCACGCCGCCCGGCGATGGCAAGGCGAGCCTGCTGCGCGGACTGAACGATCGCCTGGCTCGCAACCTGGAGGACGGGAAGCATACGGTCCTCCTCGTGGACGAGGCGCACTGCATTCGCGATCCGGACGTGTTCGAAGAGCTACGAATGCTCCTGAACTTCCAGCTCAACGACCGGTTTCTCCTGACGCTGATCCTGATGGCGCAGCCCGAGATCACGTCCATGATCAAGATGATCAAGCCACTGGATCAACGGATTGCCGTCCGCCACCACCTGAAGGCGCTCGATCGGGCGGAGACCTCGCGGTACATTCGCTTCCGATTGGAGAAGGCCGGGGCCAGGCAAGCCCTCTTCGCCGAGGAAGCCGTGGAGCTTATCTGGCAGCACGCCAAGGGCGTCCCCCGGAGCATCAACACACTGTGCGATCTCTCCCTGCTGGAGGGGTACGCCAGTGACGTCCAGATCGTGGATGTCGCTCTCGTCAAGCGCGTCGCAGCGAAGATGGTCTGAGGAGAACTGAGGAGGGACCGCCATTACGCGCCTCAGCGATCTCGTCCGTCAATCCGACGAGCCGAAGGAGGAAAGGCCAGCCGGGGCATCGACCCCCCCCTTGCGGATGGATGACCTGGTGAGTGAGCCCCCCCGGCCCCAGGAACCGGCCGAGGAGTCTGCCACCAAGCTGCCCGAGGGCCTCTATTACGACCTGGCCCGACAGGAGGTGGCGCACATCCTGGAGGCGATCCGCAAGGATGAGGGCTACAACGTGGAGGCGCTCCGCGGGCTCACCAACGGCATGGTCCAAGCCCTGGCTGCGGGGGACGGATTGATGATCCGGGCCATGGAGGGCACGGCCACCCAGCCGGACCTGCCGCGCCACATGGTCAACGTGGCTATTCTCGCCGTCAAGATCGGCCTGGGGATGGGCTGCCGCGAGGACGAGCTGCCCTGGCTGGCCCTCTCCGCCTGCCTCCACGACGTGGGGATGGTGATCGTCCCCCCGGAGATCCTGAACAAGCCAGCCGCCCTCTCGCCGGCGGAATTCACCCTGATCCGGCAGCATCCCGAAAGGGGCTTCCGGATCCTGCAGCGGCTCGGACAGGAATTCGAGGGGCTGGCGTACGTGGCGCTCCAGGAGCACGAGCGGCTGGACGGGAGCGGGTACCCCAAAGGGCTCAAGGGGGAGGCCATCCACGAGTACGCCCAGATCGTCGGCCTGGCAGACATCTACGAGGCGATGACCCATCCGCGGCCCTATCGCCAGAAGCGGATGCCCGCCGACGTGGTGAAAGAGCTGATCGGCAGCGAGCGCAGCCGGTTCCCGAATCGCCTCCTCAAGGGGTTTCTGCGAGGCCTCTCCGCCTTTCCCGTAGGCAGTGTGGTTCGGCTCAACTCTACGGAAGTGGCACGCGTCGTGGCCATCAGCCCAAACTATCCGCTGCGACCAGTAGTCGAGATCATCCAGGGACCCAAGGGAGAGAAGCTGGAGCCCCCGCGTCGCATGGACCTGTCCACGAATACTCTCCTGTACATCACGGGCACGGTCGCGGGCTTGGGAGGAAAAGAAGGTCCACCGCCAAGATGACCGACCGGATGACCTCTGACGTCCTTTGACGTCCTTCATCTCGCTCCTCTTATGAAACGCGAGATTCTTCCACCGAGATCATGACCACGCAATTTCGCCCGGAACTCCTGGCCCCGCTCCTGCGGGATCTGGCCGCTTCGGACCACCTGGGGGAGATTCCCGTCCGCGGGACCGGCATGCAGCCTACGCTCCAAGACGGGGATCGCGTATGGCTGGTGGCAGCAACGGGAAGGGACGTACGGGTCGGAGACCTGGTGGCCCAGCGAGGAGAGTCGGGGCCGATCGTTCACCGTTTGGTTGGCTGGTGGCCCACCCGAGAAGGCTGGCGCCTGCTCACCAAAGGAGACGGCGTCCCTTTGTTCGATCCTCCCCTTCGCGCGGATTGTCTCGTAGGGCGAGTGGTCGCTCGCGTGCGGGCAGCTGAGGTGCAACGTCTGGATGGGGAAGGCAATCGGCTGCGCTCGCGCGGTCGGGCGCTGGCCTCTTTGGTCGCAGGACTTATGGCTGAGGCATGGATTCGCGTCCGTCGGGCGGAACGTCGACGGGTCGGACGGCCCCCAGACTGAGGAGTTGTTCCAGGAGTTCCTCTAGGTCCCGCCGGATGATCGCCGGCTCCTCAGCGAATGTCTCTTCCGTGGCCGCGGCAAGTCCGGCAACCGTCGGTTCCTCGGTCAGTCGCTCCCAAATGAACGTGGCCACCTCGTTCAAGGTATAGATGGATTCTAGATCGCCGAGCTGCTGGCGGATGGGAACGAGGACGGTTTCGCCAGCAATTTTTCTCGCGACGAAATCTTCATTGCGCCGGTAGCGGGCACTGTCAGGCAGATTTCCCATGGGGCGTGACGATAGCGCCAGTTTAGCCGGAAGTCAAAGGCGAATCGCGGCGGACATTGCCTGGGCAGGCGCACTAACCGGTCTAGGCCTCCCCGACGCAGTGGCCCAGCTTATGACACGCCTGGATGGTTCGGTGCCATGGGCGGATGTCGTGGCTGAGGCGAAACGACTTCGCCTGGCACCCCTTTTCCATCTCGGTCTTCATTCTTTCCCTGTTCTCCAAGCGGCGATTCCCTCTCCCGTCGCCGAGGACCTTCGCCGGGCGGCATACGCCTCGGCGGCCCGGATGATGCACTTAGAGCGGGCGGGGGCCGATGTCGTCACGGCCGCCACGAGTGCGGGGATCCGAGTTCTGGTACTCAAAGGATTGGCCTTGGGAGCCTTGGTCTACCCGTCCCCGATGGTGCGACCCATGGATGATGTGGATCTCCTGGTCGCCGAGACAGATCACGAGAGAATGACGGCAATTCTCCACGACCTGGGGTACCGGAACGACCTCTTGGGCAAAGAGGACTTCTATCCTCCGACACGGGCCTACAGCATTGACCTGCGAACCGGACTCTTGAACACCACGCGTGTCCCGGCCCGCGGCGCACTCTGGCCAGTGAGCTTCGATGACCTGTGGATGCACAGCCAGCCATTCATGCTGGTCGACGTTCCCGCCCGGACCCTCGGACCGCGAGACACCCTCATGCACCTGGCCGTCCACGCAGTCCATCACCACGGGCTGAGCGGCACGCGGTGGATGGCCGATTTCGTCGCAAGCCTGGGCGCCTGGCCCCTGGTGCCAAACGACGTGCTCGGGGCGCTGCCGGCCGTCCGGCGGAGTCTATGGTGCTGCCTTGAAGTCCTGGCAGCCCGTGGTCATGATCCTATCCCCGAGGTCCGGGCCGCCGTCCGGCCACACCGAACATTCCCGATGGAGAATCGGACCCTGGCGGCCATCATTCAGGGGCATACCCCTGAAGCGATTCGATATGCCTTGACGCTGGCTTGCCTCCCCTCGTGGAGAGACAGGGTATCTTTCCTTCGACAACTGCTCGTCCCTTCATCTGACGTGTGGAAAGGATTTGAACACGCAGGAGAAAAATCCCCCAGCCTCGGAACCCACTGGCACACCGTCCTTCGCGTTGGCCGAAGCGCACTCCATGCTCTCCTTGGGCACGAAAGCTCTGCGACGAAGGGGACCCCCCTGGAGCCGACCCACCTCCCGCCTGCCGGAAAGATCACCCGAGAAGGCAAAATCTGATAGATATTGCTTTAAGTACTTGACATTAATGATTGGCTCTTATTAGTATCTGCCCCGTTGGGGGGGGAGGGGAAAGGAGCCTCGGTGCCCGGCGTGCTCCCGCTGAATAATTCGGGGGTTGAGCGGCGCCGGGGTCTGCCCTGGCGGGTCGGACTCTTTCTCAGCCTCGTCGTTTGCATGCTGGGAATCGGGTCGTGCGTCCAGTTGGCTCCGCCGCCGGCGACTGCTGTCAACCCCGAGTCCTTCCCTCAGCCTATTGTCGCCTTCGCCCCGCCAATCCCGTCTGAGCTCCCTCCGCCCGTCACGGAGAATCACACGTTCGTCACGATTGACGGCGTCCCGCAGTACAGGATCGGACCTGGTGATGTGCTGGAGGTGTTCATCACCCGGGGGCCGACGCAGGAGCGACTCCAGATCCCTGTCCGCGCAAACGGCCGCATCTCCATTAGCTTCGTTGAAGTCTCCGTCCAGGGTCTCACTGCGGATCAGGCCGCGAGCGAGATCGCCCGCGCGCTGTCCAAGTATTACCGCAATCCCTCCGTCGATGTGCTGGTGAAGGACTACAACAGCAAGAAGGTCTCTGTCCTTGGCGCCGTCGGCGGGACGCCCCGAGGAGGAGTCGGAACCATCCCGCTCACGGGACGGACCACGCTGCTGGAGCTGATCGCGAAGGCGGGCGGGCTTGCGCCGAACGCCAGCCTGGAGCGCATCCGGATCACTCGGGAGTCCAGGAAGGCCTATACGGTAAACCTGTTTCAGCTCATCCAGGAGGGAAACCTGACCCAGGAGTTCATCCTCGACACCGGGGACGTCGTGTTCGTTCCAGAGCGGGTTCCCGGGGAGGAGCGGCGGGTCTTCTTGCTGGGTGAGGTGAAGGCGCCTGGCCCGGTGGCGTTTTATTCCTCGCTGACGCTGGGCCAGCTCATGGCCCAGGCAGGCGGATGGACGGATGGCGCGCTGTTCGAGGAGGCGCGAATCATCCGGGGAGATCTGAATAAGCCAGAGGTCATCCAGGTGGATCTCGGCAGACTGGTGCTGAATGGCGACAGGCGAATCGACCAGTTCCTGCGACCCAACGACATCGTGTATGTCCCGCGGACCCGGATCGCGAACTGGAACGCGTTCCTGGCCCAGTTGCGGCCAACGCTGGATTTCCTGGTCGCCGGCGCCCAGCCGTACATCATCTATCAATCCATAACGAAGTAGACGGGCGACCGGAGGCGTCGAGAGGCTGATGACCCAGTACGACCTCAATCTGCGGGATTACTGGCGGATCCTCCGGAAGCGGAAGTGGGTCGTCGCCTTCATGACACTGGCTTTCGGCGTCATGGCCTTTGCCTTCGCCGAGATCCAGCGCCCCCAGCCGGTTTACCAATCCACCGCCGTCGTCAAGTTCGAGCGAACCACAACGCTCGTCGGATTGCTGGTCGAATCCATCTCCGTCTCCGGCGGGGATAATATGGCCACCCAGGCTGCGGTGGTCCGGAGCTTCCCGGTCCTGGAGCGTGCGGCCAAGATCCTTCACCTGATCCCACCGGACATCACCTCGGACGCGATCAAGCTGAACCCGCGGTACATCCAACTCATTAGTGACTTGCGGGGACAGATCACGGCAACGCCCGAGGAGAATACCACCCTCATCAACGTCTCTGCCAAGGGATCTGACACGGTCCAGACCACACGAATCGCCAATGCCGTGGCACAGGCCTACCAGGAGGAGAATACCCTCACTCGAAATCGCCAGGTCCACGAGGCACGGCGCTTCATCGAAGAGCAATTGGCGCAGGTCGGCGGACGCGTGCGCCAGACCGAGGAGTCCATTCAGGCGTTGAAGGAACGCCGGGGATTCGTCTCTCTCCCGGAGGAGACCACTGCCCTGTTGACTCGGCAGACGGCCCTTGACACGGAGTACGAAAAAGTCCGGCGCGGGCTCGAGGAGACGACGAGCCAGATCAACGCCCTGGAGGCCCCGGCGGTGGCTGCAGGAACCGCGCCCCCCCGGATCTTCACGGATGCCGGCGATCCCACCATCGCCAAGCTGAGCACAACACTGCTGGATCTCACTGTCGAGCGGGACAATCTCCTTCTCACGCTCACGCCGGCCCACCCGCAGATTCACGACCTCAGTGCGCGGATCGCTGCGGTGCGCGAGAATCTGGTCCGGGAGCTGGACCTGAAGCGGCAGACCTTCCAGATGCGGGCGGCGGACCTCCGACGTCAGATGCAGGAGATTCAGCGGCAGCAGCGCGTCCTGCCGGATGTCGCGGCCCAGAATGCTCAACTGCAACGTGAGTTGATCATCAGCGAGAACCTCCTCACGCAGCTCCGGACGAAGTTGCAGGAAGTCCAGATCAAGGAAAAGGAGCAGGTCGAAGAGGTCACCCTCGTCCGTCCCGCCATCGAACCGACTCAACCCATCAATCCGCCGCAGACGACAGGAAAGGCCATCGTGGGCATCCTCATCGGGCTGACGGTCGGCCTCGTCCTGGCCTTCGTCCTGGAATCGCTGGATACGTCCATCGGGACGATCCAGGACGTGGAAAGCTACCTGGAAATCCCTGTCCTGGGCCTAATTCCAAATATCGACCCAGCCAAGGACGCGGCACCGGCACCCGGAGAAGACGAGTCCGAGGCTCTCAGGAACATGCGGCCGTTCCTGGTCTCTCTTCTGAACTCGCGCTCCACCGTAGCCGAAGCCTATCGATCCTTGCGGACCAATATCGAGTTCCTCTCTCTGGAGAAGAACCTCAAGACCATTTGCGTGACCAGCGCGTCCCTCATGGAAGGCAAGACGACCACGGTCATTAACCTCGGCGTGACGCTGGCCCAGATGGGGAAGAGGGTCCTTCTGGTGGAGGCTGACCTTCGCAAGCCCTTCATCCATCACGCCTTCGGGCTCCCGCGCGATCCGGGCCTGGCCGAAGTCATCGTCGGCAACAAAGACTGGCACGAGTGCCTGCGGACGGTTGCCGATCTGATGCTGGGCCCCTTGGGCGTTGAGAACGTGATGGCGGCGCCGAATATCGACAAGCTCTCCATCTTGACGAGCGGGACCCCTCCCCCCAACCCGACGGAGTTCCTGAACTCCCAGCGCATGACCGACCTCATTCAAGCGTTCCAGCAGGAGTTTGATGTCGTCATCTTCGACTGTCCCCCGATCTTGCCCGTGACGGATGCGGCGATCCTTGCCTCCAAGGTGGATGGCACCGTGATAGTGTACCGGGTGGGGAAGATCGCGCGCTCCGCCCTGCGGCGCGCCAAGGTCCTGCTGGAGAATGTCCGGGGGAAGGTCTTGGGGGTGATCCTCACTGGGCTGCGGGCCGAGGTCAGTCCCGACTACGAGGAACTGGAGTACTACCGGTACGCCTATGGTCATGAGCCAGGGCGGGTGAGGTCGGGCCAAAGCCGTCGCGGTCGAGGATTCCGTCTGGGCAAGGCCTCCAGCCTGTTCGCCAAAATCTCCGCTCGCACTCTTGTGTTATCCCTGATCCTCCTTGGATCGCTCCTGGGTGGATTAGCCGACTGGCAGTGGCATTGGGCGGGCAAGCTCGCACAGGTGGTCACCCCGTGGGCCGAGAAAGCGCTGGCCGTCCCACGGCAACTCATGCGCGGCTCCCGCGGGCTCCCCCCAGCCCCGTTGGTCCAGCCCAGTCCTCCCGCCCCCGCCAACCGAGCGTCGCCCGACGCCGCGCCCACGGTCCGGACCTCCCCCGCCCCAGCACCGCCTCCGGCACCGCAGACGCGCGGCCTCTCTCTCCAGGTTGCCTCATTCCACAGTCGAGCGCGCTCCCTGAAGTACGCCAGGGCCTTGCGGGCGCAGGGACTGGACGCCTTCACCGTCCCCGTGGAGATTCTGCGGAAAGGCAAGTGGTACCGGATCATCCTCGGAAGCTTTGACTCCGCGGAGCGCGCAACCGAGGCAGCACGCGACCTCCGCGGGAAGGGAACGATTGAAGCCGCCGAGATCATCTCCCTGCCGTTCGCCGTGGAAGTGGTGGGCATAGCCTCCCCCAAGCAGGCCGCCCTAGCTGAAGTGGTGGCACGCACCTCTGGATATCTCGCCGCTAAACCGTCCGAGCGCAAACAGCCCTCGGCCGCGCCAGCCGGTACGCTTCGAGTGGATGCCTTCACCACCCATGGAGAGGCGGATCGACTGGCAGACCTTCTGCGGGCCAAGGGTTTGAGTGCTCGGGTCATTCAGAGATAGATAGGCGTTCCTATGGTCAGCCGTGCGCGCGAGGTCAGTGCCGGTCCCGCGCCCGTACTGATTGTGTTGGTCCTGCTCCTGGCGCTGGGCGGGGGGGTTGTTGTGTCCCAGTCCAGCCTCGGATTGAGCATCGCCGGTGCGCTCCTGCTCATCGTCCTCTTCGCAAGCTTCCTGAACACGGAACTGGCCCTCCACATCGTTCTGCTCTCCATGTTGCTCTCGCCGGAGATCGTTGTCGGCGGCGTCGGCGGTATTTCCTTGGGCAAGCCATCAGTGAAAGGCGATGTCCTCGTCCTCCGCGTCGAGGACCTCATCCTTGTGGCGGTAGCATTCGCCTGGCTAGCTCGCACGGCGCTGTTCAAGGAACTTGGCTTGGTCCGGAAAACGCCGCTCAATCCCGCGATCTTCGCATACATTGCGTCTCTGATCCTGGCCACACTCTGGGGAGTTTTCGCCGGATTCGTGCCGCCTTTGCGTGGTTTCTTCTTTACTCTGAAGTACATCGAGTTCTTTGTCGTGTACTTCATGACCGTGAACCTTGTTCGCGAAGAGCGTCAAGCATTCCGTTTGCTGACTACCGCTTTCGTCACGTGCGCCATCGCTGCGATCATTGGAATCACCCAGATTCCCTCTGCCGAGCGTGTGGCGGCACCCTTTGAAGGCCAGTACGGGGAGCCAAACACCTTTGGCGGATATCTCGTCCTCATGTTGGCATTGGTCCTGGCGTATGCTCTTTCCGCCCCGTCCCACATGTCGCAGCTACGCTGGGCGGCCTTTGCCATTCTGATCGTCGTTCCGCTCCTCTACACCCTCTCCCGATCCTCCTGGCTGGCAGCCATTCCCATGCTCCTGACCTTGATCGTCCTCAGTCCCCGCCGCCTGACATTGCTAACCGCCTTGGGTCTTCTCGTCGTTATCGGAGCCTCCATTATGCCGAAGCAGGTGGTGGACCGCTATAACTACACCTGGAACGCAACCTACGACCGCGGTGAGTACCGGATCGGTAATGCCAGGCTGGACACCTCCACCAGTGCTCGCCTGGAAAGTTGGTCGACCGGTTTCAATGCATGGACCAAGCAACCCCTTTTCGGGTACGGAGTTACCGGTTTTGGATTCATAGACGCCCAGTTCGTCCGCGTCCTAATAGAGTCAGGCCTGATGGGCCTAGCGGCATTCCTCTGGCTTCTGTCGTGCATCCTCCGTATGGCCTGGAGCACTTACCGGCAAACCATTGGAACCAGGCTCGAAGGGCTGAGTCTGGGATACCTGGCTGGCATATTGGCCATGGTCACCCACAGCATTGGTGCTAACACATTCATCATCGTTCGGATCATGGAACCGCTCTGGTTTCTGACGGGGATCGTTGCTGTTCTGCCTCAGTTGGCCAGGCGCGACGCACACGGGGCCACCCCGGAGCAACCCCCGCGTTGACGCCGGTCTGGCCTGCGGCAGCCAGACCTCGCTGGGGGATCTCCGGTGGGTCGTCGCCCGTGCCAGGCGTCGACGGGTCGCCATGAGTTGCCGAGGGCGAGGTGCCGGCCCGCCCGGAGAGGACGAGGCCGTCAAATCGAGCGCGCAGTGTTTCCCGGATTTTCTGCATGGATCTGCGCCCTGGGAGCGGCCACGCGTCAGGCACGCCCCTGATGCGCGCAGCCCAGGATGATCGCGGAGATCATGCTCCCCAGGGGTCCTATGATCAGTGCGCATACAGAACGATCTCGCGTGATTGTGTCCGGGGTGGTCTGGAACTTTTTCGGCCAGGGTTGGCTGCTGGTGATAGCCTTCGTCGCCACCCCGTACATTGTGAGGCAGTTCGGAGATGACCTTTACGGCCTCTACGCGCTCGCGGGTTTCGTGCTGAGCTATTTTGCCTTCCTTGAATTCGGCCTCGGGACGGCCGTCACCAAGTATATTTCTCAGTATCTGGCTGAGGACAACCACGAGGGGATCGTCAGTTCCTTCTGGGGCGGCCTGGGCTGGCTCATCAGCGGCGGTTTCGCCTGTGTGCTCGTGGTGGCCGTGCTGGCGGGGTTTGTGGCTTCACGCCTGTTACATGTCCCCGCCCGGCTCCAGCCGACGGCGGTCGCGGCCTTCCGGATCAGCGCACTTCTCCTCTGCGTATCCATGTGGGCGGGATTGACCGCGGGGACCCTCCGGTCCGTGGGGCGATTTGCGCTGCTGAATCTCACGTCCATCGTGGCGGGAACGGTGCAGACGGCACTGACCGTCGGGCTGCTTTGGGCCGGCTATTCCCTGACGCACATCCTATGGGGGATGGTGCTCTGCCAGGGCGGACTCTTTGCCTGGCAATTCGGGTTGTGCCTGAATCTCTTGCCCGCCCTGAGGAAGCCCCGACTTAGCCTGCGTGCCATGACCGCACTGCTCAAGTTCGGTGGAATCCTTACGCTGGCAAGTGCCATCGGTCCCGTGCTGACCAACGTCGAAAAGCTCTTCATGGCCCGCCTGACTTCTGTTGGGCTCCTGACCTACTATGCCGTGCCTTTTTCCCTGATCGACCGGCTCGGGCTCATCCCCTCCGCCTTCGGGGGAGTGCTCTTCCCATCGTACAGCTACTTCAGCACCAAAGGGCCGGAATACAACCGAGAGCTTCATTACCGGGGGACGCTCTACATCTGCGCCTCTTACGGCTTCTTCGCGTCCTTCTTCCTCTTTCTCGGCAAGCCGTTTCTCCGGGCCTGGATGGGCGCCGAGTTCGCGGAGAAGTCCGCTCTCGTGCTCGGAATTCTGGCGGTTGGCGGCATGCTAAACGCCATGGCTCGACCGGCCGTTACGGCCCTCCAGGGGGTCGGGAAACCTCACATCCCCCTCATCCTGCAGTCCCTCGAGCTGGTGCTGTACGTCCCCTCGGCATACTTTCTTATCAAGGGCTATGGCATGACGGGTGCCGCGGGGGCGTGGTGCCTGCGGGTGACTGCCGATGCGCTCCTGCTGCACATTGCCTCCTGCGTCGAGCTGGGCGAGAGGTCGCGCATCTACTGGAAGCTGCTGAAGGCCGTGACCCTTCCTCTCGCGGCGTGTTCGGCGGCATTCGCTGCGATCGGGATCGGCGGGCATTCGCTGGTGACTCCGGCCGTCATCGCTGGAATCATGGTGATCGCCTCGGCGTATGCGGCGTTGGTGTGGAGGCTGGTCCTGGACGTCCAGACCAGGGAACGGATGCATGCCTTCTGGAGATGGGCCTGAGGGTTCGCCGGTCCGGCGCCCGAGCACGCAGACATGGATCCGGAAGTCTCGGTGATCATTCCCTATTACCAGGGGGCTGACTGGCTCGCTTTGTCCCTTGGGAGCGTCCTGCGTCAAGAGGGCGTGGCGCTTGAAGCCATCATCGTGGATGACGGATCTGAGATCCCAGCCGATGGCATCGTAGACGGCTTCGCCGAACCACGCATACGGCTGCTGCGTGTCTCCCACGGGGGGAAGGGAGCGGCGGTCAACAGCGGGGCCCAGATCGCCCGGGGAAGCTTGATATGCATCCTGGACCAGGACGACGAGATGCTCCCGGGGCGGCTCGCGGCCCAGGCGGCTGTTCTCCGAGCGAACGCAGGAATCGATGGCGTCTATTCAGATTACGAGCGCCGTAATGAGAACGGGGGGCTGATCGATATCTTCATCAGCCGGCAGGCAAGCCGGGACGAGATGCTGCATTGCCTAGCGACCAGCACCGGACTCTTCTCGGTCCAGACACTGCTCATGCGCAAGCGGATCTTTGATGAGGTCGGCGGCCTCTGCCCGGACGCCCGGATAACCGGGTTCGACGACGCCGAGTTCTTCATCAGGGTCCTGGCGACGGGAAGCCGGCTTCAACATGTACCGGGTGTGTTCGCCCGCTGGACTTCTCACGCCTCCAACTACTCGAAGGGTGAACGCTTTCACGAGGCGAGGCTTTCCTGGATTGAAAGGCTGACTACCCTCGCGGCAGAGCATGAAATCCTCAAGCGGGAGTTGCCTTTCTTCAAGGCGCACAACTACGCCATGAGGGGAATCTTTTTCCTGAAGGAGAACCGGCCTGATAGGGCCGCGCCTGAGTTTGCCAAGGCGATCCGGGCCGATTGGCTTCATATGAACTCGTACTACTTACTCGCGAAATCCTTGGTCTGGAGCGGGATGGCTTTCGTGTCCAGAACTGGTCGGCCATCCGGCTGAGGCCCGTACGATGAAGATTCTTTTCGTCACGGCGAGGAACCCGCATTTCCCGACGATCACCGAGTACGTCGAGCGGGCGGTGCGATCCCTGGGTCACCCGCTCTTGACCTTCGATGACAGAGACCTCCTCTTTCCCGGTAAGCTCCGGGAAGCGATCCCTTCGCTCGGTGGCCTCGCTCTGAAGCGTCTGAATCGCAGGCTGGTGGAGGTCGTGCAACGGGAGCGCCCGAACATGCTCCTCTGCGCTGGCGGCGAGAGGATCCTGCCCGAAACTGTGGAGGTCGCCCGGGCGGCTGGTACGCCGACAGCCCTCTGGACGGTGGATTCGGTGAAGTCGGGCGATCCCAGAATTTCCCTGGCCCCATATTTCGACTTTGTCTTCTGCGGTGGAACCGAGATGATTGAGGCGCTGCGGGGCACCCCCCTGCGGAATGGCCCCCTTTGGCTCCCGTTCGCGTGTGATCCGGAACTGCACCAGCCGGTCGACCTCACACCCGCCGAGAAGGCGCGGTATGGTTGCGATATCGCTTTCGTAGGGAGTCTGCACCGAGAGATGTACCCCAACCGGATCACCATGCTCGAGGCTCTCGCAGACTTTGACCTGGCAGTCTGGGGCCCAGGCGCCCGCGATCTGCCTGCCTCAAGTCCGATTCGCTCTAAGATCCGCGGGGATGAAACTCGCTTGGAAGAATGGACGCGCATGTATAGCGCGGCCAAGATCATCCTCTGCGCACATTATGGCGGACCGGGACCCCTATGCAGGCAGGCATCACCGAGAGTCTACGAAGTCCTGGCCTGTGGGGGCTTCTTGCTCTGCGACGACCAGCCCGACGTGCGGGCGCTTTTCGAAGATGGCCGAGACTTGGTAATCTTTCGGGACCTGAGCGACCTCAAACAGAAGGCGCGCTATTACCTTGACCACGACCGGGAGCGCAGAGAGATAGCGGCCCGCGGACACGGGAAGGTACTGACCGATCACACCTATCGCCACCGCGTGGCGGCGCTGATCGCGACGGTGACTGGAACGAAATGACGGCCCCGGCCAGGGTCATTCACCTCGTCGAGGATTTGCGCACTGGGGGACTTGAAAAGATCGTGCGCAACATTGTCGTCAACCTCGACCGCGCACGCTTCGACCCTGAGGTCTGGTGCCTGGCACGAGGCGGGGAAGTCGCGGAGGAGATCGCGGCCGGGAGCATACCGGTCCACGTCTCGGATATGGGGGAGCGACCGTCGCCAGGATTTCTGCTCCGGCTGGCCGGCAGGCTCCGTCGTGTGAACGCTCGGATCGTACACTGCCACGGTTACACGGCCTGCACCGTCGGCAGAGCGGCGGCGATTCTGGCCAGGACACCACGGGTGTTCGCGCACATCCACACGCAGGGAGTGTGGCTTCAGCCACGACAGCGCCGGATTGAGTGGGTACTTGCCGCCTTCAGCACGAAGATCATATGCGTGTCGGAGGCGGTGCGGGATTTCGTGGTTCAAGACGAGCGGATCCCCCGCAAGAAGACGGAGGTGATCTATAACGGGATTCCGGATCTCCCCCTGCTGGATAGGGAATGGGCCCGGAGGGTTTTCGGGATTCGAGAAGGGGCCAAGGTTCTCGGATGTGTGGCGTCGCTGGAGCCCCACAAGGGACATGCCGTCTTGATCGAGGCCGTGCGAATCGCCCGCGCAAGACTGGGTGATCTCGTCTTGCTCGTCGTGGGCGAGGGGTCGCTCCGTGGCGAGTTGGAAGCTCGCGCGCGGGACGCGGGAGCCCCGGCCATCTTCGCAGGCAGGATGGAGAACGTTGATTTGGCCCTTGCAGCGGTGGATGCCATGGCGCTCCTATCTGTAGAAAGGGAAGGCTTGTCTCTAGCGATTATCGAGGCAATGGCCGCCTCGAAGCCGGTCATCAGCTCGCACCTGGGAGGATTGCCGGAGCTGGTCGAGGATGGAACCAGCGGCCTCCTCTGCAAGGCGGGAGACGCCACCGAGGCCGCCGGCTGCATCGTGAGGGTACTTGAAAATGCCGAAGTTGGGCGTGCGATGGGCGACGTTGGACGGAGGATATATCTCGCGAAGTTTACAGTTGGAAGAATGGTCTCCGAAATAGAGCGTCTCTATGGGAAGTAGTACGGGAAAAAAGAGGGTGCTCTATGTCTCCGGGTACGCCGACGTGGCGGGCGGCGGACAGGTGAGCCTTCTCCTGCTCCTGCGACTCCTGGACAGGGAGCGCTTCTTGCCGTTGCTCCTGTGCCCGGAGTGAGGGGAGGTGGCCCACCGCGCACGCGATCTCGCCGCGGAGGTGTATCTCTGGGCGCGGGTAGGTCGATTGACTCCCTTTCGGCAGTGCGCTACGCGCTGCCTTTGCGGAAGGCACCGTCAAGGCCTCCCAGGCCACCCTCGTCCACTGCGATAGCATTTACACCGCGCTCACGAGCGGGCTCGGCGTTACTGGGCCTTCGAGTGCCGGTCATCTTCCACGCCAGATCCTCCGGGTCAGGGGGAATTCTGACTCGATCGTCCCGTTGTTCTGCGCCAAGATCATTTGCGGTCTCCGACGCAGCGGCGAGGCGCTTTACCTCCTCGGTCGCCCTCCAAGGTGCGTCGTGATCTATAACGGCGTGGACCTTTCGGAGTTCCATCCCGGCGCCGGCTGCGGAACTCTGAGGGAAAAGCTGGGAATCGCGTCAGACGCTTTCGTTGTCGGGTATGCCGGCCAGGTCATCAAGCTTAAGGGGCTGGACTTGCTCATCCGGGCGTTCTCCAGACTGCAAGCGGAGGCCCCCGCCGCCAAGTTGCTCATCGCCGGCCGGGGCGGCGACGAAGCCGCCTTGAGGGCGATCGCCGGGGACGGGGCACTCTTCCTGCCCTTTTCCGACTCCATGCCGGAGTTCTACTCCGCGCTCGACGTGTTTGCGCTTCCCACGACCCACATGGAGGGGCTTTCGCGCTCGCTCATCGAGTCGATGGCCTGCGGGGTGCCATCTGTGGCGACGTCATTAGGCGGAAACGCCGAGACCCTGGTAGATGGGGAAACCGGTTTCTTCGTCCCGGCCCAGGACGAAAGTGCGCTCTACGGCCGCCTGCGCGATCTCTACCTTGCGTCAGAAGGACGGGGACGCATGGGGGCGGCTGCCAGGAAGCGGGCCGAGCAGCTATTTGACGCCGTCGCCTGCACGCGTGCGGTGGAAGCGCTGTACTTGCAGGTCTGCGCATGACCGCAGTGTGCAACCTCTGCGGCGGAACGGACTCTCAGGCCCTCGAAACTGCGATCGATGGAGTCCGGACGATCCAGTGCGCCCGCTGCCGGTTGATCTTTCTGGATCCTTTCCCGAAGTTCGAGAGCAGCGTGCACTACGACGCGGATTACTACCGCCCTTGGCTCACAGATCAGGCGCACGCACGGGCCGCACTGTGGGCGAAGCGAACGGATTTCCTCGAGCGGTTCGCTCGCGTGGGCCGCCTCCTCGATGTGGGATGTGGAGACGGCTCGTTTCTCCTGGCGGCGAGAGACAGGGGTTGGCGGGTGGTGGGCACCGAGGTGTCGCGCTGGGCCGCACGGATGCTTCGTGATACTCACGGCCTCACTATCCTGGAAGGCGAGCTGCTGCGGATGGACCATCAGGAGACGGGCTTTGACGTTGTGACGATGTGGCACGTGCTCGAGCACACGGATCGCCCCTTGCAGACCCTCATGAGAGCCCAGGAGCTACTCAGAGAGGGCGGAATCATGATTGTTGCGGTGCCCAACGCGGGATTCACCCTCTTCCGCGCCGCCTACCCGCTGGCGCGACTGAGGCGGCTTCGCTATTACACGCCGGGCGAGCGAGAGCTGCATCTGCACCACTTCACGCCGAAGACCCTGCGCGCGATGCTGAAAAAGGCGGGATTCCGCTTGGTCTTCGAAGGCATCGACGAAAGTGCCCTCCGGCCGGTGAACATCCTTCTCGAAAAGACCGCGAAGGTGGTCCGCAAGCTTACGGGAGCCTGCTGGTCAGAGGCATTGCTGGTCGTGGCCGCCAAGGCAGGCACGCCATGATTGCGAAGGGGCTCCTCCGCCATGCCTACTTGGGGGCACGAAGCATAGCCCTAACGCCGCTTGCCCTTATGCGTCGGCGCTCGCCTCTACCCGAAAGGTGTCGAAAGATTCTCCTCGTGAGAATTGACAGGATAGGTGACCTAGTGCTCTCCACACCCTTTCTGCGAAATGTCAGGGAATGCTTCCCATCGGCGGAGGTCGTGATTCTGGGGAGAGATTTTACACGCGAACTCCTGTGCGACGGGAAGCTCGTCGATCGCATATTGGTGTTTGACCAGGAGGGGGCCGATGAGAGAGCGCAGGGGCTCGCCTCTGAGAGGTATGATCTCGCGGTGGATCTGCATTACGACTATGAGATCAAGACGGCCCTTCTTACGCGGCGAGTCGGCGCGCGGTGCTCCGCCGGCTTCGATATCGGCGGCCGCGGAGCGCTCTTCGATGTCCCCGTTCCCGCCCGTGAAAGGAAGCATTTCATCGAAGAGACCTTCGACGTCCTGCGCGCCCTGGGTCTTCAGCCGCGCCCATATCCCCTGCAAATCCACCTACATCCCCAGGCACAGGCCACCGCAAACGATCTTCTCTCGAGCCAGGGCGTCGGCCCGCCTTACGCGGTCTTCCACCCCGGAGGGTTCTACCCGGGACAGAGGTGGCCGGCCTCGAGATTCGCACAGCTTGCAAATCTGACCGCGGGACCCGGGCTGACGCCCGTCTTCATCGGAGGGAAGGAAGACGGCGCGATTATGCACGAAATCGCGGGGCTGCTGACGGCAAGAGCGGGCTTCATTTGGGGACAGGGCGTAGGGGTCTCTGCGGCTGTTATCGCGCGATCAGCACTCTTCGTCGGGAACAACTCCGGCCCACTTCACATTGCCTGTGCCCTGAAGATCCCGTCGGTCTCCACGCTGGGGCCGACCGATCCGGTGCGTTTTTGGCCGGTTTCGCAGTCCGCTCACGTTCTCCGCGCCGCTAGCCTGCAGGACATTTCGGTCGAGGAGATGTTCGCGGCCGCGAAGACCGCGTGTCCCTCGACTGCAGCGTGTGGCTGATGCTGCCGGGCGCTCCCGGCGGCGGGAGGCTGGCCACCCGGGCGGTCCGAGAGGAGGTGTCGGTGGAGACTTCCTGCGACGGGTCGGGCGCGATCGCCTGCGGGACGCCCTGCCATGACGGCTAAGACCGAATCCGTGGAAACATGCCTCCTCTGCCGTGCGCCGGGCAGCCTGCTTTACCCACACGTGCGGGATGATCTGTATGGGCATGATGGCGATTTCGGGGAGTGGATCTGCTCGAGGTGCGGGCTGATCTGGCTCTCCCCCCGACCCGTGCGGGAGGACATGGGGGAATTCTACGGGCGGTACTACACCCACGCATCGGTCGCAGACCCCACTCACGCGGACGGGCAGCCACGTTTCCTCGGCGGCCTGAGGGACGCCATCAGGGCAATGATCTTCTGCGGTTATTACGGCTACACACATCTGCATTCCCGTCACACCTTATGCGCACTGGGAAAGGCCCTAGGGCGTCTTCAATGGCTGCGAGTGCGCGCCACAAACGAATTGAAGGAGCGGATCCCTCACTATAAGGAGGATGGGCTTCTCCTGGACATTGGCTGCGGCCGCGGAGATTTTCTGTTTGCGATGAAGAGCCTTGGATGGAACGTTGTTGGGGTGGAGATTGACCCTGTCGCGTCGGCACTTGCGCAGGGAAGAGGCATACGCGTCCATACGGGCCCCCTTGAAGAGGTGGATATCCCTAGCGAATCCGTGGACCATATCACGATGAATCACGTCATCGAACATGTCTATGACCCGATAGCTGTCATGGACAAGTGTTACCGGATCCTCAAGCCGAGCGGCACCGTAGTCTTGTACGCGCCCAACGCAAGAAGTCTTGGACACAAGTGGTTCCAGAGGCACTGGCTGTCACTGGACCCTCCACGCCACCTCTACTGCTATTCCACTGCCAACATGCGTATGCTCTTGGAGAGGTGCGGCTTCACGCGCATTAGGCTCTGGACCTCTCTCCGCATGGCGGTCGGAGTCTACGATGCCAGCGTGACGCTACAGGAGGGCATCGTGATGGGGGCCCATACGGCTCCCCGACAGAAGGGAAGGCGGTGGTTTTCGGTCAAGGAGCGAGCCTACTGCGCCCTCGGCCTGCCGAGCGGAGAGGAGATTGTAGCCACCGCGACAAAGCCTTCCGGCGCCCTTCGGAGCACCCAGTACGCTACCGCCAGTCTCACAGACGGACGACACGCGAATGATCCAAACTGACATCGTTGAGATGATCCATGTGCCCTGTGAGATGGACAGTGGACACGTCGCCACCCCGCGGGAGTCTCCCCGGTCGCACGGCTGGATGGAGGGTACTGAGGGCCCCTTTGCGGACTGGATACTACCAGACCGTGTGTTTCCGCCTCGCTGGATCCCGGCGACCGCCCAGGATATGCGCGACGGTTTTGTCCCTCCTTTTCTTAACTATGGCAAGCTGTGGAAACTTCGAGGGGGCCGGCGGAAGGATCGAGAGGACGCGCCATGAGGCTGAACCTCGGGTCGGGGGGGCAGCCGCTTCCCGGGCATGTGAATGTGGATGTGAACCCCATGGCACCGGGTGTGGATATCGTGCACGACCTCAACACGTATCCCTGGCCCTTCGCATCCGCTACCGTCTCCGAGGTGGCCATGCATCAATGCCTGGAGCACTTGACGGATCATAACCGGGCCATGAAGGAGATCCATCGAATCCTTCGGCCGGGCGGAAGGGCAATTATATCGGTGCCACATTTCACCTGGCAACTGGCCTACGCGGACCCGACTCACCGCCATTTTTTTGCCTACCCAACGTTTTTCTACTACGCCCGGGACTGTGGCTATTTTGATTTCCGCTTTTCGACCTGCAAGGTGCGCTTGGTGTTCGGCAAGCGGCTGTCCCTCTGGAATTATCTCTTGGAGCCGATCGCGAACTGGTTTCCCACGCTCTACGAGCAAAGCCCGTTACGGGTGTTTCCAGCCCTGATCATTGAGGCGAGCTTGGTGAAATGATTCCCCGGACAGCCGTGAGATCGCTTGACCTGTGCCTTGGACCCACAGACGTGGCTCGCTCGGCTCAACCGTCGGGTGACACACTTTGCCTGTCGCGACGAGCCATCATTCTGGATGGCGCTCTGACAGGCGCCATACCCGGAGAGGCAGGCAGGGCCGCACTCTCCATGGATCCGACGAAGGGCGGCGGCATATTCGTGGGTCGCCGTCGGATTACAGAGGATGAACCCCCCTGTCGTGAGCTGACGGCGCAAGGCTTCGCGCCCAGCAAGACCACCGCCCGCCTCGTGGACCTCCTCGAGGAGATCGCCGTCGGCCGGGCGAGAACCTGAGTCATGTGCGGCATTCCGGGTTTCGTCGGACAGGCGGAACGGGGCATCCTGGAAGAGATGGTCGAGGCCCTGGTCCAGCGTGGGCCGGATGACCAGGGTCTCTGGGTCACCCCGGGCATCGGCCTGGGGATGCGACGGCTGTCCATTATTAATTCCGTCGGCGGGCGGCAACCCATGGCCAACGAAGACGGCTCGCTCTGGATTGTTTTCAATGGAGAGATCTACAACCACCGATCCCTCCGGCCCGATCTGGAGACAAAGGGCCATCGGTTCAAGACCCGCAGCGATACGGAGGTGATCCTCCACCTCTACGAGAACGAGGGCGAGCGATGCGTAGATCGTCTGCGAGGCATGTTTGCCTTCGCCGTCTGGGACGCCAACCGGCGCCGCTTCGGGTCTGCCCCGGCCTTCCGTATTGCCATGCTCGCAGACAGAAGGCGGATGACCAGTCGGATGAAGGACCGGGCAATTATTCTCGTCAGCATTATCGTGCAGGCGAGCGCCTACTCACGCGACCGGTTTCTCCTCTTCCGCCGAGGGCTGTCGTCGCTACTGGTTAGCGGCAAACTGCTGGGCGTGGTAGTGCTTGCTTGGGCCATAATTTGGTGCTTTCAGGCTCAACAGAGGATCGGATGAGCCACACCCACTGATCGTGGCGCGCCACACCCTCCCGATTAGGAGTCCATGCATGGCTGCTGGAGGAAATCACGCCAGCCGCACCCCAGAGGAGATATTTCGCCGGAACTGGCTTCCCGGGGTCACCCTGTCCGTCTTGGCGATCGCGCTCCGGATCCTAGTTGCTGCAAAGCGAGAAGGGATCGAAATAGACGGGATCATCTATCTGCAGAACGCCCAAGCGCTGTTGACGAACTGGCGCTCCATCAACGTTCTGCACCCGCCGCTCTACTCGTTGCTGCTCGCGCCTTTCCTCGGCCTCCGGCACGATCCTGAGTGGACCGCGCGCGTCATCTCGGCGGTCCTGGGCGGCCTGTGGGTCTTGCCGACTCTCTGGCTGGCTCGCGAGACGACGGACGAGGCCGTGTCCTGGACGGCTGGACTCCTGGTGGCCCTCACACCGGCGGCTGTTGAGGCCAGCACCAAGGTGCTGCCGGAGGCCGCCTTCGGGCTCTGCCTCACAACCTTTCTTGTTTTCCTGGTTCGCAGCCTGCGGACCGGCTCCTGGACCTCGGCGGCCCTCACCGGCATCTTCGGAGGACTTGCCACTCTCGCTCGTCCGGAAGGGATGGGGTATCTTGCTTTGGTGTGGGGTCTAATCGTCTTGGCCCCCTTCTGCTTTGGAGGGCTGTGGACTGGTCGGGCGGCCCTCACCCGACTTGCCATCGTCACGTTGTGCTGGCTGGCGATCACGTATCCCTATATGGCTCTGGTGAGAAGCCAGATCGGTTATTGGCACTGGAGCGGCAAGGCGGGAATCTCTCTGCTGTTTGCAGAGAGCGTCGGTGACGAACGGCAGGGCAGCTTCGGCGAGCGCCATCTCGCGGAGGTGCGAGAGGAGGACATTCCGAGGAGTCTGTTCGAATACGTGATGGCCCGGCCCGGGATGACCCTGCGGCGAATGATCATCAACCTACACCTCATCGACAAGTACGTACTCACAACCCTTCTCACATCTGGAGGCATCGTGCTCATCGTGCTGGGCCTAGCACATCTGCGCTTTCGCCGTCCGCCCTCCAGGCCGGAGTGGCTCTTGGTCGTCGTCCCGCTTCCTCTGTCAGGCTTCCTCCTCTATCTGGTCGGAGCTCGGTATTTCGTTGCGCTGATCCCCGTCCTGAGCATCATTGCCGGCATTGGTTTGTCTCGAATCGGTCGCCAGGAGGGTCTTCACATCTCTCGGCGCCTCTCTATGCCGAGCTGCTTATTGTTCATCGTTGTATTAATTAGCTTCGTTCCGTGGATCATACGGCCATGGTTTCGCCAGGATCCATATGCGATTGAGAAGACTGCGGGACTCTGGCTGGGTCGGACGGTGGGACCCAAGACGGTCTTTATCGGATCCTACGCAGTTCTCGGCTATTACGCAGACTCTCGCGGGATTATGTTCGGCAACCGATCGCTGGAAGGTCTGCTCGCCGCAGGGCGGCAGGCAGGGGCGCGCTTTCTGATTGCGGACAACTTTCGCCTGCCGGAATCGCGTCCGGACCTGATGGCCCTGGCAGCCGGAGAGCAAGATCGTCCAGGCCTGGAGATGATTCACGTTGTGGAGGATCGGGCCGGTCGGCGTATACTGATCTACTATATTCAGTGAGGCCTAGCGCCAGACAAGCTGACCGGACGGAGGGTATCTGGTGCGATCTGGGCACCGCCCCGAAGCGATGGGAGGGAGACATCCGGCACGAGCGGCTTCTTTCTTACTGGATTCGGGGGGTCTGACGATACAATGAGTGGGCTCTGACAATTGCGGCACCTCCCAAAACGAGACGTAAACCTCGCCCAAAGGATCTGGTAAATTGTGCGGGATCGCTGGCCACGTAGGATCGGAGGCACCGGGCCTGCTCCCGGTCATGCTTCGCGCCCTAGCCCACCGCGGACCGGATGACTCCGGACTCCACGAAGAGCCAGGCGTGGGTCTAGGAATGACCCGCCTGTCGATCATCGATCTCACCACCGGCCACCAGCCGATGACCAACGAGGACGGCTCTCTGTGGATCGTCTTCAACGGAGAGATCTACAACCACCGATCCCTCCGACCCGATCTGGAGGCAAAGGGCCATCGGTTCACGACCCGTAGCGACACGGAGGTGATCCTCCACCTCTACGAGGAAGAGGGCCAGCGTTGCGTGGATCGACTGCGGGGGATGTTCGCCTTCGCCATCTGGGATGCGTCGCGGAAGA
>CAVQPC010000072.1:0-46183 GCA_963714585.1 uncultured Methylomirabilota bacterium
TTTTGTCAGATAATCGACCCCGCCGATACTGAATGCCCTGACTTTGTCAAACGTCTCAGACAATGCAGAAAGAAATATTACCGGAATATTTTGAGTGGATTTTTTAGATTTGAGCTGAAGACAGGTCTCATACCCGTCTATCCCGGGCATCATAATGTCCAGAAGAATCAGATCGGGGAGGATCAACTCAACCCGGTCCAGGGCCTTCTGACCATTCGTCGCTATGAGAACCTCATAATTTTCCTGTTCGAGGGCAGACTGCAGCATCCCGATCGATGCCGGAGTATCATCTACTACGAGAATTGTCCCTTTCATCCCACTATCTTCTTCCATAACCCTTCTCCCTTATTGTTCTGATATATGAGATAATTGCATCGTCGTCAAACTTTGCTCCATACTGTCGGATCTTCATACAAAATTCCCGGTATGAATCATCTTTGACTTCCAGGTCTGAAAGGATCTGCGAAAGTCGCGTAAAATTCCCCTGCCTGGCAGTAAGTTCTATCCTTCGAAGGATATCCTCCTCCGGAATAACAGAGGTCTTCTTCGCATTCCCGGTATCAGTCTTATCTGACTGCTGGTCCGGAGCCCGCTCTATCCATACCAGCCCAAGCTGTTTCCCCATATTCTCAAGCAGCAGATCAATCTGAATCGGTTTTACCAGAAATGCATCGCAGGCCGCGATGAATTCATGTTTCAGATCACTCCGGGATACGGCAGCTGATAAACCGATGATTCTGATCTGGTCCAGATCCGACCGGTTGTGAATTTCATGCACAACATCAAGTCCATCCATTCCTGCCATAATAAGGTCCAGGAGTATCAGATCTGGTTTCAGGGTGATAGCCTTGCTGACTGCATCATACCCGTTATAGACAACCTCAACCTCAAATCCGAGAGGTTCGAGGAGAGAGACCAGAAGAGAGGCATTTGAGATGTTATCATCAACCACAAGGACCGTTTTACGGGGACCCTCATACCCGATGATATCCCGTTTCTCCCGTTCACGGGAGATGACTGCATATGTTCTGGGCAGCCGCACTGTGACCGGTAATGATACTCCTTTTCCGACTTCACTCTCAAGAGAGAGTGTCCCCTGCATAAATCCGATCAGACTTTTGGTTATCGCGAGACCAAGGCCGGTTCCTTCAATCATCTCTCCATGGTACCCGAGTTGAGTAAACGGTTTGAATATCTCTTCCTGTGCCTCTTTTGCAATCCCTATCCCGGTATCAGATATCTCACATCGCAGGATATCCGGACCATCTGAACCATAACTCACCCTGAGGAATAATCTCTCCATGCCTGGTATACTTCACTGCGTTATTCAGCAGGTTAATCAGAATTTGTTTGAGTTTTCCTTCATCACCCTGAACCGTCTCGGCAATCGGAGTAACCATCTCATATTGAAACGTGAGACTCTTCTCTGCTGCTTTGATTCGGGTAATATTATAGACATCCTGAAGCAGATCTACGAGACTGAACGGATTATCATCGAGTTTGACCACCTGTGCCTCAATTTTGCCTCAGGTCAAGAAGATCATTGATGAGAGAAAGGAGATGTTTTCCACTGCTGTATACTGTTTTTAACTGTTCTTTCTGAGTATCGGTCAGATTATCATTTCGGGTAAGAATCTGAGTGTACCGAGAATTGCATTGAGAGGAGTTCGAAGCTTCATGACTCATATTGGAGAGAAAAGTTATTCTTGGCTTTATTTGCTGACTCTGCCTCGTCCTTTGCAATCGCCAGTTCATTGGTTCGTTCTCTGACCAGTTCTTCCAGATGATTACGGTACGTCATCAGTTCTTTCTCAACCCGTTTTCTCTCGGTGATATCAGTGGCAATCTGGATGAACTTCTCTACTTTCCCATATTCATCCAGATATCGGTGTGCAGGATATGAGAAATGTCTTATTCAGTCTCTCACTCGTAACCTCTCCGGACTCATAGGATTTCGTCTGATAATGCACGGTTCAGGGGACAGTTTTCAGGAGACATACCGGAAAAAAACAGATCATGGAAACTCTTCCCTATCATCTCCTGTTCTGTCATCCCTAATAACTGACATGCAATCTTATTTGCAGCGATTATCTGGTTTTCAGGATTAATAATCAGTCACAACCTCACCGATTGACTGAAAAATTCCTTCCCACTCCCTGCTTTTTCTCCGTACTTCGTCTTCAGCTACCTTCCATCTGACAACTTTCTGGATCTTTCCGATGAAGTTCGGTAAACTGACCGTTATTATCTCCTCCCTTCTGAATATACGAGTCAGCTCCCGGCTTCCAGAGCCTGGATTACCACTTCCATCTTTCCTCTTCCGGTATAGATGATGAATGGAGTGGTATAGCCGGCTTCTCTGATATGAACCAAGTAAATCAATCCCATTCATCACCGGCATCTCATAATCAGAGATGATCACATCGATCTGGGTGGTATTTATTATTTTTATTGCCTGTTTCGCGGATTCTGCCGTAATGGTATCGATACTCACCGGTTCTTTCAAGAAATAAGTTTTACCACATCAAGGAGAGCTGGCTCATCATCTACATAGAGGACTGTCAGCATGAACTATCATCCTCTGTCTGTAGATATAAACCAACCGGATCTGTTTGTCAGAACATCCGGTCAGAGAGGAGTAATGGGAGATTCATGATACCGGGAGTATGAATGAGATGTGTTTAGAAGATTTCCGTGCGGAATTATTTTTATTCTGTTTCCCTGGTAACCCTGATCTGCCGTACCATGCTCTCAACCACCTGGTCAGGAGTGATGATCTGATCCCCGAGGGTCAGTGTTTCTCCTCCGGCAAGCCTCCCAAAGTCTTTACCAGGCATTATTCCAAGGTCAGATGCCTTTTGTGGACTGAATTTTGTTTCGGAAATCGTAAGGATACAGCTTCGTATCATGAAGAACTGAAGACATCTCACCCGTCCTGAGATTATCATACGAAACAGATACATTTTCCCCGTAATAAGCAGAGATGATTGAGATACAGAGGTCTATGATCGTACCGCTGATATCAGGAAGAAACTCAGAATCGGTAATAAATATATGATAGAATGCTACTCCATTTCCTGACAGGTGGGCAACCGGAAGGAGATTCAGCCCGGTGCTGAGGTCAGATGGATTCACCTTGGCAGCCTCTGCTAATAATTCAGCAGGGATGACCACTTCGACCGGATCTGAAGCCTGATGGAGAGCATGCAGGGTTATTGAAGAACCAGGGAGAACTCTGTCAGCGATGGGTATTGATTTTTTTACTACTCAGCAAAAGAGAGATCTTTCAATCCAAGGAGATCAGACTGGCCCACTACCGGCAAGTTCAAGGATACCCGCATACCCTTCGATCCTCCTGATATCATCCCTGGATACTGCTTTTCTATCAATATATATCGCCTCTGCTCCCGAACCCCTGACTATCGTGGTGAATAACTCCTGGTCAAGATGAATCAGATCCCGGGATGGCATAATATGGCCGAATCCGCCCCTGGTTGTAAGGGTGATCTCAGTCTGGCGTTTGGCATAATGAGTTCCCCCAAACCCTGCGAGCGGAACGACATTTTCAGGTCTGGCACTGATGACTGCTCTTGCTACTGCTGCTGCAGCATTCCGATCCTGCCACTCCACCTCGGGTACTTCCGACTTCGACAAAACAGGAAGGGACCGGGACCATAGTCGGACCCTCCGGCGGCGGCACATTCCCCCGGAGGAAATACTCGGTGATCGCATTCGGGTCACCAGCCTCGGTTGGCAGGCCGGTCCTCCAGTCCACCCTGGCCGTGAAGACATCCTCCGGAATCGGGACGGTTTCCGGCGGGACCTCCCGCAGCGCCTGCCGCATGAAGTCCGCCCAGATGGGGGCGGCGAGTCTTCCGGCGCTCTCATGGGACCCCAGGGAGCGCGGCTGGTCGTAGCCCACCCACAGCCCCGTCACCAGCCGGGGGACGTAGCCCAGCAGCCAGAGGTCTACTGCATCCTGGCTGGTTCCCGTCTTGGCCGCTACGTCCCAGCCGGGAATGTGTGCACGCTTGGCGGTCCCCCGCTCCGCGTCCTCCTGCAAGATATTCGTGATCAGGAAGGCCACACCTTGGCCCAGGACACGCTTCGGCTCCGGGACAGGCGCCTCCAGCACGTCGCCATTCGGGGCGACCACCCGGCGAATGGCGTGAGGTGGGACGCGCAGTCCCCGGTCCGCAAATACGCCGTAGGCGGACACCAGCTCCAGCAGGTTGACTTCGGAGACACCCAGGGCCGAGGCGTACTCCGGCTTGATATCGGACTGGATCCCCATCGCATGGGCCAGGGAGATGACCGGGGCAACCCCCACCGCCTGCATCAGGCGCACCGTGGGCACGTTGATGGATTCTTCCAAGGCTTGCCGCAGCGTCACCGGACCGCGGAATTGGTGGTCGAAGTTTTCCGGCTTCCACTCCACCCAGCGGCCGTTCTGCGGGATGGAAAAGCTGATGGGGTAGTCGTCCATGATGCTGGCGGGCGTAAACCCCCGCTCGAAGGCCGCCGCGTACACGAAGGGCTTGAAGGCGGAGCCGGGCTGGCGGTGGGCCTGGACGGCACGGTTGAACTGGCTCCGCGCGTAGTCCACGCCGCCCACCATGGCGCGGATCTCCCCCGTTGCCGGATCCAGGGAAACCAGGGCGCCGTTCAGCCCCGTCCCGTCCGTCGCCGCGCCCTTCTTTTTGCCGGCCTGCGCCTTCTCGATGGCCTTGACGCCGTTCCGGAGGGCGTCCCGCGCCTGCTCCTGCATCTTGAGGTCCAGGGTCGTGTAGATGCGGAGGCCCCCCCTGTCGAGGAGCGCCCGCCCGTACTTCGGCTCCAATTCCTTCCGTAGGTAGTCCACAAAATAGAGCCCGCCGCCCCGTGCCTTGAAGAAGGGATTCAAGACGATGGGCGCTCGCACGGCGGCTCTGGCCTGCGCCGCCGTGATATGCCCCTCCTTCTCCATGCGCCCGAGCACATAGTCCCGGCGCTCCTTGGCCCGGTTCGGATTGCTGGACGGCGAATAGAGGCTCGGCGCCCGGGGGAGGCCCGCCAGGAGTGCGGCCTCGGGGAGTGTGAGCCGCTCCAGGGATTTGCTGAAATAGATCCGCGCCGCAGCCTCGATCCCGTACGCCCCGCTGCCGAAATAGATCGTGTTCAGATACATCTCCAGGATCTTGTCCTTGCTGTAGCGCTGTTCGATCTCCTGCGCGAGCTGGATCTCCTTGATCTTTCGGCCGAGGGTGCGCTCTGGACTGAGGAAGAGGCTCTTCACCAGTTGCTGCGTGATGGTGCTCCCCCCTTCTTTGATTCGGCCGGCAGTCAGGTCGCGGAGGAGGGCGCGCGCCATCCCTTTCAGGCTGATGGCGCCATGCTGGTAGAACTGGGCATCCTCGGCGTCCAGCACGGCCTCCCGGACCAGCTTCGGGACCTTTTGAAGCGGGACGAAAATCCGGAATTCCGGGGCCAGCGAGGCGAAGGGTTCATTCTGATCATCGTAGAGGACGCTCGGCTCGCCCGGCTGGAAGATCTCCAGCTTGTCCAGGTGCGCGAGATCCTTCGCCGGATCTGCCAGAAACCCGAAGGCTGGGACGGCCAGCCCCGCTACCCAGAGGGCCACGACGAAGACGAGCGTGAGCGGCCGGAGGTAGGTGTCTTTGGTCGGAGTTGGAGTCATCACTTGTCCATGTTATCACACTGACGGTGCGCTGAGAACGCAGACTCTGCACGACGGATGCACTCTGCTCGTCGTGGCGCCAATCCCTTTCCGTTCAAGATTTCCCAGCACGGGCTTTCCCCCCTGTGGTAGGATACGCGTGCCCTTATCCGCCCTCACAGTCGACACGGAGGAGCCCATGGGAACAGCGCTCTTCGAGACGCACTTGCCCGGCCTCACGTTGAAAGGCCGGGGCAAGGTCCGGGACATCTACGACCTGGGGGATGCGCTGCTCATCGTCGCCTCGGACCGCATCTCGGCCTTCGACGTGGTGATGAACGATCCCATCCCGGACAAGGGGAAGATTCTCACCGGCATCTCGGCGTTCTGGTTCAGCCAGATCGCCGACCTGGCGCCCCACCACCTCCTGACCACGGACGTGGCCGACTTCCCGCCCGCCTGCCGGCCGTACACCGACGCGCTTCGCGATCGCTCGATGCTGGTCCGCAAGGCCAGGGTGATCCCCTTCGAATGCGTCGTCCGCGGGTACCTCAGCGGCTCGGGCTGGAAGGAGTACCGGCAGGCGGGCAGCGTGTGCGGCATCCGGTTACCCAAGGGCCTGGTGGAGTCCGATCGTCTCGAGGGGCCGATCTTCACCCCTGCCACGAAGGAGGAGTTGGGAACCCACGACGAGAACGTTCCCTTCGACCGGATGGTTGGGGACTTGGGCAGCGACCTGGCGGAGCGGCTTCGCACCCTCAGCCTGGACGTCTATCGCCGCGCGCGGGACATCGCCGAGCGGCGCGGCATCATCCTGGCAGACACCAAATTCGAGTTCGGCCTGGCGGGCGATACGCTCATGCTCGTGGACGAGGTGCTCACTCCGGACTCCTCCCGGTTCTGGCCCAAGGACCAATACAAGCCGGGCGGGCCACAGCCATCCTTCGACAAGCAGTTCCTGCGCGATTACCTCCTGTCCATTCAGTGGCCGCAGAAGCCGCCGCCCCCGCCCTTGCCTCCCGACATCGTGTCCAAGACGCGGCAGAAATATTTGGAGGCATTCGAGCGCCTGCTGGGCAGGCCCGCGCCCTTCGCGTAGGGGCACCGGAAGAGCACAGGACCACGGACCACGGGACCACAGCCTGCTGGGCAGGCCGTGCCGGCCGCGTCCCGGCGCCCGGATCAGGAGGTACTCAGCGCGTCGCGTAGGGCCGAGGGGATCTCCCCAGCCTTGCCGGCCGGATAGTCCATCCACACGGCCACGCTGGTCCCATCCCCGACCAGGATATCGGTGCCCTTCCGGAAGACGCCGTAGGCCAGGACGAAGCTTCGGCTCCGGATCTCCCGGCACGTGACCCCCACCTCCAATTCATCCGGATACACGACCTGGCGGCGATAATTGAACGTCTGGGAGACCAACACCGGACTCTGGCGCGCCCCGCTTTCGGTGTGAACGGGCCATCCGATCGTCTCGAAGTAGGCGACCCGCGCCGACTCCAGATACTGCAAGTACATAATGTTGTTCACGTGGCCCATGGCATCCATGTCGCCCCACCGAACCGTCACGGGCCACCAGAACCGAAAGTCCTGGCGGGCTGGCGCGGCCGGCTGCATGCTCATGAGTGTGTCTCCTTCCCGTTCCGGGAACGCGGGAGGCCCCACCGAAACCTCCTCCGACCCGGCGATCACCCCCGCTGTCCCTTGGCGGATTTGATCTTGCGAAGCTTCGGGACCAGCTTCAGGATGCTGCGACGATCCCGCTCGAATGAGGCCCGTGGCACCTTCCGACCGACAACCGGCACTCTTCGACCCATGGGCGCTTCTCCCACCATACACGCTCGTTCAGTAGGGGCACGGCCGCCGTGGCCCTACTCTAGCGCTCTCATCTGAGTGCTGGCAAGAGACGAAATGTCGGAGTATAAGAGGAAGTACTATGGGACGCGAGGTCTCGGCTGGGGTGATCCTTTTTCGAGACGCGGCGCAGTGGGAATACCTGATCCTCGACTACGGCTCCCACTGGGACTTCCCCAAGGGGCACATCGAGCCGGGCGAGGACCCGGAGACCACGGCTCGCCGGGAGCTACAGGAAGAGACCGGCATCCGGGATGCCCGGTTCATTCCCGGCTTCAAGGAGAGCATGCGGTATTTCTACCGGAAATCCGGCGAGGGGATGCTGAAGGTCGTCGTCTACTTCCTGGCCGAAACGACCACGGGCGAGGTCACGCTCTCCTACGAGCACCACGGCTACGTCTGGCTGCCATACGACCAGTGCCTGAAGCGCCTGACCTTCAAGAACGCCCGCGATCTCCTCGCCAAGGCCCGCACCTTCCACGGGACCCGGGCGGCCGAACACCAGGCCCCGTGACCCCGACTTCGGCCGTGCGCCAGAATCCCTCATCGCATCACGGAGGCATCCGGATCCCATGCCGCAATTGAATTCGAATGGCATCGCAACCTACTATGAGGTGCACGGGAGCGGCGAGCCCCTCGTGCTGCTCCACAACGACGGCCTGAGCCTTGCCGTCTGGGAACACCTCCGCCCCCACCTGATCGCCTGGCGGCAGGTCGTCGCGTATGACCGCCGTGGCCATGGGCGGAGCGAAATCCCCGCGGAACGTGCACCCTACACGGTGGAGGTTCTGGCGGAGGACCTCCGCGCCCTGCTGGACGCCCTGGGCATCGGCTCCGCGGATCTCTTCGGGTGCTCGGGGGGGGCCAATACTGCACTGGCGTTCGCCCTGGCCTGTCCCAATCGCGTAAGGCGCCTCATCCTGGCCGAGCCGCCGATCGTGGGCTTCCAGCGGGAGCATCCGATACCGGCCACGGGCCTAGAGAGCGAGGCGATCGCCCGCATCATGCGTGAGGAAGGCGTGGAGGCGGGCCTCGAGCACTGGTTCCGCGCCATCCTGCCGGAGGTGCGCGCCCAGCGGATCCTCCACAGCCGGCATCGGGCCCTCCTCCTCTCCCGCCCGCCGTGGCTGATCGAGGCCATCCTCGGCGCCGCCGAGACCTTCAATCCGACCGCTCGCTTGTCCGAGGTGAAGGCGCCGGTGCTCCTGGTCGTGGGCGAGAAGAGCCATCCCTTCTTCGGCAGCGTGATGGACGTGTTGGAGCCCCGCCTCCCCCACGCCCGTCGCGTCGTCCTGCCGGACGTGGATCACACGGGCCTCCTCCTCCCCTCCCGGGCTCTCCTGTCCGCCCTGAGGACGTTCCTGCAGGACGGGGCGGAACCTCACTCGCCTCCGATCCGCTGAAGGATGCTCCGCGCCGCCAGGACGCCCGAGGCCGACGCCTGCACCAGTCCCCGGCTCACCCCCGCCCCATCGCCGACGGCAAAGAGGCGGGGGATCTCGGTCTCCAGGCCGGGGCCGAGCCGGAGCTGGAGCGAGTAGAACTTCACCTCGACCCCATACAGGAGCGTGTGCACGGAACCCACACCGGGCGCGAGGCGGTCGAGGACTTCCAGCATCTCCAGGATATCCGCCAGGTACCGGTAGGGAAGCACGAGGCTCAGATCGCCGGGCGTCGCCGCCTGCAGCGTCGGCTCCACCAACCCCCGGCGGATGCGCTCGGGGGTGGATCGGCGCCCCTGCCGGAGGTCGCCCACGCGCTGCACGATAACCTCGCCCCCCAGCATATTGGCGAGTCGCGCGATGTGCTGCCCGTAGGCGATCGGCTCGCGGAACGGCTCGGTAAACGTCTTGCTGACCAGGAGAGCGAAGTTCGAGTTGGCCGTCTTCCGATGGGCGTAGCTGTGGCCGTTCACGGTGTACAGGCCGCCCAGGTCCTCCCGGATGACCTCGCCGTAGGGGCACATGCAGAACGTCCGGACCATGTCCTCGAATCGCCGGGTGTAGTAGATGAGCTTCGCCTCGTAGGTGGCGGCCGTGACCGGCTCGATCACGGAGGCGGGGACCTCGACCCGGACGCCGATGTCCACAGGGTTGATGGTCGTGTGGAGGGCGAGGCGCTTCGCCTCCTCGGCAAGCCAGGCAGACCCCTCGCGGCCAGGCGCCAGGATGACCCACTCCGCGCGAATCTCTCGCCCATCCTCCAGCCGCACCCCACTCGCTTTCCCTGCCTCATCCAGGAGCACTTCCGCCACGGGCGTGGCGCACTGGATGTCGACGCGTGCGGACAGATGCGCCCGGACCTTCCCCACCAACTCCTCGCAGCCTTCCGTCCCGAGGTGGCGATAGCGGCTGGGGATGAACTTCATGTCGAGCCTGGCGGCCTGGCGCTGCAAGTCCGCCAACGCCTCGGGGTCGGATCCGAACACCTCGGCTGGGGCCCCGAACCGGAGGTAGGTCTCGTCCACGTACTCCACCAGCTCCTCCAGTTGGCCGGGCGAACAGTGGCGGCTGAGGAATCCACCGATTTCCGCAGACAGCGCGAGCTTGCCGTCGCTGTACGCCCCCGCCCCGCCCCACCCGGCCAGCATGGAGCCCTTGCGCCCGAGGCGCATCCGCTCGGGAAGGTCCGGGCCTTTCTCCAGGAGCAGCACGCCAGCCACCCCGGTCTGGGCAAACTCCAATGCCGCGAAGATCCCGGCCGGTCCCGCCCCAACGATGATGATGCGGTAGCTGGTATGCATCGGGCCCGTCACCTCACTCGTCCATCAGTTGGTTGGACAGGGCAATCCAGGAGCCACTCAGAGCATCGCGGCCCCGCTCCCGTACGGAGATCGCCGCAAATGACGGTCCCCAAGGTGCACCTGACTGAGGCCGGCCGACGTCGCGGCTCGCAAGCACTCCTCGGCATGCTCTCGAGACGTCACGGGAAGGTCGCACAGGTAGAACTGGGGGTGGAAGGCCAGCAGGCTGTAGGGAATGTCCGGATCGAGGCAGGCGATGAAGCGCGCGAGGCCGTGAGCGGCGACTGGGAGCCGCAGAACCGGCAGCGGGCCATGGGACCCCGCCTAGCGCCAGATCGTGTCCGACGCCTTGCGCTCTTTCGCCTCTTCCTCGGCCAGCACGCGCTGGTAGCCTTCGCACTCGGCGAAGTTCATGGCGCAGACCTGATCGACGGTCTTCCCCGCCATGACCTTGATCCGCTTGTGGCATCCCGCGATGCAATACCCGCCGGCCGGGTACATGCTGGCGAAGTCGCTGCTGACCTGATGCCAATACGGACAGACCGGGGGGCTATCCTCAGACGATTCCTTGGGTGTGCTCATGGAGAACTCCTCTGGTGTCGGACGATCTGTGGCACCGGCGCCAGTATACGTCCCTCACCGGGTAGCGTCAAACTGGAGCCAGCAGGCACTCGATGAACGTCCCCCCTTTCGGACAATCCTCGCCGATCCGAAAGCACCTTCTACCGCCAAGGCGCCAAGGATATGGTGTCTCAATCTCCCTGCCGAAGAGGATTCCGTGCGGAGCCGCCATGGCCCATTTCGATCTTGGCGTTCTTGGCGTCTTGGCGGTTGGCTGTCTTGGATGTGCCGTCAGATGTGCAGCTCGATGACGTCTCCTTCCTGGACCACGTAATCCCGCTGGACGCGCTGCCCATCGAACTTCGTGGAGCCCCAGACGCGGGCGTACTTCAGTTGCCGGGCAAAATCCTTGTGAATGGCCTCGGCCATTTCCACGATGGTGCTCCCGCGCGGCAGGACCACCGGAGACTGCATCGAGGGCTCCTTCCCGGGCGGCTTGGAGTGGACCCGGACGATGCCCAGGCCGTCGTAGATGTGACGCCGCAGGATTTCCAAGCCCGCCCCCGTCTGCGCGGAGGCTGGGCAGATGGGGAAGCGGGGCTCATACAGGGCGCGCAGGATTTCTAGCGACGCATCGGCCCCGGGGAGGTCTGCCTTGTTCGCCAGGAGCAGGGTGGCCTTGCGCGCCCAGCCGATCTCCGGGGCTTGGGTGTCCGAGGGAGAGGCCAAGGCGATCCTGGCCCGCTCCAGGATTTTGATCACCTCCTCCAGATCCTCCAGCACTCGCGCGCTCCCCAGGTCCGCCACCAGCAGGACGAGGTTTGCCGGGCGGACGAGGCTCGGCACCCAGGGTTCCATGTACTCGCCGGAAATGGCGGGCAGATCCACGAGCTGGACCTGGATGTTGACGTAGGGCATCATGCCCGCGCTCGGCCGGCGGGTGGTGAAGGGGTACTCCGCGACCTCCGGCTGGGCATTGGTGAGCCGCTTCACCAGCGCCGACTTCCCCGCGTTGGCGGGGCCGGCCAGCACGACTTGGCCGGCGCCCTCCCGTTCCACCGAGACCGAGAATCCGCCGCGCCGTCGCCGCGCCTGCTCCGCCTCGGCCCGGAGCTTCGCCAGCCGTCGCTTGAGGTCCCCCTGCAGGTGCTCCGTCCCCTTGTGCTTGGGGATGACAGCGAGCATCTCCTCCAGCGCCGCCACCTTCTCCTCGACGGTCCTGGCGGCCTTGAACCGACGATCGGCCTCCAGATATTGTGGCGTGAGGTTCGCCGGCATGAGGCTTCCTCCTCAGCGCTGCCGGGCGGCCTCGGCCTTCTCATGATACGGCTTCAGAGAGGCGTAGATGGCGAAGTTCAGTGGGGTCGGAACACCCGCCTCCCGTCCGTATCGGACCACGGCCCCCGCCAGACTCTCCACCTCCAATCGGTTTCCCTGATTGAGGTCGTGGGCAAGGGAAGAGCGCATGTGGGGCTGCAGGCTCCGGGCAAAGGTCATGGCCCGTTCCACGGCGTCCTCCGGCAGACGGACGCGCCGGGCTCGACCCACAGCAGCGATCTCTGCCATCACCCCTCGATACAGAGCCGTCGTCTCAGGGCACGCCAGAATCTCACCGATGGAGAGCCGGGCCAGGGCCGTCACGCCGCCCTGCGCGCAGATGAAGAGGAACTTCTCCCAGAGGTCCACCTGGATCTGCGCGGACAGCTCGACCAGGATGCCGGCTCTCTTGAACACATCGAGCAGGCGCTCGGCCCGCGACGTCACCCGGCCGTCCAGCTCGCCGAGCTTCAGCGTGCGGGGCCCCGCGGTCTGCCGGATGACGCCCGGGGCGGCGATGGTCGAGAGGATGTGGACCACGCCCCCCAGCACGCGCCCGGCCCCGAGGAGCCGCTCCAGCTTCTCCTCGTTGTCCACGCCATTCTGCACGCACAAGATGGTGGTCCCGGGACCCACCAGTGGCCGGATCTGTTCGCCGGCCGCTTCCGTGTCATAGCCCTTGACCGCAAAAAACACCAGGTCCACCGGCCCCACGCTGGCAGGATCATGGGTGGCCGCGGCCCGCACGCGAAAGTCCCCCGGGACGCTCTGCACCTCGAGCCCGTTCCGCTGGATCGCTTCGAGGTGAGCCCCCCGGGCAATGAAGGTCACCTCTTCTCCGTTTCGAGCCAGGAGGCCACCAAAGTAGCCCCCCACTCCCCCGCTCCCCATGACGGCGATCTTCATCACTCGTCCTCAAACCGCAACTCCCGCGCCATCAGTTCCACGACCGCCTTCCGGGGATCCTGGCCTTCGAAGAGAAGGCGATGGACGGCGCGCGAGATCGGCATGTCCACACCGTACCGCTCGGCCAGCGCCACCACGGACCGGCACGTGTTCACGCCTTCGGCCACGGTCCGGGAGGTGACGAGCCGGCTCTCCAGTGACGCCCCCCCGGCCAGGGCGAGCCCCAGGCTCCGGTTCCGGGACAGGTCGCCTGTGCAGGTCAAGATGAGGTCGCCCATGCCGGCCAGACCGGCGAACGTCTGCGGTCGCGCCCCCATGGCCACCCCCAGGCGCGTCATCTCGGCCAGGCCCCGCGTGATGAGCGCCGCCCGGGCATTCAAGCCGAGCGCGAGGCCGTCCACAACCCCCGCGGCGATGGCGATGACATTCTTGATGGCGCCTCCCAGCTCCACGCCCATCGGGTCGACGCCCGCATATACCCGGAGCGTCTCGGCGCTCACCGTCTGCTGGACCCGTCGCGCGACCCGACCCTCCCGCGCCGCTGCCACGACGGCCGTCGGGCGACGCGCTGCGACCTCTTTGGCAAAGCCCGGCCCCGACAGGACCGCCAGCGCCAGGTGCTGTTCAGCCGGGAGCAGCTCCTCCATGATCCGAGACATGGTGGAGAGGCTTCGGACTTCGATCCCCTTGGTTGCGCTGACCAGGATCGTCCCCGGACGGAGGTGAGGGCGAGCCGACTCCAGGATGGTCCGGAACACATGGGAGGGCACCACGAAAATGACGAGGCTCGAGCCGGGGAGCGCCGTCTCCAGGGAGGACGTGATCCGGACCCCGTCGGGGATCCGGACGCCGGGGAGGTAGGCCGTGTTCTCTCGCGTTCGCTCCATCTCTCCTGCCAGGTCCGCCTCGAAGACCCAGAGACGAATTCCCGCGTGCCGATCCGCGAGGACCGTCGCCAGGGCGGTTCCCCAGGCGCCACCCCCGATGATGGCCAGCGAGGACTCGTGCGCTGCATGAGCCGCCGTCACGGTGCGTCCTCGTGGCCGTTGTCCGGCTCCTCCGGAGCGGGCAGGTACTCCTCCAGGTTGATTCCCAATCCCAACACCTCGGGGCTGTCCACATCCAGGCCGTGGCGCTCCAGGATGTTCAGGATCAATGCCTTCCCCAGCGCCTCGATGTCATTGCGCTTCAGGAGCGCGAGCAACTGTTCCACCGGTGAGGGATCCGTCCAGGCCTTCAGCGCCTCGGTGACAACGGCCAGGAGGGCCTCGTCCTCGTCCCAGAACACCTCAAGGGCGACGGGCAAGGCGACAGCCCCGGCGCTCCGGAGGCGTTCTGCCGCCCGCTCCACCTCGCGGTCCGACAGGTCCTGCCCTCGGATCCCGTTCAACCACTCGCGGATCGCTTCGTCCCCGCCTTCTCGTCTGATCTCGTCCACGCGTCTCCCGCCCCTCTGCTCTTCTGTCCTCTGCGCTCAATGCTCGTCTCTCGGCTCTGCACGCTGAGAGTGGACAGCCCTCGTGCAATTGCACGACAAGAAGTGCGTCCGCCTCCGGCGGACAGGATCACACCGCTCACCCACCTCCGTCGAAGCCGATCGTGACCTTGCCGCCGTCCACGATGACTGGGACGGTGCGGTCGCCTCTGGAGTACTCCAGCATCCGCTTGAGTCCGGCTGCGTCCCGTATCACGTTGATGTACTGGAAGGGAACCTTCCGTTTGCCGTAGGCCTCACGGGCGGCACTGGTATGGGGTCAACTATCCTTGCCGAATATCAATACCGATTCAGCCATTCCTCCGCACCCCTCCTTTTCACACATCCACGACGACCCGGGCTTCCCATCCCCTTGGCGTCTGCACCACCTGAAGCTGGTGGTACGTCACCGCCTTCACGTGACCCGCCGGGACGTGGCGGCTTCGGTCCATCTGCTCCCCCCAGACCTCCCCGTGGACGCGGGTGTCCGTGAGGCCTTGGATCGCGAAGTCCGCCGCCACGAACTCCTGCACCTCGTGGAGGTAGAGCATCTCATTGAGCCACGCCACGAGCAACGCCTCCATGTCATTGGCCTCAACCTGAACGGGGAGCATGCGTTCTCGCCGGGCCGACCCAGGGACCACCAGAAAGTTCCACAGGGCGCGAGCGGCGTTGATGAACACCTCGGCCGGATCGCGGCCCCAGGCCCGGATGCCCCAATCCGCGGTGACCGGAAAGGTCTCGTACCCGCCGCTCCCGGCCCCGACGTCGCGTCTTCCCGGACCCTCACTCATAGCGAAGCGCCTCGATGGGGTCGAGGTAGGCGGCCTTGCGGGCGGGATAGTAGCCGAAGAAGACCCCGATGAAGGCCGCCGACCCGAAGGCCAGCAGGATCGAGCCCGGGGTGGTCAGCGTGGACCATTTGGCGAAGAAGGCGATGAGCTGCGACCCGGCCACGCCCAGGCCGATTCCCAAGACTCCGCCGATCAGGGCGAGGGCCACCGCCTCGATGAGAAACTGGGTGAGAATGTCCCGGCTGCTGGCCCCCACGGCCATGCGGAGACCGATCTCCCGGGTGCGCTCCGTCACCGAGACCAGCATGATGTTCATGATGCCGATGCCCCCCACGAGGAGGGAGACGGACGCGATGGCCCCAAGCAGGAGGGTCATGGTGTGGGTGCTCGCCTCCTGGGCAGCGAAGATGTCGGCCAGGTTGCGGAGATCGAAGTCGTTGTCCTGGTACGGCTGGAGGTGATGCCGCTGCCGGAGGAGGTCGATGATCTGCGGCGTGATGTCCGGGATCACCTCGGGCGCGGCCACCTTGACCTGGATCACCCCCACCATGCGGGCGTTGGCCGCGGAGACCCCGAGGACGCGCTTCTTCGCCGTGGAGAGCGGGATCACGACGATATCATCCTGATCCTGGCCCCAGGTGGATTGCCCTTTCCGGCTGAGGACCCCGATCACCGTGAAGGGTACTTTCTTGATCCGGACGATCTGGCCCAGCGGATCCCCGTCGCCGAAGAGGTTCTCCTTCACCGTCTGGCCCAGGACCGCCACCTTGGTGGCCCCGTCCAGATCCTCATGGGTGAAGAACTTCCCTTCCGCGAGGTCCCAATCGCGGATGGTGGGATACGCCGGGGTGACACCCTGGATCGCCGTGGACCAGTTCTGGTTCCCGAAGACGACCTGGGCCGCGCCCCGCATGACTCCATCGGTGGCGACGACGCCCGGGATCTCCAGGGCGATGGCCCTGGCGTCGTCCTCGGTCAACGTGAGCGTCGAGCCGTGCCCCATCCGCATCCCCCCGCTGGTCACGCTCCCCGGGAGGATGATGAGGAGATTCGAGCCGATGCTGGCGATCTGCGACTGGATGCGGGCCGCCGCCCCGTTGCCCACGGCCACCATGGTGATCACCGCGCCCACCCCGATGATGATCCCGAGCATGGTGAGGGCGGCGCGGAGCGTGTTGACCCGGAGGGCCCGCAGGGCGATGCGGAGGTTGGAGAAGACGTTCATCCTGCGCTCCGCGCGCTGAAGGTCGCGAGGTTCGTCGCCGCATCCTTCGAGGACGCGGCGCGATCGTCCTTCACGATCCGCCCGTCCCGGAAGGCGACGATCCGGCCCGCATACGCGGCGATGTCTGGCTCGTGCGTCACCAGGACCACGGTGATGCCGTGCTCCCGGTTCAGACGCTGGAAGATGGCGAGGATCTCGAGGCTGGTCTTCGAGTCCAGGTTGCCCGTGGGCTCGTCCGCGAGGAGGAGGGGCGGATCATTGATCAGGGCCCTTGCGATTGCCACCCGCTGCTGCTGACCCCCCGACAGTTGATTCGGATGGTGGTGCTCACGCCCTTGGAGGCCAACCTCGTGCAGCCGAGCCAGCGCCCGGGCGCGGCGGGATACGGCCGTGGCCCCGTTGTACAGGAGCGGCAACTCGACGTTCTCCAGGGCGCTCGTACGGGGCAGGAGGTTGAAGGTCTGGAAGACGAAGCCGAGCTTCTTGTTCCGGATGCGGGCACGCTCATCTCGCGACATCGTGCTCACGAGTTGCCCGTCCAGCCGGTAGGTCCCCGCGGTCGGCGTGTCCAGGCAGCCCAGGATGTGCATGAAGGTGGACTTCCCGGAGCCCGAGGGGCCCATGATGGCCACAAACTCTCCGGCCTCGATGGCGCATGTCACCCCCTGGAGGGCGGCCACGGCCACCTCGCCTGTCTCGTACGTCTTGGTGAGGCCGTCCACTTCGATGAGGGCCATGGGTCAATCCGAAATGGTGAATGCCGAATGGCCGCGTCCTACAGCCGGAGGCGCGGGCCGCCAGGGCCAGCGGGGCTGGAGCGGCCGTTCCCACCGAGCCCCACGATGACGGCCTCGCCTTCCCGGAGGCCGGACAGCACCTCGGTCCGCTCGCCATCGCTCAAGCCAGTTGACACGTCGCGGGCCACCGGCTTTCCACCCTCCAGGACCCAGAGCCGCTGGCGAGAGGTGTCTGGGGCACGGGCACCCCCGGCTCGCCCGGCCGCAGCGGACTGTCCGGACTGCGCTGGCCGCTGGCTTGGCGCCGGTCCGTCCAGGCGGACACGGAAGACCGCGTTGGGGACGAGGAGCACTTGGTCGTGCTGGGCCACGAGGATCTTCACGTTGGCCGTCATCCCCGGCTTCAGTTTCAGGTCGGGGTTCCCCACGGCCACCACGGCGTCGTAGGTCACCACGTTCTGGACCACCTGGGGCGCCTGGCGGATCTGGACGATCTCGCCCTTGAAACGGTCCCCGGGGTAGGCGTCCACGCTGAAGGTGGCCGGCTGCCGGAGGGCCACCCGCCCGACATCCGCCTCATCCACGTTGGTGTCCACCTGCATCTTGGTGAGGTCCTGGGCGATGAGGAAGAGGGTCGGGGCCTGGAGCGAGGCCGCCACGGTCTGGCCCACGTCCACGTTGCGGGCCACGACCGTCCCATCCACGGGGGCCCGGATAAAGGTGTGGTCCAGATCCACCTGGGCCTGGGCGAGGGCGGCCTGCTTCTGCTGCACCGTCGCCTCGGCGGCGGTGAGGAGGGCCCGAGCCACGGAGAGCGCCGCCTCAGAAGCCCGGAGGCTCGCCTGGGCCGCCTCGAGCTGGGCCACGGCGCCGTCGTAGGTGGCCTGAGCGGTATCCCGCTCCTCCGACGAGATCCCTCCCTCCCGGAAGAGGCGGGTCCGGGCATCCCGCTTGACCTCGGCGTCGCGCATGGCCACCTGCTGGTGCACCACGTTCGCCCGGGCGTTGGCCACATCGGCCTCGGCCTTGACCCCGGCTGCTTGCTGGTTGAGCACGGCCGCCCGGCTGCTCTCGAGATCTGCCTGGGCTTGTTGCACCTTCGCCTCGAAGCTGGCTGGGTCAATCCGGGCGATGAGCTGGTCCTTCTTCACGGGGGAGTTGTAGTCCACCGTGAGCTGGGAGATCGTCCCGGAGACCTGGGTCCCCACCTGGACGGTGACGACGGCGCTCAACGTCCCCGTCGCACTGATGGTGGCCTGGAGGCTTCCGCGCTCGACGGCGGTTGTGCGGTAGGAGGCCTGTCGCTCCCCGGCGCCGAACCAGTAGAAGCCGGCCGCGCCGCCCACCACCAGGATTCCCAGGATCGAGAAGAAGCTTACCTTCCGACGCGCCATCTCGCGTGTGTCCCCTTTTCTCTCTTCCGCAGCGGTCTCCGTCTCGGAATACAGCCAGTGTACCGGCGCGAGTTCCGCCTGTCAAAAGCTAACCCCCGACATCGATACAATCCAAACCACACCGCCAAGACGCCCACCGGCTGCCCCTTCCTCGGCGTCTGGTGGTGTGAATTTAGGGGAAGGAAAAACGCCGCATCGCCCGGCGGGGATGCGGCGCAGCGGTAGCGCCCTCTCGGAAGCCGCTGTCCTACGCTGGCATCACCCAGATCAGGTTGGAGGGTCTCCGGGGCTGCAGTCGGCAGGCGCCGCACCCCTCGCACGTCGCAGTCCGTTTCCGGCCGATGCCCGTCGACAGACTCCATGAGGGCATGCGCATGATCCTAACACGGTCCGGAGGCCTATCAACTCCAAAACCAGGGACTCAGGGCAGGAACCCGTCCTCCTGGAGCAGGAGCAGGGCCTTCTCGAAACCCTGCACCGTCCGCGCCACCTCCTCTTCGCCGTGAATGGCCGACACCCAGCCGTGGAGGGAACAGATGTCCACCCCGTTCAAGATCAAGGCGCAGCGCAGGGCGTGATAGACGTCGGGGTTGGCCAGCATCTGGAAGCGTTTGTGGTCGCCCGGCCCGGGCGGGGGCGACAAGCTCAGGGTGGGCTCCAGGGAGTAGTTCAAGATCGACGAATCACCGTAGACGCCGCCCGGAATACCCAGGCGCCGCCACACCCCTGCAAGTTCCTGCCGCAGGGCCGCCGCTGCCTGGTCGGCCTGCCGATGCACCGCGCCCTCGGCGATGATGCTCAGCATGGCGATCCCCGCCGCGGCCGCCAGCGGGTTCGCGTTGTACGTGCCCGCCTGGGCCACGCGGCCCTTGCGGTTCCAGGCCGGATCGTCGCCAAACGCCAATCTGTCCAGGATGGCCGCCCGCCCGGCGACGGCGCCCCCGGAAAGGCCGCCGGCCAGGATCTTGGCTAGCGTGGTGACATCGGGGGTGACGCCCACGGCTTGCTGGACGCCGCCCGGGGAGACCCGAAATCCGGTGATAACCTCGTCGAAGATCAACACCGCGCCGTGCTGCCGGGTGAGGTCCCGCAGCCCCTGCAGGTACCCGGGCGCGGTGGGGATGGTCCCGCTGGTCCCGCCGCCTGGCTCCAGGATCACGGCCGCGATGTCGGCGCGGGCGGCGAAGAGCTTTTCCATCGCCGCGAGGTCGTTGGGTGGGCAGAGGAGGACCTGCGCCAGCGACTCCCCCGGAACGCCCGCCGAGGACGGCACGTCGTAGGGAGGCTTCACGCCGCCCATGAAGTAGTCGTGCCAGCCGTGGAAGTGTCCCTCCAGCTTGACGACTTTGGGCTTCCCCGTGTGGGCGCGGGCGAGGCGCAGGGCGAGCTGGGTCGCCTCGGTCCCCGAGCTGGTGAAGCGGGTGCGCTCCGCGGAGGGGACCAGCCGCTGGATCAGCTCGGCCCAGCGGACCTCCAACTCGTGGCAGGCGCCGTAATGGGTGCCGCGCACGAGCTGCTCCTGGACAGGCCGCAGGATCTCCGGGTGGTTGTGCCCCAGGAAGAGGGAGCCGTGCCCCATCCAGTAATCGATCAGCTCCTGGCCGTCCGCAGTCCACTTCCTGGCCCCCTGGGCGTGCTCCACGTACACGGGAAACGGCTTGAGCTGCCGGATGTCGTGGGTGATGCCGCCCGGGATCACCTTTCGGGCCCGCTCCGCCAGGGCGAATGATCGAGGATTCGCCTGCCGGTAGAGTTCCGCAATGCGTCCGTGTCCCGCCTGAGCCTTCCCCTCTGCCTGTGTCATGGTCCTCCTCACCGAACCAGCAGGATTCGAGGCGTCCCCTGCGGATCGTCAGCCGCCGAACACCCGCCGCAGGATGAGGCGGCGCCGCAGCAGTCGGCGTAGGGCCAGCTCGGTCGTCCGGAACTTGACCGCCTTTCGCCCGTCGATGAACAGCACCGGGACCTCGCGATCGTACCGAGCGAGCAGCCCCGGATCGGCCTCGATGTTCACCTCGCTGAGCTCGAACGGAAACTCGGCGGCCAGTCGCTCGCAGAGGGCGCGCAGGTCCTCACACAGATGGCATCCGGGCCGGCTGTAGAGTTGGAGGCGAAGTGGCCGCTTGTCCATCGATTCGGCGCAAAACGTTACCACGCCCCTTGAGGGCTGTCAACGCGCAGAAGACGCTGGGCGATTTCGGAGAACAAGAGCCAAAGAAACGATTGCAGCGTCTGCGCAGCAGGATTGTGGGGATCCGTTCCTTCCCCAAGCTCCGTGATACTTCTGTTGATATTTATCCTATAACTTATTGAAAGAATAGGGTGAAGAAGCCTTGACATGGAGGACTGGAAATCCGCCGAGCGCCCGACGATCGCGAGGGTCAGTGCCCCCGCGGTGGCCCATGCGACTGGCGGCTCAGGCTGTGGCCAATCTGTGAGTCGCCCGCTCCTACCAGTCGCCCTCGGAGGGATCGTTGATGACCGTCCCGAAGCCGGGGACCTGTTGCCGCAGGTACATCTGCACTCCAGACTGGAGTGTGATCTGGGCGCTGGGTCAGCCGTGGCAGGCGCCCACCAGTCTCACCCTGGCGTCCCTGCCCTCCACCGACAAGAGCTCAATGTCGCCTCCATCGGCCTGGAGCGCCGGACGAATCCTTTCCAGGGCCGCCGCGATCTGCCGCTGGAATTGCTGAGAGGGGTCACTGGATTCAATGCTCGGTTCGTGACTCATGAGTGCTCCTTTGGTGAGAAGGACGGAGAATGAATTCCAGCTCGGTGGCCTCTGCTACTGCTTCGCACTCGGGTGACCCGCGCGCACGAGGAATACTCCGCGCCCCTGTCACGATATGGCCGCGCGCGCCCTCTGGGTATGATCTAGATCATGGAGGGCCGGCGGTGGCGGGCGGGCTCGTCTCCCTCCAGCTCGGTGAGTGGCCGATCGGGCTGGATCTGAAGCTCCTCCCGCAGCGGGGCCACATCCACCCAGGCTCGGCCGAGCCGCTTCTGGCGCGCGAGCCCCCGCTCCAGGGCGAGTAGCATCCCCCGGACCTGCTGCCGCCCGGCGCGCGACTGGCAGACCTCCCGGGGCGTTTGTCCGTGGAGGAGGGGGGACGGCCGATCCGGCCATCTCTCCAGGATCCGCATCAGAAAGGTGCTACCCTCTTGGCGACCTCGACCCTTCGGCGCCACCTCCGGGATTGTCTCTGGCAATTCTTCCACCCGCTCGCCGGGCGAGCGAATCAAGCCGCGTAAACACGTTTCCAGGAAGGAGGCCGCCTCGGTGAGATCCTCTCGCGTCTCCGCGCGGACCTCCACCCGCTGGGAGAAAACGGTCACCACCGCCCGAGCGCAGCCCCGCGTGAGGTCGATCCAGGTGTAGCGGCCAGTGCCCTCAGGGGCCTCTTGCCGCTCCAGCTCGGATTGCCGACCCAGACTTGCCAGGATCCGCTTCGCCTCTCCGCCCGGATACGTGAGGCGCCCGGGGGCGAAGACCGCTCGGCGGAGCGTCGCCCAGGTCCGGCCGCCCAGGCTCCTCCCCCGCGACCGAAAGAAGTGGTGGTACAGGTGGGAGGACGTATCCAGGAAATCTTCCAGGGGCACATGCCGCCCCGGGCGTCCCATCTGATAGGTGGTCCGCAGGTACGCCAGCAGATCCTCCCGGCAGGTCGCGGGCAGTTGCAAGACGCCGGCCCCCGTGCGCAGCAGCCTCCCGGTGGGCAGGAGCCGGCAGATCAAGATGTCAGAGCGGATCGGCATCTCGTCGAAGCCGAGAATCCCGACCCTGCCCTCCGCGCCGGTCAGGAGATCTCTGACCAGGATGCCGCGAGGTCCAGGGGACTCGCTGACCTCGTAGGCTCGCACGGGGGTGAGGAGCGAGGCGAGCAACAACTCCTCTTCGCGCGCATCCAGCCCGACCGCCTCATCTGCGAAGACCCCGAGGAGTGGGCCCTCCCCCCGTCGCGGAACGTAGTCGTGGAGGAACCACTCCAAAAAGCGGAGATCCGTTGCCTCACCGACGGCGCTGCGTGTTGGGGAAGTCCCCTCGCGTCCCATGAAGACGTCGAATGCGCCCCTTTCCAATCGCCGGACGGCTGCCGTGGCGGCAAAGCCGATCAGGCGGGCCATCAGGCGCTGCAGGGCCTCTTCCCAGGGCAGACAGCACGTCGCAAAGCTCCGCCCGCTCCCGCAGGTACAGGGGCCATGGCGCTGGCGATGGAACGCGACGGTCACGAGTCCCCCTTGCCCTCCGCTCGGGTCACAGCGAGGCGAGCAGGCGCTCGAGGTCGCACCGGCAGAGAATGGTGATGACACCCTCCTCCGTCTTGATGAGGCCCTCCTTCCGCCAGCGACTCAGAATCCGGATGGCCGTCTCCAACGTACAGCCGACCATGTCGGCAATTTCCTGCCGGGTGAGCTGGAGCCCCAGACGAGTCCCACCCTCTGCGGGAACGCCCACCTTGTCGGCGAGCTTGAAGAGCAGCCGCGCCACGCGCGCCTCGGCCCGCTCGATCGCCAGGCCGCGCATCGCCTGGTGGGCCTGCTGCAACCGATCGGCCAGCCGCTCGATGATCTGGAACGCCAGCGCCGGCACGCGCCGCAGGAGGGCCCGGTAGTGAGGCTGGGCAAGGCGCAGCAGGAGGCTGGGCTCCATGGCCACGGCCGAGGCGGGGTGATGGTCCAGGAGCAAGGTGGCGCCGCCGAACACCTCGGGCGGTGCGAAGACCTCCAGGATCATCTCCTTCCCATTGGGGGCCTGCTTCACGATCTTTACCTTGCCCTCGACCAACACATAGATGAATGCGGCGGCATCGCCCTCCTGGAAAATGAATTGGTCCCGGTCCACTCGCTGCTCGGAGAAGAGCGCTTGAATCTCGCGGCGCTCGGCCGGACTCAGCTCCCTGAAGAGCGCTGCCCGGCCGAGAAAGGCCGCTCGATCCATTGCGCGGCGCAGAGGTTTCCCGATCACCGCTTCCCCCGGAATGATTCCACGGGTACCGCCTCGACAGGGACCACCTCGCCTGCCTCAGGAATCCGGTCGGCCGAGATGCCGATCGCCTCTGCGATGAACAGGCCGATCAGCGCCCCCACCATGGCACCGGTCGCGAGGTAGGCGACAGCCCCCGCTGCCAGATGCTCCCCCAGGGCCACGAGGGCGCGCCAAAAAGCCGCGAGGAAGGGGTCGCTTGCAGGGCTCGCCAGTTGGTCCATGCCCCACCGCACCGCGAGCAGCACGATCCCGATGCCGCCGGTCAATGTGCCCGCCAGCGCCCCATAGCGGAGCCCGATCCCCCGCAGGACGCGGCGCGGCATGACCCTCTGGCAGAACCGCAATTGGAACCAGGCCAGCCCGACCATGAGACACACACCCCCACCCACCAGCAGGCTCAACGCCATGGCGGTCCGATCGGCGCCCCGGTATCGGCGCAGGAACACGGCCACCCCGATGACGACCAGTGTCGCCACGGCTGTCACGACGGCTCGCAAGCGGGGAATGCACACCAGGTCTGTGCCGCGCCTAACGCTCATAGGCCTCCAGGCAAGCGCCCCTCCCGCGGATGGGACCCCACGCCTGCGAATACTTGCGCAGAGGGCGAAACTAACGGGCGTTTGAGACTAGTCGGCAGTACGGGAGGGTGTCAATACCTTTCATCGGCCTTGTCGCCTGGCCGCGCCTTGTCCAGGCGGATCGGGATGCCGCGGTCCAGCCAGACCCCTCGTGGACTCACCCTGCAGCAGAGCGCCTTCACGCCAACACCCGCGGCCGCGCCGCTTCGGAGAGCGGCTGCGAACTCGGGATCGGCGGTCCGGTTGAGCCGCCTATTAAATGCTCCGCGCCGTTGACGCCTCCGCGCACCTGCCGCTCTGGCCGGCTCAGGCCCACAGCCCGCCGGCACACTCCATTGCCACGTAGCCAGTTCACCGTGGCCCCGCCGCGGTCGGCCGCCGGGACCGCTGCTGCCGTTGGCTTCGGGCTCCGCGCCGCAGCTATCCGGTGCCGATCTGAGCCCCCCTATTCTTGCCGGAGGGTTTCTCCTTGACACCCGCCTTTGGTCCGCCACATACTTCCTCCCGCTCCAAGGGCGCGGTATGCGGACTGAGGAAGCTCGCCTGGGGTGGTCGGGCTGGGTCCCGGCCGGGTGCGTGGCGGGGCCGACGGCCTCATCGGTGCGCGGCCCCCAAGAGCAAATTCCTATCACGCCGTCGAGGGCTCGTGGAACCTGCAGCCTGCTGGACAAGAGCAACTCCCTGAGATGGTATCGTCGGTCAAGCGGGAGGGCACGCGCTACGCCGCTTCTTCCACCAGCTCGCCCACCCGCCATCCCACCTCACCGGCTGGTGATCGTCGCGACGGTGGGTGCCGCCACCTGGGTGCGGTTATCTGCGTATGGCGCGCTGGGTGTTTGCTTTCAGGGCCATCTGTTCCGTGAGTCATTCGACAGCTAGAGAGATCAGGGCCCTCGACCGTCATGTTTTTGCCGCCTTAGCCCTCCTGACGCTTCTCGTAGCACTCGCATACGCCAACAGCATCCCTCACGAGTTCGCCAACGACGACATCGTGATCATCGTCATGAACAAGGGGCTGGCGAGGCTGCACAGCATCCCCTCACTCTGGACAGGCGACTATTGGGCCAGTCAGCGCGACCCCGGCGAACTCGTGCCCCCAACGAGCAGTGGCCTCTACCGCCCCCTGGTCATGACATCCTATGCTCTGAACGCCTGGGCAACTGGGCTGTCCCCACTGTCATTCCGCTTGGCGAACGTCCTTCTTCACCTGTTGGTCACCTGGCAACTGTACATCCTGGCAATTCGCCTCGGATGGACGGCGGCGGCGGCTACGATCGCCGCCGGAGTCTTCGCCGTGCACCCGATCCATTCGGAGGCCGTGACTGAAATCGTCGGGCGCGCCGAGCTGCTCATGGCCCTCGGCGTGCTGATCGGACTCTGGGCCTGGAAGCAGGGTAGACATTGGCTGTCGCTTGGCGCCTTCGCTCTCGGCGTGTTCTCGAAAGAACAGGCGGTGGTCCTCCCGGTCCTGATCTGGGCGACGTCCCGGTGGACCTCGTCGGCTCGCCCGGACGTATCCCGACAGAAGATGACTCCAGGAGAGGGGGTGCGCCGCTACGGCGGGTATGTGCTGATCTTCGGCCTGTACCTGCTCGCGCGAGCCCACGCGCTGGGTGGCCTGAGCCCACCACCCGCCGGGTTCCTGGAGAACCCTCTGGCTACTGCCGACTGGTGGACCCGATTGCTGACGGTGGCCAAAGTGGCCGGGAAATACCTGGAGCTCTGCCTGTGGCCTTCCACGCTCTCGTCGGACTACTCATATAACGCCATTCCGCTGGCGCAGTCGGCGCTCGAGCCAGCCGTCCTGTGGGGCCTGGGAAGCTGGGGCGGATTGCTGATCCTCGCCTTGTGGCCACCGCGGGGAGACCGCCGGTTCACCTTCGCCATCGTGCTCTTGGCCGCCAGCTTCATTCCGAGTTCCAACCTTCTGGTGCGGATCGGGACGATCATGGGGGAGCGTCTGTTCTACCTCCCTTCGGCCGGCTTCTGCCTGCTCCTGGGTCTTGGTTACGAGGCGGCAGAGCGAGCCATCACGAGCGGGCTGGCGCGATGGGTCGGGTACGGCGCCCTCACTCTACTCCTGGGGGCTTCGACCGTCCGGACCGCAATCCGCAACCAGGACTGGGCCAATCCCGAGACCCTGGCCCGAGCAATATTGCGCACCGTCCCGACGGACGTAAAGGCGCATCTCTACCTTGCCAAGGCTCTCAAGGATCAGGGCAAGATGGAAGATGCGCTCCAGCACTACGAGACCGCGGTCCGGCTCTATCCGGCTTTTCAGCAGAGCTACTCCTATTTCAATGCGGGGTATGGAGACGCCCTGCTCCACGTTGGGCGGATCGAGGAGGGAATTCAGGCGCTTGAGCGTGCGGCCAGGCTGGAACCCACGTGGAGCGCCCTGCACTACAACCTGGGACTCGCCTACGCCAGGCAAGGTCACCTGGACAAGGCTGAAGCTGCCTGGCGGCGCGCCGTCGCGCTGAACCCTTCGGCTCCGGAGATTCACAGCAGCCTCAGCCGCTTGTACATTGAACGCGGGCGATACGCGGAAGCCCTCGCGGAAGCAGAGGCGGCCTTGCAACGTGACCCTGACTTCCTCCTTGCACTCGGGAACCGGGCGTGGGCGCTTGAAGGACTGGGTCGATATGAGGAAGCCGCGGAGGGGTACGAACGTGTCCTGGCCCGTAACCCGAACTTCGCGGACTTGAAGGAGCGACTGGCGAGGCTTCGTGCGCGACAGGCTATCAGGGGACTTCGCGCCCGGTAACATCCGCTAGGAATCTCTTTCCCATCACCAATTGATGGTCAGGCACCGGACGTGATCCTGGTTTCAGCCGTAGATCTGGAGCTTCTCCGGGAGCATCGCCAGCCGCACAGGTCCGGCGCGACGGGGATCGGCGCTGTCGGCCATCACGACGATCTCGCCGACGCGGATGTATTGCCGGTAGTGGGCCCCCAGGAAGAGGCTCTCCTCCAGGCTGCCCGTCAGCGCCATCGCTCCGGCGGGAGGCGGCGCTGGAGGGCTCTTCGAGTCTGGATGTCGGAGGCGCGGACGATCACGATCGCCTTGCCCCGCACCGGCCCGGCGTAGGGGACGGTCTGGCCGGCGATGGCGAGCCTCCCCTCGGCCGCCTCCCCCTCCAACTGGTTGCTCACACCGAGGAACTCCGCGGCGAAGGCCGTGACGGGCTTGAGGTAGATGTCCTGCGGCGTCCCCGTCTGGACGATCCGCCCCTGATTCATCAGAACCACGGTGTCCGCCAGGGCCAGCGCCTCTTCCTGGTCGTGCGTCACGTAGATGGCCGTGATCCCGACCTGCTTCTGAAGCCGGCGCAGTTCGGCGCGGAGCCGCTGGCGCACCTTGGCGTCCAGGTTGGACAGCGGCTCGTCCATCAGGAGCACCTTCGGCTCCACCACCAGGGCCCGCGCCAAGGCCACGCGCTGCTGCTGCCCGCCGCTCAGGGCGGCGGGCTTGCGCGTCTCCACGTCGGACAGGTTCCCGATCTCGACCAGCTCCAGCACCTTGAGGACGCGCCGGCGGATCTCGGCCTCGGGCACCTTCTGGAGCCGCAGCCCGTAGGCGACATTCTCGAAGATGGTCATGTGGGGCCAGAGGGCGTAGTTCTGGAACACCATGGCGGTGCCCCGCTGCTGGGGCGGAAGCTGCGTCACCTCGTCGTCGCCGAAGAGGATCGCGCCCCTCGTCGATCTGGATGAATCCGGCGATGCTCCGGAGCAGCGTGGTCTTCCCGCAGCCGCTCGGTCCCAGGATGGCGGTCATGGCGCCGCTCGCGAAATCGAGCGAGGCCCCCTTCAGCGCCTCGACCTTTCCGTACGTCTTGCGGACATTCTCGACGCGAACCTCGACCATCGTCCCTCGCCTTGCTCGTGGCTCATGGCTGATGGCTCACGGCTTCTGCTCTGTGCCATGGCGCTGAGCCGCTCAAGTCAGATGCGTCCAAACATCGAGAGGTACTCGGACTTCATGTATCGTTCCAGGAGCACCAGCAGCACGATGCCCGGCACCATGAGCATGAGCGCGCTGATCGACGCCACCTGCAGCTCGTACCCCACCGATCGTCCGGTACATGTAGACCGGCAGTGTGAGGACGAACGGGCTTCCGACCAGCAGCGTCCCGGTGAACTCGTCCAGCGAGTACAGAAAGACCAGGAGCGTGCTGGCAATGATCCCGGGCGTGGCCAGCGGGAGCGAGACCGAGAAGAAGGCCTTGAACCGGGATGCGCCCAGGTTGATGGCGGCCTCCTCCAGGGTCTCGGGCACCGACTTGAAGACCGCCGTCATCGTCCAGACCGCGAAGACCAGCGCCCCCACCATGTGGATGAGGACCACTCCCCCGAGTTTCCCCCCCAGGTTCACCCGGTAGAGGAGCGTCGTGGAGTTCACGAACACCGGGAGCTGCGGAAAGGCCTGGGGCAGCAGGAAGACCATGAGGATCAGCGGCTTGAAGGGAATCGGCAGCCGCGCCAGGACGTACGCCAGCGGGATCGTGATGAGCGAGGGTGAGGACCGTGACCACGACGGCGATGAGGAAGCCGTCCGTGAGGGCGCGCAGCATGTCGCCCTGCAGCACCTTGGCCCAGTAGAAGAGGCCGATCTGCTGCGGAAAGAGATGGGGCCAGTACCACTTCTCGGCAAAGGACCAGATGACCAGGCTGGAGAGCGGCAGGAAGATGAACGCCGCTGCCAGCACCACGCCCATCATCCGCAGTGTTCGCTGGCGCATGGTCTAGGTTTCCTTCTGCGTGATGGTCCGCAGGTAGTACCCGGCCACACCCATCGCCAGCAGGTACGACACCACGCCCAGGGCGTTGGCCGTGCCGTAGTCCATCTGGTAGTTGATCCGGTAGAAGACGTCGATCATCACCATCTGCGGCGGCTCGCCGCTGCCGATCATCAGCGGGACGGAAAAGGACGCCAGCATCGAGGTGAACATGAAGGCCCCCGCCACCGCCAGCGAGGCCTTCGACATCGGGAGCAGGATGTCCTTGATCTGTCGGAAGGTGGAGGCCCCGAAGTTCCGCGCCGCCTCCAGGAATGTCTCGTCCACCGACCGATAGGCGCCCAGCACCAGGAGCACCGCCAGGGCAAGATTCTTCCAGATCAGGCAGACGGCGATCCCGATCCAGCCGAAGGCGATGGAGGGCGGATCGCTCATGTTGACGAGGCCGATCTGGCTCAGGACCGCGTTCAGCGTCCCCTTGGGGGCCAGGAGCACCCGCATGGCGTGGCCCACGACCACGAAGGGGATGAAGAGCGGGATCTTGAAGAGGAACTCGACCGGCCGGTTGACGTGAACCCGCAGGTACCCGCACAGGAAGACGGCGATCGCCAGCACCGCCACCAGGCTGAAGAAGGCGATCCAGAGCGTGTAGAGGATGTCGTACGGTACAGCCGCCACACCAGGTAGTAGTTCCGCAGGCTCCACTGGTCCGTCACGCAGCAGGCTCAGATAGGCGGAGGAGAGAAACGGGATGAAGAACAGCCAGACGACGATGGCCAGCGGCGGCAAGCGCGATGATCAGGACAGGCAAGATGTTGAACGAGAGTCGCATAGGAAAAGGGCGAGGGGGACCGGCCCCCTCGCCCCGTCTCCGTGACGATGGTTCGGGTTCAGTTCTCCTCGTACGCCGTCAGCAGATCCTTGAAGTACTTCTGCTGCGGGAACATCAGCCCGTTCTTCTCCAGCGTCGTCCGGCGGGATGTCGGCGAAGAGCATCTGCCTTGGCCTTGGCCGACACCACGGACAGCACGTACTTGGCATCGATGCCCGGGAGCCATCCCATCCGCTCCACGATCACCTTGGCCTGCTGCTCCGGCGAGGTGATGAATTCCACGAACTTCTTGGCCATCTCGTAGTTGGCCGCCTTCTTGGTGATCACCAGGTACATGGGCTGGCCGGGCAGGCCGGGGGAGATCAGCTTCATCTTGATCTTGGGATCCATCCGGTTCTCGTTCTTCATGCTGATCACCATGTCCACCCAGACCGGCCCCATGGCGATCTCGCCCCGGTTCAGCTTGTCGAGCGTGTCGTTGTTTCCGGTGGTCATGGTCACGGGGAGGCTCTTCAGCTCCTTGATGGCCGCCGGCCAGCTCGCCTCGGCGCCCTGGTCGTAGGCGCCCTTGGCATACTGGTCGTACTTCCCGCTCTTCCAGTAGACCCAGCCGGTGACGAAGCCGGTGCCGCTCATCCCGCCCTTGACCCCGTTGTAGCCGAACTTCCGGGGTTGGCCTTGATCCAGGCCACCAGCTCCTCGAAGGTGTTGGGCGGGTTCTTGACCATGTCCGGGTTGTAGGCCAGCACGACCTGGCTCTGGAACATGGGCATCACGTAGCCTTCCACGTTGAAGCCCAGGGCGTTCCTGCCGTTGGCCGCCGTCATCATCTTGTAGGTGCTGATCTCGGGACCGTACTTGGCCAGCAGGTCGTTCTGGATCATCTGCGGCATGATGCTCTGGTGGACGATCGCCACGTCGATGTCGTACTTGGCGACGTTGGCGTCCTTCTGGCTCTTGAGCTTCTGGAAGATCACCTGGCTTCCCGGGATCGCCCGGGCCGCTGCCGACCGCGTTGATCTCCACGTTCGGGAATTTCTTGCTGAACGCCGGGCCGAAGATGTTCTTCTGCAGTTCGTGCATGTTGGTGTCGCCGGCCGTGACCACGTTCAGGACGATCTTCTCCCCTGCCGCAGCCGGGCCGGCCCAGCCGACTGCCAGGGTCGCCAACGCCACAACCGCCAGCATCAGCCATGAATCCCTGCGCCTCATGGGTGACCTCCCTTCTACGTCGATCCGTGATCGCTGCTGCCCGGGTCCAGCCGCTCTATTGTCTCTCATCCCTCGCCCAGAACGTCGCCAAGGACGGAACCGACAGCCCTTGAGTTCCCGGGGATGGCAATACGCTGAAGGACTGTATGGCGCGGACTCTACCCCTGCCTCCCCCCTCGTGTCAATAGCCTTGGTCTTGACCTATAGCCTCAACCCAGGTCCAAGGATGTCCCGATCAAAATCTAGGCAGCCCATCATGGCAGCGCCTATCCGACGAGCAGGATCGGCAGGCGGCCGTCGTGGCCAACTCCGCGCCTCACCGGTAACCTCATATCGCTCTTGCAGTGGCGGCCACGCCTCGCGACCGGTCGTTTGCATGGCACAGAAGCTGCTACTTCAGCTTGTTGACGGCTAGGCCCGCGCCCATCGCATTCGCACGCGGGGAGGAGGATCCCGACAACCGTGCCACGGCCAAGCGACCGAGAACAACTGAACCGGCGGGTGTTGGAGCTGACCACTCTGTATGAGATCAGCAAGCTCCTGGGTTCCTCCCTGGACCTCGAACAGAATCTTACGGCCATGCTTCGCATCCTCAACTCCTTCATGGGCATGCGGAAGGGCGCCATCCTCCTCTACGACCCGATGAGCGGCGAACTCACCGTCCGACTATCCCTGGGTATGAGCCCGGAGGAGGTGGCCCGCGGAAAGTACCAGAAGGGTGAGGGCATCCTCGGGAAGGTCATGCAGCACGGCGTCCCCATGGTCATCCCCGACACGGAGCAGGAGCCGCAGCTCGTGGATCCATCCCGCTTCCCCGGAGATCCCGCGCAGTCTGTCGCACTCGTTGCGGTGCCCATCAAGGCGGGCGGGGACACCATCGGCGTCCTGAGCGCCGACCGCCTCTTCGCGGAGGGAACCTCGTTCGAGGAGGATGTCCGGGTCCTCACCATCGTGGCCTCCCTCATCGGGCAGACGGTGAACCTGCAGCACCACGTGTTGCGGGAGCGCGAGGGCCTCCTGGAGCAGACCCGTAGCCTGCAGCAGGCTCTGCGCAGCCGCTACCGCCTGGACAACATCGTCGGGCAAAGCAAGCGGATGCAGGAGATCTACCGCGCGGTCGAGCAGGTGTCCCAGACGCGAGCCACCGTCCTCATCCGCGGGGAGAGCGGCACGGGAAAGGAGCTGATCGCCCGGGCCATCCATTACAATTCCCCGCGCGCCTCAGGCCCTTTCGTACAGCTCAACTGCGCCGCACTTCCCCAGTCGTTGCTGGAGAGCGAGCTGTTCGGTCACGAGAAGGGGGCCTTCACCGGGGCCGCCGCCGCAAAAAAGGGGCGGTTCGAGCTCGCCGACGGCGGAAGCCTGTTCCTGGACGAGATCGGGGACATCCCCATGGACGTTCAGGTGAAGCTCCTCCGGGTGCTTCAGGAGCGCGCCTTCGAACGGGTGGGCGGCACCAAGACCATCGCCGTGGACGTGCGCATCATTGCCGCCACCAACCAGGACCTGGAGGCGGCGATCGCCGGGGGGACCTTCCGCGAGGACCTCTACTACCGGCTGAACGTGGTCCCCATCCTGATGTCGCCGCTCCGCGAGCGCCGCGAGGATATCCCGCTTCTGATCGAGCACTTCCTGACCAAGGCGAACCGCGAGCACAATCGGAAGGTCCGGGTCACCGGGCGCGCCCTGCAGACTCTGCTGCGCTACGACTGGCCGGGAAACGTTCGCGAGCTGGAAAACTGCATCGAGCGGATCGTCATTATGACCCGGCGGCGGTTGATCCTCCCGGAGGATCTGCCCCTGCCCATCTCGGCAGGCGGCCCTGAGGCTCCCGAGGAGCCCCGCCGGCTGAGGGCGGCCTCTTCCGTCCACGCTCCCGCGCGCGAATCGCCACCCGCCGTTCTCTCCAGCCTGCGCGAAGTCGAGCGCCAGCAGGTCATCCAGGCCCTAACCCGCGCCGATGGCGTGCAGGCCCGCGCCGCCGCCATGCTTGGCATCACCCCGCGCCAGCTTGGCTACCGCTTGCGAAAATTCGGCATCGTGCGGGCATTCCGGATGGCAGACAAGGCCCAGGCGCTGGAAGCATAACTGCCTCGCTCTGTCCCTTGTGTCTTTCTGCTGACTCTCCTTGATGTCCGCCCTGCCCACTCCCCCGCATGTGCGGAACAGGCCATTGCTCGCACCCTCCGGCGCTGTGTTCCCCGCCCCACCTGTCTCAGGAGGTCGAAGACGACACTTCTGTCGTTTCGGACATTTTGGTGGGAAGTCCGCAGAGCGAGTGGAAACAACTTACCAGAACCATGACTGTCCGATTGCCGAATAGACCCAAGAGGTTAGATGCTGCCTGGCGCACGCACATGCGGCGCGGCATGGGACTTGCCATTCCAATGCAGGTCTGGGGAGAACGATGGCGGTTGCACGGCACCTGAGAGCCATACAAAGAGGGGAGCGGCCATGAAGAAGGTGGATCTTATCATCCGGCCGCACAAGCTGGATGAGGTACGGGACGCGCTCACGGCGATCGGCATCCAGGGTATGACGGTCACAGAGGTGAAGGGCTTCGGCCGACAGAAGGGCAAGACGGAGATGTATCGAGGCAGCGAATACAGCACCACGTTCATTCCCAAAGTTCGCCTGGAAGTTCTGGTCTCGGACAAAATGCTGGAGCCGACCATGAAGGCCGCAAGCGAAGCCGCCAAAACCGGTCGGATCGGAGACGGCAAGATCATGGTCACTGACATCGTGGATTTGATGCGCATCCGGACAGGTGAGATGGGCGAGGCAGCCATCTAGCCAACGAAGGCAGAGGAGAGAAAGCCATGGCGCACCGAAGCAGAAGTGGATCGCGGACTATCGTCGTTCTCGCATTGCTGATCTTGGGGTTGCTGGGACCAGCCCTCGTCGCCTTAGCGGACGACACGAGCACAGCAGGTGCCCCGGCAGGAAATGGAGCCCTGGCGCCTTCAGTCCCCTTGCAGACGACCGCTGCCGCGACCCCTGCGCCCATCACACCAGATCCCGGGGGCACCACCACGGGCGGCATCGGGGACGTCCCGGCGAAGACTCCCGGTAAGCCTACCCAGGAAGAGATCGCCGACGCCGTCGGCCATAACAAGATCTCCATCAACATCATGTGGACGTTGGTCGCCGGGTTCCTGGTCATGTTCATGCAGGCGGGCTTCGCCTTGGCCGAGACTGGCCTGACCCGGGCCAAGAATGCGGCCCATACCATGATGATGAACATGATGGTCTACGGTCTGGGCATGACCGGATACTGGATCATGGGCTTTGCCTTGCAGATGGGAGGTGTTGGCACGGTCAGCGCCCTGTCGGGTGGGACCGCCAACCTCGCCAACGAGTTCAGCATCCACCTCTTCGGAAAGGAGTTCGGTCTCTTCGGAACGACTGGGTTCTTCCTGAGTGGGGTCTCGTACGACGCGGCCATTTTCGCTCTGTTCTTGTTCCAGATGGTGTTCATGGACACGGCGGCGACGATACCCACGGGCGCCATGGCGGAGCGCTGGAAGTTCTCCGGGTTCGTCGTCTTCGGCTTCTTTATCTCCATGCTCACCTACCCTCTCTTCGCCAACTGGGTGTGGGGAGGCGGGTGGCTGAGCGCTCTCGGGAAGAACTTCGGCCTCGGGCACGGTTACGTTGACTTCGCCGGCTCCTCCGTCGTGCATATGACCGGCGGCGTCACGGCGTTGGCTGGGGCGTGGGTCCTGGGGCCACGCCTCGGGAAATTCAACCGGGACGGCAGCCCCAATGCCATTCCGGCCCACAACATTCCCATGGCACTCACCGGGGCGTTCATCCTGGCCTTCGGCTGGTTCGGCTTCAATGCCGGCAGCAGCCTGGCAGGCACCGACCTGCGGATCGGCGTGATCGCTACCAACACCATGCTGGCTTCCGCCTCTGGCGCCATCGCCGCCATGTTCTACATGTGGGCGAGATACGGGAAGCCCGATCCAAGCATGGCGATGAATGGCATGCTGGCCGGCCTGGTGGCGATCACAGCCCCTTGCGCCTTCGTGAACAGCGTCTTCGCCTTCATCATCGGCGCGGTGGCCGGCGTCCTCGTGTGCGTGAGCGTTTTCTTCGTGGAACGGACGCTCAAGGTGGACGATCCGGTGGGCGCTGTCTCTGTCCACGGGACGTGCGGTGCTTGGGGCGTCCTGAGCCTCGGTCTTTTCGCCGATGGCACCTACGGCGATGCATTCAATGGCGTCTCGGGAACCGTGCGCGGGCTCTTCTACGGCGATGCCGGCCAATTCCTGGCTCAGGTCATCGGCCCGCTGACGAACCTGGTCTTCGTCTTCGCCGCCTCCTGGGCTTTCTTCAAGCTGTACGACGTGGCCTTTGGCATGCGGGTGGCGCCCGAGGTCGAGATCGAGGGGCTGGACATTCCCGAGATGGGCGCCCTGGCGTATCCGGACTTCAGCTTGGTCCCGAGCCATTCTGGTGGGACGCTGTCTGCCCATGACCTGTCACCCTCAACGGCCGGGTTGGCGTATTCCACGGCCAAGAAGCCGCAGACGGCGTAAGGTTTCCTCCGGGATCGGTCGCGGCCGGGTCACACCGCCGCGACCGATCCCTGCGGTTGCCTGTAAGCCGGAGGCTATCGACCCTCACTCGCTCGATGCGGCTCAGGGATCGTCCAAGTCGGCGGAGGCCGCGTCAGACCTTCCAGGCAGGGGGATCTCCAGCTCCTTGATCCGCTTCCGCAGGGTATTCCGATTGATCCCCAAGAGTTCAGCCGCCTTGACCTGATTTCCACCCGTCTGCCGAAGGACCAACTCCAGCAGCGGCCGTTCCAGCCGGGAAACGAAGTGCTCGTGGAGCCGCCCATCCATCTTCCCCGAGAGGCGTGTCATCTCCGCCTGGAGCCACTCGACCGGGAAGCCCTCCGGGGGCAGCGCCGCACGCGAGGCGCCGGCTGCCGACCGGATCGCATCGGGGAGCTGGTCCGGCATGATCAGGGGCGTGGTGCTGAGAGCCGCTGACCGCTTCACCACGTTCTCCAGCTCCCGGACGTTCCCCGGCCAGTCGTAGGTCTGCATCAACTCCATGGCCTCCGGCGAGAAGATCCGCGGCGCGACCTTCTGCTCGCGGTCAAAGGCCGCGAGGAAGTGCGTCACCAGCGCCGGGATGTCCTCGCGCCGATCCCGGAGCGGAGGCAGGTGGATGGTGACCACGTTGAGCCGGTAGAACAGGTCTTCGCGGAAGGCGCGTCGCGCCACCGCCGCCTCCAGGTCCTGGTTGGTGGCGGCCACGATGCGGACGTCCACCGGGAGGGAGCCCTCCCCGCCCAGGCGCTCGATCCGCCTCTCCTGGAGCACCCGCAGGAGTTTCGTCTGCAGGCTGAGGTCCATGTCGCCGATCTCGTCCAGGAAGACCGTCCCGCCCTCGGCCTGCTCGAAGCGCCCCCGCCGGGCCGACACCGCCCCCGTGAAGGCGCCGCGCTCATGGCCGAACAGCTCGCTCTCGAGGAGCTCCCGCGGGATGGCGGCGCAGTTGACCGGCACGAAGGAGCGGCCCTTGCGGCGGCTGTTCTCGTGCACGGCGCGGGCAACCAGCTCCTTCCCCGTGCCGCTCTCGCCCCGGAGCAGGACCGTGAGGTCCGTCCCGGCCACCTTCCCCACAGCCTTGAAGATCTGCTGCATGGCGGGGCTACCGCCCACGATCCCCCCCAGGTCCACCCGTTCCTCGACCGTCTGGCGGAGCTGGCTCACCTCCCGGGCCAGTGCCTGCGCCTCCAGGGCCCTCACCACAACGAGGAGCACCTCGTCCATGTCGAAAGGCTTCCCGATGTAGTCGTAGGCTCCCTGCTTCATGGCCTCCACGGCCACCTGCAGGGTTCCGTAGGCGGTCATCATGATCACGGGGAGATCGGGGCGGCGCTGCCGGACGCCCCGCAAGACCTCCAGGCCGTCGCGGCCGGGGAGCCGCACGTCCAGGAGGACGAGGTCGACGTCCGGGTCATCGGCCGCCGCCTGTCCGCCGGGGCCGTCGGCCGCCAAGGTCACCCGGTAGCCGGCACGCTCCAGGGCCTTGTTGAGCGCCCAGCGGACGCTCTCCTCATCGTCCACCACGAGAATCCGCTTGCCGCTCACGGATGCCCTCCCCTCTCCTCCATCGCCACGGGCAGGAGGACCCGGAAGGACGTCCCCTGCCCCACCTGACTCTGCACCTCCACCGTGCCTCCGTGCTCCTCGACGATCCGGAGGGAAATGGGCAGCCCCAGGCCGGTCCCCCGGTCCTTGGTCGTGAAGAACGGGGTGAAGAGCTGCCGCTGCACCTCGGGCGGCATGCCGGGTCCCCGATCGGCGATCTCCACCACGGCCGCGGCCCGTCCCCCGCATTGCGGGGCCACGCGCTCGAACCGCGTGCGGACGCTCAGCTCTCCGCCCGTCCCCGCCATGGCCTGTGCTCCGTTCCGGATGAGGTTGAGGAAGACCTGGAGGAGCCGATCGGGATCGCCTGCCACGGAGGGGAGCTCCGGGTCGTAGTGGCGGACCACCGTCACCCGGGCAGCGGCGAGGCCCGACTGCTCCAGGCGCAGCGCCTCCTCCACCGCCTGATTGACATTGCAGGGGCGAGCCTCGATGGGGCGGCCGCCGGCAAAGGTGAGGAGCCCCTCCACCAGTCGATTCAGACGATCCACCTCCCGGATGATGATGCCCGTGAATTCCCGCAGGGCCGGCGGGAAGGTCGGCTCCTTCTCGAGCAGTTGCGCGGCCGCCCGAACGCCCACCAGGGGATTCCGCACCTCGTGCGCCACCCCGGCGGCCAGCACCCCCAGGGCCGCCAGGCGCTCGGACCGCCGCACCTGGTCCTCCAGGTCTCGCACCCGCGAGAAGTCCCGCAGGGCGAGGACGATGCCTCGCGTCTCGCCCTCCGGATCGCTGACCAGCGACGCCACGGCGCTCACGTACAGCGCGGTGCCGTCGGCCCGCCTCAGGCGGGCGTCGTAGTCGGCGTGGCTCCGCCCCAGGCGGGCGGTCTTGTCCACCAAGCTGGCAAGCGGGGCCGGCGGCGGGAAGACCTCACCGATCTGGCGCGCGACGGCCTGCGAGCGGGAGAATCCCGTCAGCTCCTCGGCCGCCGGGTTCAGGGCCTGAATCCGGCCGTCCGGATCCAAGATGATGATCCCGTCCTGGAGGCTCGAGAGAAAATCGTCGTAATAGGAGCGTAATGCCTGCAGCGCGGTCGTCAGTTCCGCATTGGCCCGCTCCAGCCCGGTCATTTGCGCCTCGATCGCGCGCTCCTCCTCCTGCCCGGCCCGACGCGCCTGTCGCTTCACTGCCCGGTTGCTCCCCCTCACCCGAGGACTCCCGTGCCGCAGACGGCCCGCTGACTGCAAAGGCGAACCGGCGATCCTCCAAGCCGCGACCCCGAGTCGGCTCGCCTTGATCTTCCCACACCCTTCTTCTATGATGGGCCGGAGGCGATCGGAACTCCCCTCAGAAGCCGAGATGACACGATGATGGCTTCGCGGATCGAGGCCTTGAAGGCCATGCTGTCGCAGGCACCGGACGATGCAACCTTGCATTATATGTTGGGTCTGGAATACTGCAAGGCGCAAATGCACGCCTGATTGAGGAATACTCGCAGGCCCTCCACGACCTGGAAGAGCCGCCTTCCGCTCCGAGATGATCGGCCCCCTCTTCCCCCCCGCTGCCGCCTCGCCCCGCGCGGAGGCCTGCTATCCGCAGGCGGTTGCGCTCCCGGTGTGATTTACCGGACCTGCCTTGAGGACATGTCCCTCCGGGGGGCGTCCGACGAGGCCGCGGGCGAGCTTCGCGCAGGCGATCAGCCTGTCGAGATCGATCCCGGTTTGGATTCCCATCTCGTGCAGCAGGTGGACGAGGTCCTCGGTGGCCACGTTCCCGGTCGCCCCCTTGGCGTACGGACAGCCCCCCAATCCCCCCACGGAACCGTCGTAGATCGTGACCCCTGTTTGCAGGCCCGCCAGGATGTTGGCCAATCCCGCCCCGCGGGTGTCGTGGAAGTGTAGGCTGATTTTCCCGACCGGGATGCGCTCCGCCACGCGCGACACAAGGTTGAAGACTTGCCGCGGGTTGGCCATCCCGGTGGTGTCGGAGATCCCCACTTCGTCCACGCCCATCCGGACCAGGGCCTCCGAGAGGCGGACGACGACGGTTGGATCGACATCGCCCTCGAAGGGACAGCCGAAACAGGTGGAGAGGGCGGCCTTCACGGAGAGGCCTGCGCCTTTGGCCTTAGCCGTCACCTCAGTATAGACGTCGAGCGCCTCGGCGATGCTCTTGTTGATGTTCTTCCGGTTGTGGCTCTCGCTGGCGGAGAGGAAGATCACGGATTGGTCTATGCGGGCGGCCAGGGCCCGGTCCAACCCCTTGAGGTTGGGGGTCAGCGCGGCGTAGGTCACGCCGGGCTGCCGCCGGATCCCCGCCATGACGGCCTCGGCGTCCGCGAGGTTCGGGATCCACTTCGGCGCCACGAAGGACGTGGCTTCCATGCGTTGGACCCCGGCCTCCGCCAGCGCCTCGATCAGCCGGACCTTCTCGGGCGCCGGGACGTTCAGCGGCTCGTTCTGCAGCCCGTCCCGCGGCCCCACCTCGCAGATCGCGACCTTATCAGGAAGATGCAGGCTCATCTCAGCCATCGGTGCCCGGCTTGCTTTCTTCCCCGTTACGCGTCACGCCGGGATTTGGCATTGACGTTCCCGGGCCAAGCGCTCGGCGAGGTAGACCTTCATGAGCGACTGGTACGGCACGTCCTTCTCGTTCGCGAGAGCCTTGATCTCTTCGAGCATCGAGAGCGGGAGGCGGATGGAAGTTGACCCCCGGTATTAATTGCTTCTACTCAAGGGGCGCAATCTTCTGAAGTACTTGCTGAGCCTGCGCTCTCTCCCAGTCCTCGAGGAGTTCTTCCTGGTGGAGCGTCGCCCACTCGATCACGAGTCCCATCGCGCGCGGCGGCAAGCGGCCGGAGAAGACAGACAGTGTTTGGATACGGACCAAGGCGACGTTATCCCCATACTCCGCATGGAAATGCGGCGGATTGTGGTCGTCGAAGAACATCTTGATGACGATCCCGAAAAACCGGCTGATTTCAGGCACGGGCAGGTTCGTGGCGCAATGCGGGGAACACCTCCTCCGGCTTCTTGCCTGTCACCTTCAGATACAGAGCGTCCGGACAGAGATCGACTTGATGGCCCCATACAAGCTCGCCAGATGAGCCGATCCGCACTTGCGTAAAGGCGGAACGATCGTTCCAACAAGCGAAGACGCCCTTGCCAGCTAGCCCAGAAAGGTCGACCGTCCCGGAAGTTCCATCGTCGAAGGTCAATTCCAGGCAATAGGCCTGCAGCACCTCAACGTGAACGATCTTTCGCATTTCTCTGCTCCTCCCAACCCCTTTTAATCTTACCATCATCGGAAGAGCCCGGAAAGAGTTTCTTGGACGGCCAATCCGTCACCGTGTTTCTCCCACAGGATCTTCATGATTGCCGGCGTTGAGACGCCGAGATGCCGAGTCGTCTCGGCGAGCGAGACCCGCGCTCGGTCGCGAGCTGCCACGCCAGCGCAGCCGGCGCACCCGCACCCCATGCCTACGCGGTCGTGCCCGTTTCCCGGGCGACCGCGCTGAGCCAGGTCACGAAGGTCCTGCGGTCCGCGCCCTCCTTCACGATGGCACGCCGCTCAAGGCCCGGATGATTACGTGGTGAGGCTCCCGAGAGCATCGCGCCTGGCAAGGAATCCAAGCGCCCTGCTCAGTCCCAATGCCGAGTAGAGCAAGTAAACCCAGGCAACACCTTAATACAGGATCAACACGTCACATGGAACATCCCAATCACGCGGCCGTGCGCAGTGTTCCAAGCCTCCGCAGCCCGAGGAGTGGGCAGCAGTTCTACTGAACATCCTTTCTCTCTGAAATACTCTGCGGCCTCCTCAGACAGTTCCAGCATGCCATTCTGCCCTGTCCCCACAATCAACCTCTTGGCTCCCTCCTCGTAGATGTGCTGGGCTTCCCCCACCGATACCTTGTGTGAAGTGCCGTACTCTGCTTTCGAGATCTTCTTCTTTCGTTTCTTTACCTTTCCATCCTGGCGGATCACCACATCGTGCTCAACCACTTCCCCCGAGATCGTGATGCTGCCGAACCGTGTGGCATCAATCTTCGGCTTCACGGTCTTTCCCCCTTCCACCCCTTCCAAGGGGGCGACGGATCCGCCACAGACGAGACTACGGGAAGGGCGGGCGGGTCATTCTGTGTCGTCTCGGCCTGAATGACGCGGATGATAGGGCCCCCTGGGGGCCAAAGACGACCTAAGCTGGAGCGTCCCCATTACACAACCTCAAGGCTTGCGCCTCCGAAACTGGACGCCAGGCAGGCCCTTGAAATCCGCGTCCTGTGTCCACACCGTCGCTCCGTACGCTCGGGCGGTGGCGAGAATGACGCTGTCCGCCATCGGCAGCTTGCGCTCCAGGCTGATCCGAGCGGCCACCAGCGCTAGGCGGCTGTCGAGATCAACCACGGCGCCCTGCTGCATCACCGCCGCCGCCTGGAGTGCATGCCCCTCATCTCGTTGTTGGAGGACCCGCTTGAACACCTCGTAGAGCACCAGGGATGGAACCAGTAGCTCCTCCGTCCGTTCGATCGCCGGAGCGAAGAACGAGGCGTTCGAGCCATTCGCGAAATACTCCAGCCACGCACTCGAGTCGACGACATTCATAGGCGGTCAGCCTCACGCTCGACGGCCGTGGCGATACCTTTGAGGAACCCCCGCATCTCCTTGATCGGTCGTACAGGGATGAGCTCGATTCGATCCCCGTACACGATCGCCTGAACCTTCTGGCCGGGCAACAGGCCGAGCTTTTCCCGAATCGGCTTCGGAATGACGACCTGGAACTTGGGCGAAACAGTCACCGTCTCCATACGGCCTCCATCGATACGGATAGTGTTTTACAGTCACTATATCGATGCGGGAGCCGGGTGTCAAGATCGGCGCCTCTCGGCCGTGCGTGTGACCGGAAGGCGTATCCCCGTGGTTTCGGAATGCCCGCGGTGTTGTTGGGCTGGCCGGTAAGGTTCACCGGGCCGGCGCGACGCTGGTTGGCAAAGAAGGAAGTCTCGGTGACGCCGGCGCCGGTGCAACCGCTAGTTCGGCGCGTGGTGGTCCAAAGCCTTTTCCATCTCGACGTAGGTGGCCTCCGTGTACCCGGCGTGGCTCCGGAACGCGTTCGGGACATAGCCACGTGCCTCGTAGTACGCGCGAAGCGTCCCGAGCGCGAGCCGCACTCCGAGCCGGACGTGCGACAAGCCGAACTCGGCAGCCCGCCGTTCCGCCGCTTGCAGCAGCAGATCTCCGATCCCGCGGCGCCGATACTCGGGAACGACGGCGAGTCGGCCCACGTACAGGTAACCCGCCTGCGGCGCGTAGAAAACACACCCGGCGACAACCCCGCCGGCCTCGCAAATCAGCGCCCCACCCTCGTTCACTCTGTCCTTGACCGAGTCGATGGTCTCCGCGTGGACCCCCGAGGGTGGGTCGAGGCGTCCTTCGTACTCGCTGAAGGCGCGCACGAGGATGTCGTGCAGCAGATCAGCATCGCCGCTATGCGCCTCGCGTACTCTGGGCTCTGTGCTCATCGAGCGGACAATAACCCCCGCTGCCACCGAGTGGGACGCCCCTAAGTAAATATTTACGGGCGTCCCCCGATACGGGAAAAGGCTGTGGTCGTCTCAATCCTTATAGGTTAGTGCTTCGCCATCACTCACTCAGGCAGGTAAGTAGCTTCTGATCTCTCAGCAGCGAATTTACGGCAGCCGAAACCGCTTGGCTGATATACGAATTGTTCGCCTCTGCCTCTTGGACGACCTGAACGCTCTCCACGACCTCACCTCTATGAAGCTGCTCGTAGGGGCGCTGGCCTCCGCGAACGCAGACTGCCTTCAGGCCGGTGTCCACGCGGAACGTGCCAGACCAAAAGCCTTGGATGAGCGTGTAGTCCAGATTTCGAATCTCAGCGCGCAGCTCTCGGCCTTCTGGGTTGGAGTTCAGCACGGGCTTGAAGTTCAGATTGGCCAAACCTTCAGCAAGAGCCTTCTGAACAATGGCCGACAGGTCGCCTTCGACCGTCAGGTCGGCGCCAACTCCTCGTACCCCACGAGTGCCCAAGGTCGGGCGAGGACGCTCGTCAACGACATTTAGATTCACTGCGTGGCCTGCGCCCATTTGGGAGACTTGCACGTCAACCTTGGGCGAAATGACTACGGCTTGCGGCGTAAATGCGCAGGCGGAAGAAAGAGCGGAAACGGCCAAGATCGCAGTCCATTGTAGTTTCATGGGCTCCTCCTCAACGCGAAAGGCATTTTGGCCAATAGACCCAACGGAGCGGCGGCTCAGCCGCACCCCGCCGCGTGCGGCGCGGCACGCGACGCCCGACTGCGGCTGGCAAGCCGCCGCTCCGTTGAGCGGCGCGCCGAGACCCGGCCGGCAAGGCAGGAGCGTGCTGTTCAGCGCATCCGTTCCAACGGCTGGTTGGGCGACAGTGCTTCTAGACGGCTCGAAACATTGGCCATACCTTCGCTACTTCGTTGAGACAGAACTTCAGCTTTCCTTGGGCCGCAGTGGAGAGAGAGGGACCATGGACGCGCAATAAATCAGTAACGGCACAGCCAACTTCGCCGAGCCACTCGGATGAAGTGGTGTATGCGGAGAAACACCGGCGGCGGGTTGCTGCCGCTGCTTCGACAAAGCCGGCGGCCTCGACCTCGGCGAGCGCCTCGCGAAGTCTGTGGGTGAAGTCCTCAACAACGGTCATCGAGCATGCTCTTCTAACGCCTAACGTTGCCTTGAGCGGCTGCGGCGAGGGAAGGCGAGCCAGCGGGCCGCCCGAACGCGATGTTCGACAGCTCACCCTTCCTCGAAATAGTCCGAATCGATGCGCTTCACGTGATAGGTGCGTGCCGTCGTGACGCCGATCTCGAAGTCGATCATGAGGTCAGCGAGACGCCGGCCATCGATCAGGACAACCCTGGGTTCGATGTGTTCAACGTAAGCCGTAGCATCGGACGAAAAGGAGCCCGTTGTGATGAACACGCCCTTCTTGGCACGCTTCCCATGCAGCGCGCCCACGAACTTCTGGATCTCGGGCCGTCCGACGGAGCCATCCCATCTCTTCGCCTGAAGGTAGACGATGTCCAGCCCCAGCCGGTCCTCGCTGATCACGCCGTCGATACCCTCATCGCCGGCCTTGCCGACAGCCTCCCCGGCGTCGGTGCGGGAGCCCCCGTAACCCATCTTGAGCAGCAACTCAACGACCAGCTTCTCGAAGAAATCCGGGGAACCACCCTTCACATGGGCCACAACCTCGGACGCTAGGCTGGCCTTCATCTTGGCATGTGCTGCCTCGAGGGTCTCCTCGGGCGTCTCGGCATCAGACGCCTCTGGGATCGCTTGCGCAGACAGCGCTTGATCTTCGGTCTTCGGCGTGCGGAACTCGATGAACTCGGGATACTGCTCGAGGAACTTGATGTCGATGCGCGCGGGCGGGGCCTTGAGCACTTCACGGCCGCGCCCTCTCTGTCAATATGAGTGAGACACGGACCCCCCGGAGTTTAATGTAGAAGAGGGCGGGGAAAGCGTCAGGGAGAATGAGTGAGATCAATGCAGCGGTGGTGATCCCGGAGGTCGAGGTGGCGAGGAAGAAGGCGGTCCGACGGCAGTTCAGCGCCGAGTACAAGCGGAAGAATCCTCAGGGAGGCAGATGCCTGCACACGAGAGGGGGCGATCGGGGCCCTCCTCCGACGGGAAGGCCTGTACAGCTCCCACCTGACGGTGTGGCGGGCAGCCCGGGAGCGGGGTGCGATCGCGGGGCTGGCGCCGAAGAAGCGCGGGCCCAAGGTCACGCCTCCCGACCCGCGGGACCGCAAGATCGTCGAGCTGGAGCGGGAGAACGCGGCGGTTAAACATCCCCGGCTCGAGCGGGCCGAGGCGCTGGTGGATCTCCAAAAAAAAGTCTCGATGCTCCTGGGGATGATCCTGCCCGAGCGCGACGAGAAGCCGTGATGCAGACCGTGGCGGATCTCAAGGAGCGCCTCGGCGTGGCCCCGACCTGTGCGGCAATGGGAGTGCCCGGTCCAGCTTCTACCGGCACCAGCGCCCGCCGGGGGTGTCCGCGCCGCGCCGTACCCCGCCGCGCGCCCCTCTCGCCCGCGGAGCGGGAGACCGCCCTGGCGGTCCTGCACGAGCCCCGGTTCGTCGATCTGGCCCCGGGGCAGGTCTACACCCGGCTCCTGGATGACAACCGCTATCTGTGTTCGGAACGGACCTTGTACCGGATCCTTGCAGAGAATCAGGAAGTGCGGGAGCGGCGGGACCACTGCGCCACCCGGTGTACCAGAAGCCCGAATTGCTGGCGACGGCGCCGAACCAGGTGTGGTCCTGGGACATCACCAAGCTGCTCGGCCCGGTGAAGTGGACCTACTACCTCTACGTGCTCCTGGACATCTTCAGCCGCTACGTGCCCGGCTGGCTGCTGGCCGCGCAGGAGAGCGCCGCCTTGGCCAAGCAGCTCATCGCGGAGACCTGCCGTCGGCAGGCGATCGATCCGGGCCAGCTCACCGCGCATTCCGACCGCGGGCCGTCGATGACCAGCACGTCCGTCGCCCTGCTGCTGGCGGATCTGGGCGTCACCAAGTCGCTGTCGCGGCCGCGGACCTTCCAACGACAACCCGTATCCGAAGCCCAGTTCAGACCTTGAAGTACCCGGCCAGGAGTTCCCGGACCGCTTGGGTGCCTTCCAGGACGGGCGGGGGTTCTGCCAAACATTCTTTCGCTGGTACAATACCGCGCATCACCACTCGGGCATCGGCATGCTGACCCCGGCGGCCGTCCACTACGGCCAGGCCCCGCGGATCATCGCTGCACGGCAGCACACCCTGGACACGGCGTTCGCGCGGCACCCGGAACGATTCGTCCGCAACCCGCCCCGGCATCAGGACGTGCCCCCAGGCCTGGATCAATCCGCCGAAGCCCAAACCGGAGCTCCAGGCTGCCCCAGGATCGACGATTGTCTCGCCGGCCGACCTCAGTGCCGCTGTCCCCATGAACCTTTTGCAGACCGAGGTGAGCCCACGGACAAAGTGAGTCGTACACTAAATACCCACGGTCAGTGTCTCAAA
>CAVQPC010000073.1:0-4363 GCA_963714585.1 uncultured Methylomirabilota bacterium
GATCTTTACCTTGCCCTCGACCAACACATAGATGAATGCGGCGGCATCGCCCTCCTGGAAAATGAATTGGTCCCGGTCCACTCGCTGCTCGGAGAAGAGCGCTTGAATCTCGCGGCGCTCGGCCGGACTCAGCTCCCTGAAGAGCGCTGCCCGGCCGAGAAAGGCCGCTCGATCCATTGCGCGGCGCAGAGGTTTCCCGATCACCGCTTCCCCCGGAATGATTCCACGGGTACCGCCTCGACAGGGACCACCTCGCCTGCCTCAGGAATCCGGTCGGCCGAGATGCCGATCGCCTCTGCGATGAACAGGCCGATCAGCGCCCCCACCATGGCACCGGTCGCGAGGTAGGCGACAGCCCCCGCTGCCAGATGCTCCCCCAGGGCCACGAGGGCGCGCCAAAAAGCCGCGAGGAAGGGGTCGCTTGCAGGGCTCGCCAGTTGGTCCATGCCCCACCGCACCGCGAGCAGCACGATCCCGATGCCGCCGGTCAATGTGCCCGCCAGCGCCCCATATCGGAGCCCGATCCCCCGCAGGACGCGGCGCGGCATGACCCTTTGGCAGAACCGCAATTGGAACCAGGCCAGCCCGACCATGAGACACACGCCCCCACCCACCAGCAGGCTCAACGCCATGGCGGTCCGATCGGCGCCCCGGTATCGGCGCAGGAACACGGCCACCCCGATGACGACCAGTGTCGCCACGGCTGTCACGACGGCTCGCAAGCGGGGAATGCACACCAGGTCTGTGCCGCGCCTAACGCTCATAGGCCTCCAGGCAAGCGCCCCTCCCGCGGATGGGACCCCACGCCTGCGAATACTTGCGCAGAGGGCGAAACTAACGGGCGTTTGAGACTAGTCGGCAGTACGGGAGGGTGTCAATACCTTTCATCGGCCTTGTCGCCTGGCCGCGCCTTGTCCAGGCGGATCGGGATGCCGCGGTCCAGCCAGACCCCTCGTGGACTCACCCTGCAGCAGAGCGCCTTCACGCCAACACCCGCGGCCGCGCCGCTTCGGAGAGCGGCTGCGAACTCGGGATCGGCGGTCCGGTTGGGGGCGAAGGCCACGGCATCCGCCCGTTGGATGACGAAGAGGACGGCGGCCTCGAGGCCCTTCCGTCGCGCGGCCATCAGGTGCTTCAGGTGCCGCGTCCCACGCAGGCTCGGTGCGTCCGGAAAGAGGGCCACGCCTCCCTCCACCAGCGTGACCGACTTCACCTCCAGCAGACACTTCCGTGTTCCTCGCTCCAGGAGGAAATCCAGGCGGTTCCGGCCCACGATCGGCTCGCGCTGGAGGATCCGGTAGCCGCGGAATCCGGCGAGCCGCCCCTCACGCACCGCCGCGTCCACCAGGACGTTGGGGAGGTGGGCGTCCGCCGAGACATCACCCGAAGGGAGGCGGACCAGGACCAGAGTGAAGCGGGTGCGGCGACCCGGCGTCTTCGCCCGCTCCAAGAGGACCGCCTGGCCTGGGACGAAAAGCTCTTTCAGGCGCCCCGAGTTCCGGACGTGCACGCACTCCTCCTGCCCCGCCACCTCCACCAGGGCGGCGAAGCGGTTCAGCCGGCGCAGGAACCGCCCCGGAACCAGCGGCTGTTCGAAGCGCATGGTTGGCTCTGCCGGGGCCCTACCCCTTCAATCCCGTCGAGGCCACGCTTTGGATGTAGTAGCGCTGGAGGAGGAAGAAGAGGATCACGATGGGGAGTGTGGCCAGCATGGAGCCGGCCAGGAGGCGCCCCCAGTAGGTGATGAACTCCGTCATGTACTTGGTGAGGGCCACCTGGATGACGGTGAGGTCGAGCGACGAGGTGGCGACCAGCGGCCAGAAGAAGGCGTCCCACTGGCGCATGAAGAGCAGGAGGCTGGCCGTGATGAGGGCGGGGCGCACGTTGGGCAGGCTGATCCTGAAGTAGAGGTCCCACCAGGAGGCGCCATCCACCCGCGCCGCGTCGAACATGTCCTTGGGGAGTTTCAACATGAACTGGCGGATGAGAAAGATGGAGAAAGCATCGGGCACGGCCGGGACGATCAACGCCCGGTAGGTATCCACCCATCCCATGGAGCGGATAACGAGATACAGCGGCAGGACGATGACCTCGAAGGGCACCATGAAGGTGACCAGGACCAGGGCGAACAGAAGCTTCTGCCCCCGGAACGTGAACCGGGCGAAGCCGAAGGCGGCCAGGGAGTTCACCAGGAGCCCTAGCAGGATCGTCGTCCCCGCCACGAAGACACTGTTGCCGAAGAACCGGGCGAAGCGGTCCTCGAACAGGATGGCCCGGAAGTTGACCAGGGTCGGATGGAAGGGGAGGAAGGTCCGCCACGAGACGGACAGGGTGTAGCGGAAGATCTCGTCGTCCGGCCGGAGCGAGGAGGTGATGGCCCAGAGCAGCGGCAGAATCGAAATGACTGCGATCGCCAGGAGCCCCAGGTACAGGAGCGGGCGCCGGATAAGACGTGTGGCAGGGGACGACGCGGGATCGGTTGGAACACTCACAGTTCAGTACTCGAACTCGACGCGCAGGAAGCGCATCTGGATGATGACTGCGATGGCGGTAACCAGGAGGAGGACCGTGGAAATGGCGGCCGCGTACCCGAAGCGGGTATAGACGAAGGCGTTGCGGTAGACCTCGAACATGAGGAGCGTGGTCGTGTCCGAGGGCCCGCCCTGGGTCATGACGTAGACGGGCACAAAGAGCAAGAAGTTGATGACCGTGTCGGCCACCACGACGAACAGGAGCGTGGGCGAGAGCAGGGGAAGGGTGATGGCGAAGAAGCGCCGCACCGGGCCGGCCCCGTCCACGATGGCTGCCTCCTGGATCTCCAGGGGGACCTCCTTCAATCCAGCGAAGAGGATCACCATCCAGTACCCGATCCCCTTCCAGATGACCATGCCCATGAGGGAGGGCATGGCCTCGCGCTCGCTGGTCAGGAAGGGCTGGTGGGGAATCCCCAGGGCGCCCAGCATGCCGTTCAAGAGGCCGTTGTCGGGAAGGTACATCAAGTTCCAGATGATGGAGGCCACGACCAGGGACATGACCGCCGGCACGAAGAACAGCGACCGGAAGAGCTTTATGCCCAGCGCCCTCCGGTTCACCAAGACGGCCAACCCCAGAGCCAGGACGACCTGGGCAGCCGTGACGACGAAGTTGAAGAGGATGGTGTTGAGGGTCGCCCGGATGATCACCGGGTCCCCGGCCAGCTCCGCGTAGTTGGCCAGGCCGATGAAGTGGCTCTGCCGGGCGATCAGCCGCACCTCGTAGAAGGACAGGCGCAGCCCCTCCATGATGGGGTAGAGCTTGAAGACGCTCAACCCCATCATGGCCGGGGCGATGAAGAGGTACGGGATCAGCCGCTGGAGCGTGCGGTGCCTCAGCACGGGGATGGACGGCTCACTGGTAGCGCTTGAGCGCCGCATCGATTTTCTGCACGGCAGCGTTCATTTCTTTGGCCGCGTCGGCCCCCTGCCGGATGTTGGCCCACGCCTGCCGGAGCAGGTCCTCATACTCCCGGTAGGCCGGGGTGCGTGGCCGCGGGACCGCGGTGTGCAGGATCTCCCAGTAGAAGAGCTTGTTCGGGTTGACCTTGAAATCCTCGGGGAAGGCCTCGAAGGTCGAGACCCGAACCGGCGTGTAGTTCATGATCTTGTAGTTTCGCTTGGCCGCCTCGGGATCCGTATAGGCTTTCACCAGTGCCGCCGCGAGATCGGGGTACTTGGTCCCCGAGAAGACCCCCACGTGCCAGGCACCGGTGGGCGTCACCGGCTTCTTGAAGTAGGGGTGCGGGGCCACGATCCATTTCACGTTGGGATACTGGGTCTTGAGCGTGTTGACCTCGTAGGAGGGCGCCAGGTACATGGCGAGCTTGCCCGTGTAGAAGAGGTTCGGGATCTGCTCGCGGGGTGAGATCTTCCAGGTGTTGAAGGTGTCCCCGTACCAGCGGGCGGCCTCGATCGCCGGCGGGCTGTTGAGGTACCCGTTCACCGTGCTCCCGTCGGGGCTCAGGTCGCCAGCGCCCATCGACTCGATGAAGGGCAGCGTCATGTACGGCCGATCGTACTGCTGGATGGCGAGGGCCCACACGTCGGGGATCTTGTTGCCGCTCTTGTCCACCTGGACCTTCTTGGCCAGCTCCACTACCTTGTCCCAGGTCAGCCGGTCCTCGGGATTGACCCCGGGCAACGGCAGGCCCGCCTGCTTGAACAGGTCCGTGTTGACGAAGAGGCCCACGCTGGTGGAGCCCATGGGGGCCGAGAGGATCTTGCCCTTGTACGTGGCGATATTCCGCTCGACCTCTGTGAAGTCCTCCCAGTTCTCCTTGGTGTAGTACTTATCCAGAGCAAACACCAACTGAACCAAGAACAGGCAA
>CAVQPC010000074.1:0-43550 GCA_963714585.1 uncultured Methylomirabilota bacterium
AGCTGTGTCCTTCCCGAAAACCGATACCCTCAGATCCTGCGAGGCATCCCAACACTGGACGTCATGCTAGACACGGGCGAACCGTCGGTTGAACCTCGGCCCGATGCTCGCTCTGCCATGTCAAAGGGGACGTCGCTGCTGAAACTGCATCGCGCTATCCTCGCTGGCCCATGCTCCGCCGAGCGCGCCTTGACCCCCCGGGGGCCTCCACCACGGAAGGTGCGCGGCATCGAGCGTCGGCCCCAGCGCGCGCCCGGGAGGGAGTTGCCTCCCGCGCCCTCGAGGGCTGCGGCTACGCGAGTCCCGCCGTCGCCGACCTCGTGGGGTGCGGCCGTCGGTGGTCTACCGGCCCGCGCAGCGCGGCTGCGCCACCCGTGGGCGGTGGGATCGACTTCTCAGGGCGGGAGAGTCAGCAAAGAACACTCGGAGGCACTCGGAAGCAACGTCCCGAATGACTCACTCACCGCCAGTTGACACCTCTCTCTTATCTCAATACCCTCCCGATCGAGGGATGTGCCACCGGGGGGCCTTCTCCGGCCATCGCTGGGCCTGAGACGGCTGTAATTCTCAGAGGGTGCGACCATGCTTGTCTCGCAGCTTCTCGCCGGCGTGGTGCTCCTCGTGTTCGGCCGCAGGCTTTTCTGGCTCTTCGTGGCGGCGTGCGGCTTCGTGGCGGGCCTCAGCCTGACGCCTCAACTCACCACCACGCAATCCGAGTGGAAGGTTCTCCTCATCGCCCTGACGCTGGGCGTCCTGGGCGCGCTGCTCGGGCTCCTCTTCCAGCGCCTCGCGATCGGGGTGGCGGGCTTTCTGGCAGGCGCCTTCATCGCCATCCATCTCCTCGTTGTTCTCGACCTCCAGGGGCCGCTCGCCTTCTGGGTGGCCTTCGTGATCGGGGGCCTGATCGGGGCCCTCCTGCTGGGAATGGTTTTCGACTGGGGTCTGATCGGCCTCTCCTCCCTGGCCGGCTCTCTCCTGATCGAGGACGCGGCTCACCTGTCCCCGTCCGGGAATCGGGGGCTCCTTCTCTGGCTGGGCCTGCTCGCCTTCGGCGTCGTGGTACAGGCCGCCCAGATGCGCGGAAAGGCCCGATCGGTGTAACCGTGAAATTGATGAGGACGTGCCAGACCGCGCCGACCTCTTGGGGGTGCGGCCGTCGGCGGTCCACCGGGCCGCGCAGCACGGCTGCGCCACCCGTGACCGGTGGGTCGGCTCCTCAAGGCGGGAGAGACAGCAAAGAACACTCGGAAGCAACGTCCCGGATGACGGAGACGGAGTTAGATGCTGCGAACAAGCTCATGCGCGCGGCGCGGTGGCAGCGCAGTACGCCGAGCATGTGCAGGGGGATCAACGTCAGCTCAGTAGAAACAACTTTTATATACTACCTACGTCCCACCTCACTGGCAGAAAGGCGGGCGAAATCTCAATTGCGCGGTCTTCCGAGGAACAATTGCGCACGCTACTCAATGTCCGCCGCGGATGCGCGGCAGATTAGGGAGCAGGCTCGTCGCCTTTTTGAGCGCTATTTCAAGAAGGAGATACTCCCACATCCGTCGTTTCCTGGTTGCGGAGTGATATTGTCGTGCCAGGGGGACTTTATATGTTCAAGGACACTTGTTGAGGTCAAGGCTGGCGAGCGAGACCTTAACCCATCAGACATTCGACAAGTACTGACGTATCTTGCCTTGAATTCTGTCTCCCGGGAGAAGATCGATATTCGTAATGTCGAAATAGTGAATCCGCGCCAGGGGACGGTGTTTTGTGATTCGGTTCGACGAGGTGTGCGACGCTGTGTCGGACAGGACAAAAGAGGATATATTTTCCGATATTGTTGCATTCGCAGAAAACTACACGTTGAGTGCGTGACGCCCAACTGCGAATTCGAACACATCAGCGCTTCGCCGACCTATCCGCCGCAGTATGTTCTCTCGACAATGTAGGCCGACCTGAAGAACCTTGATTCTTGCTGAAGAGGGGTGCTCAGGAAAATGAGCCGAGAGCCGTAACTTTGGTTCAGGCGGTAATGTGAAACGGGATTTCTAGACGACTCATCGCCCCCAAAGCAAATCGATCCCTCGGTTTGAATCAGCGAATCAGAAGCGCCTCTTCCCAATAGAAGGGGACGTAGCGCACTTATGAAAGTTGTTGATGGGGACGTCAGCTCGGTGTGCAACATGGACACGCTCTGCCCAGCGGCTGTGCCAGCCGTGGCAGGATGCCCCGGGGGTCCTGTGCCAGGTGATAGTGCGTGGGCTCGGACGGCGGCCGATCTTCCGCGATGACACCGACCGGGCAGACCTGTCGCCCGCCTGGCAACGCTGATGCAGCAGGCCCGGGCGGGAATTGCGTACCTATGGGTGGAGGTCTGCGGCTATCCGGCTCAGTCCCCGGCGCCTCCCGTGGGGGTGCAGCCGGCCGCCGTGCTCAAGTCGGCCCACTCTGGCGCCAGAGAGCCCGCACGCTGGCGCGCGTTCCTGCCGGTGGATCGCTAGGAGTGTCCGGATGCAGCGTCCTGCAGCCACAGACGCAGCCGCTGCCCCGTTGGGCATGGATAGATTGACAGGTTCTTGACCGTGGTGGTAGCTTGTTCCATGCCTTCTCTCGATGGGATTCAGGCAAAGATCCTGCGGCGGCAGTACGAATTCTCGAAACATGCCGTTGACCAGAGCATCATTCGCGATATCAGCGTCACCGAGGTTGAGGAGGTATTCGCCAGCAGCGCCGAGATCATCGAGGATTACCCAGAAGACAAGTACGGTCCCAGTTGCCTGATCCTCGGGTTCACCAAGGCAGGGCGCGCTCTGCACGTGCAGTGCAGCTACCCGAGCCGCCCGCTCATCAAGATTATCACCGTGTACGATCCCGACCCAAACCTGTGGGTCGATTTTCGAATCAGAAGAGAAAAGTGAAGGGGAAGAGATGAAAGAGACAATGGTGGATGCGAAGGTGACGTACGTGTTGGAGCATGGGGGCAAGTTCTATCTCGTCGAGCACGTGCCAGCACGGGTGTGCAAGGAGACAGGTGAGCAGTACTTTGCTCCTGAAACCGTGGAGCGCATCCAGGCTCTTATCAAGGGCAAGAAGGAACCCGACAAAGTCATCGAGACACCCGTGTATGAGTACACTTGAGGCGCAGTTCAACATCGGGCTCGAGCCGACACGACCCCCGGCGGTGCGGCTGAGCAACGTGTGACGTATGACGCGTATAACGTACGCCCTCCGCCTCGCGCCTCGGCGCCAGTGCTACCGTCCCGGTTGCGAGGGATGGAGAGCCCAGAAGATGCCAGCCGCCACGCACCCGGCAATGGCCCCGCTCAGTCGGTCACCTGCGGTGTCCCGTCAACAACGAGCCGTGCGGCGGCCAAGAAAAACCAGGAATTCGGTCAATGCCCGGTGGTGGGGCCGCCTCCGCACCGAGTGCCGTCACGAAGGAGGGGGCGAAGGCGGCCTCCACACTTTCGGAGCGTTATGCCCGCTCGGGCAGCACCGCCTGGATGGCGCCACGGGTGGCCTCGACCAGCTTGTCCACCTGGGCCGCGGTGATCACCAGGGGCGGGGCGAAGGCGAGGATGTCGCGCATGTTCCGGGTGAACACGCCGCGGGCCTCCAGCTCGGCCCGCACCTTCCCGATGATCTTCTTGGCCGGATCGAAGGCGGCCTTGGTGGCGCGGTCCGCCACGAGTTCCACTCCCACCAACAGCCCCAGGCCGCGCACGTCCCCCACGGCCTTGCAGGTCCATGCAGGCTCTGCATCCCGGCCAGGAGCCGGGCGCCCATCTTGGCCGCGTTCTCGACCAGCCCCTCCTTCTCGATGATCTCCAGGTTCCGGAGGCCGACGGCGCAGCAGGTGGCGTGGCCCGAGTAGGTGTAGGCGTGCATCCAGCGGTCGGCGTAGGGGACCGAGAGCATGGCGTCCAGGATCGGGTGACTGACCATGATCCCCCCGAGGGGGAGATAGCCGCTGGTGATGCCCTTGGCGAAACTGAGGATGTCGGGCTCCACCCCCCAGCGCTTCAGGGCGAACCAGTCCCCGGTGCGGCCGAACCCGGTGATGACCTCATCGGCGATGAAGAGCACGTCGTGCTTGGTGCAGAGCTGGCGGATGAGGGGGAAGTAGTCGTCCGGGGGGACGATGACCCCGCCCGCCCCCTGCACGGGCTCGGCGATGAAGGCGGCCACGGTCTCGGGGCCCTCCTGGAGGATCGTCTCCTCCAGCATCCGCGCCGCGGCCTGCCCCACGGTCTCGCCCGGCTCTCGCCCCTTCGAACCGGTAGGGGTAGGGGGTCGCCGTGTGGATGAAGTTCGGCACGCGGGGCTCGAACATCTTGGTGTAGCCGGCGACGGCGGTGGCGCTCATGGTGGCCAGCGTGACCCCGTGGTAGGCGTGCTGGCGGGAGATGACCTTCACCTTCTCCGGGCGTCCCTTGGCCTTCCAGTAGAAGCGGGCCGTCTTGAAGGCGCTCTCATTCGCCTCGCCCCCGCCGCTCGCGAAGAAGGTGGCGCAGAGATTCGGATAGGCCAGCTCGGTCAGCCGCTCGGCCAACTGGATGGCCGGGACATTCGAGGAGCCCACGTAGTTCGTGGCGTAGGCCAGGGTTGCCATCTGGGCCGCCGCGGCCTCGGCCAGCTCCGTGCGCCCGTGGCCCACGTTCACGTTCCACAGACAGGAGAGGCCGTCCAGGAACTCGCGGCCCTCGGCATCGGTGAGGACCATGCCCTCGCCCTTCACCCAGATGTGGGGGGCGGCATGGTCCGCGGGGTGGTAGAGCGGGTGGAGCAGATGGTCGCGGTCTTCCGCGAGGAGCGCCGGGACGTTCCAGTTTGCCATGGGTGAGATCCTCCTCTGGGCTGCGATGCGGATTTGCGAGAGAGCCCAGTGCTCGCCGTCGAAAACGCGATGACACGTCTTCCGGTCCTGGGCCCCTTCAACCTCTTCTTCTGCCCACCTCAGGCCGTCCCGCAGAACTTCACGATCGTGGCCGCCAGGGCGAGCGCTGCGGCCTCCACCTCCGCGAGGGCCACATACTCATCGGTGAAATGCGCCTGCCGGATGTCGCCGGGGCCGAAATGCGCTCCCGGAATCCCGAAGTGGTTGGTGAAGAGCCGCAGGTCCGAGCCGTAGGAGGCCCCCCGCACGGAGGCCGGCCGCCCGGTAGCCTCCGCCACGGCCTCGCTCAGGGCCCGCACCAGCGGATGCTCGCGCGACGTCTCGGTGGGCTCCCACGTCCCCCCGGTCCACTCGACTCTCGGCGGATGCAGGGACAGCCAGGGATCGCCGCCTGCGGCCAGCCGCACCGCTTCCTCCACCTGCCGGCGGACATCGGGGATGCGCTCGCCAATGGCCGCCCCGATCCGACCCTCCGCGATGAGGGTCTCCGGCACGATCGCGGGCCAGGTGCCTGCGCTCACGATGCCAATGTTCAATGGCCAGGGCAGCTCGACCCCCTCATAGAGTGGATGCCGCAAGGTCGAGTTTCGACGGCGCTCCAGGGCCAGCAGGGCCTCATGGATTGGGAGAAACTTGTGGAAGGCGCTCACCCCCTCCGGCCGGACCGCGCCGTGGGCCGCGCGACCGGTGATGGTGATCCGGAACAGGGTCACGCCGGCATGGGCGGGAACCACTGCCAGCCCGGTCGGCTCGCAGACGATGACCCCATCCCCGCGATGCCCACGGCAGAGCGCGGCAAACGTCCCCAGGCCCCCATCTTCCTCGCCGATGACGCTCTGCAGAACGACCGATCCCCGCAGGCGGATCCCAGCCCTGCGGATGGCGCCCAGCGCGCCCAGGGCCGCCACGAGGCCCCCCTTCATATCCGCGGCGCCCCGCCCGTAGAGTTTGCCGTCCGCGATCTCCCCCCGAAAGGGAGGATGCGCCCACCGGTCCTCTTCACCCGCCGTCACGGTATCGATGTGGCCGTTCAACACCAGGGTCGGGCCCGGGGCGGCCCCGAGGAATGTCGCCACCACGTTGAGCCGCGAGGTGAGGATGCGCGCCCCCGGGAAGTGCGCCCGGCCCTGCAGCTCCTGCACATCGGGGCGCCAGGCATCCACCTCCCCGTGGAGGTCGCGCAGGATGCGGATCATCGCGTCCTGCGCCGCATCCTCCTCGCCGGTCACACTGGGGATGCGCACCAGGGTCTGAAGCATCTGCACGAGCGCATCGCGCTCGAGGTGCTTGGCAAGCCGATCGATGTCCATCGAAGCCCGATCCTTTCCCGCTCCCCGAAGTTGCTCCTGCCTCTGGCCCGCCCTTCGACCCGCTGCGACAAGAGCGTCTGACGCGACAGCGTCAGACGCCCCCGCGAGGCCACCCCAACCTCTTCCGGTCCCGCAGTCCGCGTAGCATGCCTGACACCCGGGAGGCCTGTCAAGCGGGCTGATCGCGAATCCCGCGGGGCCCGTGGCGAGGCGGCCCCTGCATCTCCAACGGGCGACTCTCCGTATCTTTCCACTTGCGAGCTTGACAAGGACTCCTGGCCCCGTCCAACATACGCCGTCACACTCCATTCCGCATGCCCGCATTCGAGGCGGGCCGGCGCAGGTGTTCTCCTGCACTTGAATGATAGCGGGGCCAGAACTGGAAGTGAACGCATTCAGGAGGGCTTCCATGGGCGGCATGATTTACCTGGATAACGCGGCCACGTCATTCCCCAAGCCCGACGCGGTCCACGACAAGATGATCCACTTCTACCGCACCTGCGGGGTCAACCCCGGCCGATCGGGGTGCGATATGGCCCTGCAGGCCGAGGCCATGGTGGATGGCGCCCGGCGCAAGCTCAGCGCGCTGTTCAATGCCAGTCTGGTGGCCGCCGGCAAGCCGAAGGATCCCGCGCGGCTGGTCTTCACCTCGAACGCCACCCACAGCCTCAATCTGATCCTGAAAGGAACGGTCGGTCCGGGAGACCACGTCATCACGACGTGGATGGAGCATAACTCCGTCCTCCGCCCGGTCAATCATCTGGTCCGGCAAGGCGCGGAGGCCACCTTCCTCCGTCCCGGTGTCGATTGCCGGGTGGATCCTGAGGAGATCCGGCGCGCCATCCAGCCCAACACCAAGCTGGTCATCGTCAACCACGGCTCGAACGTCTGCGGGGTGGTGCAAGACATCCCTGCCATCGGGGCCGTCTGCCGCCAGGCGGGCGTACCCTTGGCCATCGACGCCGCCCAGACCGCCGGCGCCTTCCCGATCGACATGGCCGAATGGCAGGTCGGCTTCGTAGCCTTCACCGGGCATAAGAGCCTGCTGGGCCCCACGGGCACCGGCGGGGTTTGCGTGGCGGACGACGCCGAAATCGCCTCGACCATGTGGGGCGGGACGGGCGTCCGCTCGGCGGAGCCGTACCACCTGGAGGAGTATCCCTGGCGGTTGGAGGCTGGCACCCTCAACGTCCTCGGGATTGCCGGACTCTCCGCCGGCATGGACTGGATCGCCGAGCGGCGCTTGGACGTGATCCAGGAGCGAGAGGACGCGCTGGCCGCGCTGCTGGCCCAGGGATTGCGGGAGATCCGGGGGGTCACGGTGTATGCGCCCGCCGATGGGCAGCCGCGCGTGCCGACCCTCTCCATCACGCTGAAGGGATGGGACCCCTCGGACGTCGGCACCCTGCTGGATGTGGACTACAACATCCTCACCCGCACGGGTCTCCAGTGCGCGCCCAAGGTACACGAGCACCTCGGCACGGCGCCGCGCGGCACGGTGCGCTTCTCGGTGGGCCCCTTCAATACCCGGGAGGACATTCTCAGCGCCGTCAAGGCCGTGGGGGAGATCGCGGCCATGCGGGGCTGAGTCGCCTCCAATCCGCAGAAGGCAGGCTGGGGCCACCCGACGTGTTGGAGGAGCCTCATGGACGCATCGCATACGCACATCGGTCACGATCCGGTGGATTCACCGGGCATTGCCACCATTCTGATCTCGGCGCCGAGCATTCCGGCAGCGATCTACGTCGCGATGCGCGAGGTGCTGGCCAGGGGGTACAGGATCCGGACCCAGTACGACCGGAAGGATGCCCAGGGGAACTACATCGATCCCCCCAGCCTGGATGTCACCTCCGCCCTGGAGATTCTCGATCCCTACGCCCAGCCCAGATTTCCCAAATCAAGTTGCGTCGAGATCGGCAAGTATATCGCCGAGACCTGCTGGGGCGTGAAGGATCACCGGATTCTCGACCAGGACGAGTTGAAGGCGGAGTTGGCTGCGGGGACTTTTGACGAGACGAAGCACACGTACTGGCCCTATACCTACCACCAGCGGCTCTTCGCCTATCCCGCCTCCCACGGACGAAGGGTGAATCAGGTCGAGCAGATGCTGGCGAGGCTCGCAGAGGACCCGATCACCAGGCGGGCGACAGCCATCACCTTCGTTCCCGAGATCGACCAGTATATCAAAGGCGATCTGCCCTGCCTGCAGCGCATCGCGTTGCGCTGCACGGAGGACAGGCAGGGGAGACTGTACCTGCACATGCACACGCACTGGCGCTCGCGGGACCTCTTCAATGCAGCCGCCGACAACATCATCGCCATGACCTTCTGGCAGCGGGAATGGGCAGACGAACTCTCGCGGATGACGGGACGGCAGGTGCTGGTGGGGCGGTACAAGGACTTTGCCGACTCGCTGCATATCTACGGGCAGGTGCTCCAGAGCGTCGATGTGGAAAAGCTGGCGGGGAAGTGGAACACGCTTGCCGAAGCAGATCTCGGCTACACCAGCCAGGACGCGCGGGATCTGATGGTGATTCCGGACCTGGAAAAACTCCTCGCCGAGGACTCGCAATGGCACTTCCCGCAGGAGGCCAAGGACAAGATCGTCCGGGAACTGGAGAGAATGAAGAGAGGCGACTACCTCCCCTGAGGCCGCTCCGCCGCCTCGCTTGGCCTGTCTGAAGGAGTCCGGAGAGCCCGACCGTCTATCCGTTTCGAGCCCTCAGCGAACCGCGCCAGACGCCGCCTGCAGGATTCGGGTCAGGTCTTCCACGGTCGCGGACCGCGGGTTGTTCTTCAGCAACCGCTGGTTGCCAAAGGATTCCTGCGCGAGGGCCGGAATTCCCTCCCGCGGAATCTTGACATCGGCAAGCGTGTGCGGCAGACCCACGTCCGTCACGAGCCGGTGAACGGCGAGCGTGGCCAGGCGCGCCGCGTCCCGCTCGGAGAGGCCCGTGATGAGTTCCCCCATCGCCTCCCCGATCCTCACGAACTTCTCCGTGGCGGCCATCTCGTTGAACTCCATGACGTACGGAAGCATCAGGGCGTTGGCGACTCCGTGCGCCACCCCGAACCGGCCGCCCATCGCCATGGCAATCGCGTGCACTCCGCCCAGGAACCCATTGGCGAAGGCCAGCCCCGCCAGCATGCTGGCATTCGCCATGTGGCGTCGAGCCTCCAGATCCTCCCCGTTGGCAACGGCGCGCCGGAGATATTTGCTGATGCTCCGTATGGCGTCGAGCGCCAACGGCATCGTCAGCGGTTGGGCGTTGCGGGAGACGTAGGTCTCGATGGCGTGCGTTAGCGCGTCCAGGCCTGCCGAGGCGGTCACGGCCGGCGGAGCGGTGACCGTCAGGAGGGGATCGACGATCGCCGTGCGGGCGAGGATATGGGGGCTCACGATGCCTTTCTTCATGTGCCCGCCATCGGGTTTGGCATCCGTCAGGATGCAGTTCGGCGTCACCTCGCTGCCGGTGCCGGCCGTGGTCGGCAGGAGAATCATGGGCAGGCCAGGCTTCGGGACGTTGCCGACCCCCCACATCTGCTCCAACGGTACCTCGTTGGCCAGGAGTGCCGCGGTCGCCTTGGCGATGTCCAGCGCGCTCCCACCCCCCAGCCCGACCAGGAGGTTTGGTGTGAAGAGGCGTGCGAACTCCGCGCTACGGTGTGCGGCGGCGACCGCCGGATCGGGCTCGACGTCGTCGAACACCTCGACGGCGAGCCCGGCCGCCTTGAGCGACTCGACGACCCGGGACACGCAGTCGGTCTTTTCATGCAGGACCTTATCGGTGACGACAAGTACCCGTGTGCCCCCGAGGAGCTGGACCTGGGCGGCCACGGTGCTTGCGGATCCATCCCCGGTGATGATCTTGGCAGGACACTGAAACTCCTGTGGCATGCCACACCTCCTCCAGTCGAAGCCCCGGGACCAGCTTGCCCCGAGAAATAGACAGAATCCTGCACAGAATCCCGGTGCTCTGGGACAACTCCCTCCGGCGGACGAGCATCCTTTTTCCCGTATCGGGCCGCAGTCGGCGATGACTACGGTTCGCCTGCATCGAGAGGGGGCACGCCCGGGGCCAGATGATTCCTGGCCAGCCGGCGCTGCCGGACCTGCCTCCCCAGGAGCAGGAAAAGTCCGAGCATGGCACCCAGGATGAGGGCCTGCTCCAGGCTCACAATCCCTCGATGGATGCGGGCCACATACTCGCCGAACCCGTAGCCCACGGCGTACCCTTCCCCGACCGTGAGGGGAACATAGGCCAGGGCGCCAAGGACGTTTGCGAGGAAAAACGGAAGCGGGCGGAGACCCATGCTCCCCGCGAGAGGCCCGGCGAGGAAGCGCAGTCCCGTGACGAAGCGGGCCCCGAAGACGCCGACCGGGCCGTAGCGGGCCAGGTAGCCTTGCGTCTTGGCGATCCGCGCCGGCGTGAGGCCGACCCACTGGCCGCACCGCGCGAGCATGGTCTGGCCGTACCGCCGGCCGATCCAGTAGCCGCAGTTGTCGCCCACGACCGCCGCGACGATGCCGATAACCAGGACGGCTGGGAGCGAGAAGCGGTGCTGCCAGACCAGGAAGCCCGCCACCCAGAGAACACAGGTCTCCGGGACGGGAACTCCCACGTTGCCGAGCACCACGCTGAAGAAAAGGGCCGCGTAGCCCCAGTGAGCGAGCAGGAATCGAGCATCTGCCATACAGTGGTTCCCAGAAGAATTCGGCCTATGCGCACTCGACTTCTGATTATGCCTGGGCGTATCGTGCAAGACAAGGCAAAGGGACAGCCTGCACGTTCATTCGGACGACCCGGCGAATGCTGGATCGGGAAGGATGTCGAGCGCCTGTCGGTTCCGAGAGGGGGCAGTCCGCACTGGGATGATGGATGTCTGCCGATCACGGTCGCCCACATCCACCCGCGATCATCGGGAAAATCGCAATCAGGTCGTCCGGATGGAGGGGGGCATGGATGCCGCCATGGTGTCGCGAATCGTGCCCGTTGATCACGACGAGAACTGCACTGCCCAGACCGTCCTCCTCCAGGACCCAGCGCCGGAAAGCCGGCCCGTAGCGCGCCGAGAGCGCGCGCAGCAACTCCCCCAGGGTGGCCGTCGGCTCATCCCAGCGGATCTCGCTCACGCCCGTGCACTCGCGAATGGTGGCAAAGAACCGAATCTGCATCGCTACTACTGACCGATACTTCGGGCCCCTCACAGATACGTCCCGAGCCGGTCGAACCAGCCGCAAGGAGGCGGAGTCTCGACCGACCCGGGACGCCCTGCGCGCTCAGACCGCAGAACCAATAGAGAGCCGCTCTGTAGGCGGCTTGCCTCACGCCAGCGCCAACTCCTTCAGCTTCTTCTCGGTCGGGACGCCGTTCTTGTCCCAGCCGCGGAGTTGGTAGTACTCGGGGAGCATCTGGCCCAGCTTGTTGACATGCCCCTTGGCACCACCGCCCGGCAGGGGATCCTTCAGGAGCCGCTCGGGCAGTGTGTCATCCTTGGCCGTGAGCCCGGCCTTCAGGTTCCACAGCCGTTCCATGTTCCAGATGCGCTCGCCCGCCTTGAGAAGCTCCTCCGTCGGGTACGAGACGCCAGTGAGGGTGCTGACCATCTGCGCCAGATCGTCCGCGCCCATGCCGAAGGTGCTGAAGAGGCAGGCCCCCGTCGAGTCGAGGGCGGCGGTCAGGTTCTGGAAGGCGATGGCCACCTGGGCCTTGCCCTCGGTGGTCAGGTTGTCCATCTTCACCGGGTTGCCCAGGATCTCCACCGCAATGGTGTAGCCCCGGACGTGGCAGCCGCCCCGGTTGCTGGTGGCATACTGGAGGCCGATGCCCTGGACCGCCCGGGGGTCATAGGCGGGCATCTCCTGTTTCTTGGCCGTCATGCTGTATTCGGGATGCCCGTAGCTCTCGGCCAGACGGTAGGACCCCAGTGCCAGCTTGTCACCAAAGCCTTCCCGCAGGCCGGTCTTCCGGACCATCTCCACCATGATCTCGGCGTTGCCGAAGGTCAGGGGGATGCCGCCGGTGTCCTTGAGGGTGATGACGCCGGTCTCGTACAGATCCATGGCGCAGGCGATGGTGGAGCCCATGGTGATGGGGTCGATCCCCAGTTCGTTGCACAGGTAGTTCGCCTTGGTGATGGCCTCCAGGTCGTCGATGCCGCAGTCCGGGCCCAGCGCCCAGGCCGATTCGTACTCGGGGCCTTCGCCGGCTCCCTGGTACTTCGGGTTCTTGACCTCGGTCACGCGGCCGCAACTGATGACACACGCGAAGCAGCCCTTGGGCCGCAGGAGGAGGTTCGCGGTCAGCGATTCGCCGCCGACCCTGTCGGCGGTCGCGAAGACGCCCTCGCGGAAGTTGCGCGTGGGCAGTCCTCCAGTCTGGTTCATGATGTTGATGAGCACGTCGGTCCCGTAGGCCTTGAGCACCTGCCCTCCCACCGGATGGGAGAGGATCTTCTCGCGGGCGGTCTTCACGGCGGCCTTGAACCCCTGCGGATCGGCGACCTTGACCGCGCCGCCGCCCATCACGGCGACCGCCTTCAGGTTCTTGGACCCCATGACCGCGCCCACGCCGCTCCTGCCCGCGGCCCGCTGCATCTCGTTCATCACGTTGGCGAAGAGCACCAGCCGTTCCCCGCCGGGGCCGATGCAGGCCACCTTGGCACTCTCGTCGGTTTCCGCCCGGACCAGATCGGTCGCGTCGGGGATCTCCTTCCCCCAGATTTTTCCGGCATCGCGGATCTCCACCTGGTCGTCCCGGATGAAGAGGTACACGGGGCTACTGGCCTTGCCCTCGATGATGAGCAGGTCGTAGCCGGCGAACTTCAGCTCCGGGCCGAACTCCCCGCCCGAGCTCGAGGCCGCGATGGCGCCGGTCAGCGGCCCCTTGGTGATGACGTTGTAGCGGCCGCCGGACGGCGCAAAGGTTCCGGAGAGGGGGCCGGGCGCGAAGATCAGCTTGTTCTCGGGGCTGAGCGGATCCACCTTCGGGTCCACCTCGTCGTACATGATCTTGGTCCCCAGACCCCGCGCCCCGATGTACTGCTTCGCCAGTTGGGGGTCCAGAGGCTCCTTGGTCACCGTGCGGTTCGTCAGGTTCACGCGCAGGATCGTTCCAATCCAGCCGTACATGGCCATCACCTCCTAGAACGCCTCCTTGAATTTCGCCGCGAACGCCTTCTTCCGCGAGCGGGGTGCGAGCGTGTCCTCCACGAATTCCAGAGCCTTGTTCGGGCAAAAGGCGACGCACTCCGGCTCGCCGTTGCAGGTGTCGCACTTGAAAATGCTGTTGCTCAGGGCATCGTACACGGCATTTCCGAATGGGCAGGCCTGGACGCACATGCGGCAGCGGATGCACCGCTTGGCATCCCATTCCACCAAGCCGCTGGCCTTGTTGCGCCGCATCGCGCCAGGGACGCAGACGGTGACGCAGGGCGCGGGATCACAGTGCTGGCACATCATCGGCACGGAGATCCCCTCCCGCTCCCAGGTGAAAACGTGCACCCGCGCCGCCCGCGGCCGGAACTGCCCTTCCTTCGTGAAGGCGCAGGCCAGCTCACAGCTCCGACACCCGGTGCATTTGTTTGGATGGATCATCAGGACATTGGCCATCGCTGCCTCCTTTCCTGGTTCTCTGACCGATCGGCATGCTTTGATTCGTCATTCCGGTCCCGATTTTTATCGGGATAAACTCCAGCCGGAATCCAGGGGCATCCCGGAATCCTGGACCCCGGCTGGAGTTTACCCCGGCGAAAACCGGGGCCGGGGTGACGACTGGGACATATCGACGGCTTGTACAATCAGGCACACTGCGTAGCTCGTCGGTCCGAGGCGGAGCCTCGCTTGTTGTGTGCGGAGTATGAGGGGGGAAGATTGCGTCGAGGAGCAGTCGGCCAGGAGAGCCCAAAACACGGCGCATGGCAGGGCTCCTCTCCTCCTTCGGCAGGACCGCAACCTCAGCGAGGAGTGCAAAGCAGGTGCACGGCCAAGAAGGAGGGCCGGTTCAAGGAAAGGATTCCCTAATCTGAGACGCTACTACCACAATCCTCTGCGGGCTTCAAGTGGCAAAGCGGTGTTTGCATGGATGAACGGTGGAATGCTGCTGTGACGCGAGAGGCTCCGCCGACCTCTCCTCTCGGGAGATCGACCAGCGGGGCGCCCAGCGCTAGCCCGGTCGGGGTGGGAAGTCGAAGCTGTGGATGAAAACCTTGACGAATTCGTTGGCTGGCCGCTCATAGACCTCTCGGGGTGGACCGATCTGTTCAATCGCGCCCTGATTCAGCACCGCCAGCCTGTCGCCCAACGCCATCGCCTCCGGCAGATTGTGCGTCACGTACAGGGTCGTCGCTGCGATCTCGCCGTGGATTCTCCTGAGTTCCCCTCGCACCCTCAGCCTACTCAGGGGATCCAGGTGGCTCAGCGGCTCATCCAGCAGGAAGAGCTTCGGCGGGATGGTCAGGGCTCTCCCCACCGCCACCTGCTGCTTCTGCCCGGCGGAGAGCTGGTCCGGCCTCCTGGGATAGAGCGCTTTCTCGATGCCGACCCTCCGGGCGACGGTCGCCACCGTCTTCCCGATCTCTTCCTGCAGAAACTTGCGGATCCTCAGTGGGAAGTTGAGGTTGGCCATGCGCCGCTCGTCATAGACCTTCAGATGAGGGAAGAGGGCGTAGCCCTGGAAGACCATGCGCACGCCTCGTTGCCAGGGCGGAAGCTCGTTCACCGTGACCCCGTCAATGCACACCTCCCCCGCGTCTGGCGCGACAAGGCCGGCGATCACCCGGAGAAGCGTCGTCTTCCCGCTCCCGTTCGGTCCGACGACGACAAAGAACTCCCCCGCATCAACCCTGAAGCTGACCGCGTTCAGGGCGAGGATGTCCCCGAACCGCTTCGTCACCTTCCGCAATTCGAGCTGGGCCATGTCTCCCGGGGCTGGGCTGTTATCTGCCCAGTGACGTCCGGACGCAATTGCCCGACCAGCTCCATCGGCACCGCCAACATCTGGCGCAAGAGGAACCGATTGAGCACTCTCTTTTCATCCTGGTTCTGCCACTCCGACAGATCGGCATCCAGCATCGAGAACATGTATTGCACCCACCTCCGAGCGCAGGCGGATAGCCGGAATCTCGAAGTCCGAGGCGATGGCTGACAACTGCGCCTCTTCCACCTGCATGATCGCCGGAGCATCCGGCATGGCCATTCCCTCCTCTGCGGCGCCAGGCATCACTGAATACTGAATATTGATCCCCGCGGCAGCAGGTCCGCCGGGCAGAACATGTTGGAACGACCCACAGGTCTCCGGGCTGCGCAGATTGTATCCGAACCCTGGGGTCGAGGGAAGGGCCTTGCGAGCACAAGCATGATGGGGAGGTCTTGGGGGGACAAGACCAAGTGCGTCAGGGCCCGGCGATCCATTCCAGCGGAGGCGTCGCGTCTGCTCGGAGCGCTCAGGTGCGGATGGCGTAGCGGGTGTTCAGCCAGCGGCCGACCAGGGAGAGGAGGTAGCAGACGATGAGGTAGGTCCCCGCCAGGGCGATCAGGATGGGGAAGGGCTGGAACTCGCGCGCGTTCACCGCCATGGCGGCACCGGTGAGTTCCATGACGCCGATGACGGATGCCACGGAGGTGAATTTCAGGAGCCGGACGAACTGGCCGAACAGGGTGGGGATCATGCGGCGAATGGCCTGCGGCAAGATGATATAGCAGAGCACCTGGCCCCGTCTGAGCCCGCTCGCCACTCCGGCCTCGACCTGCCCGCGCGGGATCGAGGCCAGCCCCGAACGGTAGTCCTCCGCGATGTAGGCCCCGATGAACAGGATGAAGCCGGCGACCGCCGCCTCATAGGCCGTGAGCTTGTAGCCGATCATGGGAGGCAGGCCGAAATAGACGACGAAGAGCACCACCAGGAGCGGGGTCCCCCGGATGAACTCGATGTAGGCGAAGGCGAGTTGCGTCACCCCCGGCAGACGGCTCGTCCTGAGGATGCCGAGGCTGATGCCGAAGAGCGTCCCGCCCAGGATCACGAGCGCCCCCGTCTGCAGCGTGACGCGGAGTCCCTGCAGGAGAAAGGGCAGGTTCATCCAGACGACCCCGAAACTCATCGCGTAAGCTTTCACATGTGCTGCGTATGCCGACTGGGCCGTGGGCAATGCTGCCCGCTGCTTCTTCCGTCATTCCGGCGGAAGCCGGAATCCAGGCTCTCAATGCCTCTGGACCCCGGCTTTCGCCGGGGTGACGATCGGGGATGTTGCCAAGCTGAACGCTTAGATCATCGTGGCCGGGCCCTCAGACCCGCTCGGTCATGTCCACCGCCCGCCCGTGGAAGAGCAAGAGCGTGAGCTGCGAGATGGTCGTGACGATCAACAAGTAGAACAGGGAGATGCCGATGTAGGCCTCGAAGGTGCGGAAGGTGATTCCCTCGATGGCCCCGGCCTGAAACGTGAGTTCAGCCACCGAGATGACCGAGGCCAGAGATGAGTCCTTGATCAGTTGGGAGAAGATCCCGGCGAGAGAGGGGGAGATGATCCGGAGGGCCTGCGGGTAGACGATGTAGCCCATCGTCTGGCTCGGTGTGAGGCCCGAGGCGATGCCAGCCGCTCGCTGGCCTTGCGGCACGCTCTGGATGCCCGACCGGACCACCTCGGCCACGAAGGCCCCGCTGTAGAAGGTGAGGGCGAGGACCGCGCACCAGAAGCTGGGGATCTTGAGCGCAGTGAGGCCGAGATACCAGAAGTACATGTGCACGAGGAGCGGGATGTTCCGACAGATCTCCACGTACCCGGCGCACAGCGTGCGGACCCAGCGCCGCTCGCCCGCGCTCCCCGTCCCGATCAGCACCCCGACGCACACGGCCCCCGCCAGCCCCGAGAGCGACAGGCCGAGCGTCACGAGGAAGCCCTGGAGCATGGCCCCCCGGTATTCCCAGAGCACCCCCCAGTCGAATTGGTAGTGCATACCTCCGATCCAGCGCCGGCCCGCGGCCTATTTCGCGGCCGGGATGGGGATGTCCGGGTCCACCTCGAACCACTTCCGGTACAGCTCCTGATACCGGCCGGAGGCCCACAGATCTCGGAGGACCTTGTTGACTAAGTCCAGGAGGGCGGTGTCGCCTTTCCGAATGCCGATGCCGAAGGGCTCGACGCTGAACTTCTCTCCGACGATCTTGAAGCCGGGGGCGTTCTTGGCGAACCCCCGCAGGATGTCGTAGCTCCCCGTGAAGGCGTCAGCTCGTCCCTGGCGCAGCGCCAGCCACGCGCTGGTATAATCCCGGAACGGCAGCGCCTGCGCCCCGGGTGCCAACTCCGCCAGGTTCTTCTCCAGCGTGGTCCCCTGCTGGACGGCGACCGTCTTGCCGGCCAGGTCCTTCAGGCCGGTGATGGGGCTGCTCTCGGGGACCAGCAGGGTCTGGGCGCCGGTGTAGTACGTGACGCTGAAGTCGATGGCCTTCTGGCGTTCCGGGGTGTTCGTCATGGAGGCCGCCACGAGGTCCACATTCCCGCTCACCAGCATGGGAATCCGCGTCGGGGACGTGACCTTCACGAGCTCGCTCTTGACGCCCAGGGCTTTCGCAACCTCCCGGACGAGGTCCACGTCGAACCCCGCCACCTGGTTGTTCTGATCCACGAAGCCGAAGGGAGGCGTGTCGTACTTGACGCCCGCGATCAGCGTCCCCCGACTCTTGATGGTGTCCAGGGTGGACTGGGCCAGCGCGGGCCTGACGAGCGCGGTCGGGGCGAGGATCATTCCCGCAAGGGCCACCAGGCAAAATGTGCGACGGTAACTCATCCTCCGCTCCTCTCTCGTGGATCGCATCTTGTGTCGGGGCAGGCCGTAGTCTAACTCCACGCGCGCCAGACCCTTCTCTAGCGAGGCTTCGTCTAAGACGGACGAACTATGCAGTGTCCCTGATTGTACAAGCCGTCGCCATGTCCAAGTCGTCACCCCGGCGGAAGCCGGGGTCCAGCATTCCGGCATGTCCCTGGATTCCGGCTTCCGCCGGAATGACGGACGAGGCCTGGGTGGTATGTTTGCGGCCCAAAACTTGACTCATTCGCAACAAGTTCTGCTCTTCAAGCAGGGCTAGCGCGTCGCCATGGCAAGACAAGGGGGGCTGCACGCGCTCCTACCTCCCCGTCAGCTCGTGCATCGCCGCGCGAAAGATCGCCAGCCCTTCCGTGATCACCGCTGTGGACGGGGCGAAGGTGAAGCGGATGTGGTGCTCTCCCATGGCGCCAAATTCCGTCCCCGGCCGCACGTTGAGGCCCCGTTCGTAGAGGTACTTCACCAGCTCGACCGAGGACAGGGATGCCTCGTAGTGCACCCACGCGTAGAAGGCGGCTTCGAGATCGTACACGTGGAGGCCCGGGACCTGGACCAGCCCGTCCCACATGGCCTTGCGCTGGGCCTGGTACTGCGCGAGCATCCAGGTCCGCCACTTCTGGTCCTCCGCCTGGTTGGTCAGGGCCGCGAGGCCCGCCCGCTGGGCAATGTGGTTCGGGTGGCCCAGCACGGAGCGGTTCATGGTCAGGATGGTTGGGAGCAGGCCCCCCTTGGCCACCACCCAGCCCAGCCGCCACCCGGTCATGGCGTAGGTTTTGGAGAAGGAGTTGACCAGGACGGCCCGGTCGGTGAGGGCCGGATGCCCCAGGACCGAGCGGTGCTGGCCCTGGAAGACCAGTTGGTCGTAGACTTCATCGGAGACGACGGCCAAGTCGTGCTTGAGGGCGAGGGCCGCTAGCCCCTCCAGTTCCTGCTGTTCCAAAAGCTGCCCCGTCGGGTTGGAGGGGTAGTTCAGGACCAGCATCCGCGTGCGGGGGGTCACCGCGGCCTGGACCGCCTCCAGGTCCACCCCGAACTTGCTGGTAAGGGGCACGGCAACCACCCGCGCGCCCACCACCCGGGCCACGTCGGCGTACAGCGAGTAGCACGGGTCCAGAAGGATGACCTCGTCCCCCTCGTCCAGGAGAGCCATCATCGCCGCGCTGATGGCCCCCGTGCCCCCCGCGGTCACCAGGACCTCGGCAGGGGAGATCGGGACGCCACTGATCTTGGCCTGGTAGGCCGCGATGGCCTCACGGAGGTGCGGATCCCCCTGGACCGGCGGGTAGTGAGTGTAGCCATCCCGCATCGCTTGACAAGCGGCCTCGACGACGTAGGCGGGGGTCGAGAAGCTGGGGTCGCCGCTGCTCAGCTTGACGACCTTGGCCGCTTTAGGCGTCGGCAGCCGGTCGGCCAGTCCCCGCTGGGAGGCCCCCAAGCGCTCGATGGCTCGTGAGCGCGTCTTCATGGGTCGCTACTCCGTGAGCTGCAGCCGGAATCCCAAGGGATCCCGGAAGCTGGCAATGACCCGGCCGGTCTCAGGAACCTTATGCGCAACCGAGTCGAACTCGATGCCCTTCGCCTGGAGGGCGGTCACGGTCTTTTCGCAGTCATCCACGAGGAAGGCCACGTGGTTCACGCCCGGGTTCTCCGTGGCGCGCAAGGTGGTGAATTCGAGGATGACCTGGTGCTCGCCGGGCAGCTTCACCTCCACGGCGCCGCCGTGGTGATCGGTGCGGCGGATCTCTTCAAACCCAAGCTGCTTGAAGAACTCGGCCATCTGGTTCACGTTCGGCACCGTGATGGCGATGTGGTCGACCTTCTGCAGCATGCTTCCCTCCTCTCTCACACCAACTCAGCGCCGACGAAGGGGAAGTAGCGCTCGAAGCACTCGGCGAAGCGATAGGCGGTATTGCCCGAGATCCGGCGGGCATTGTTCCCCCGGATGTGGGCGCGCATGGTGTAGTACTCCAGGAGATGCTTCTGGGTCACAAAGCACTCCATAGCCTTCCGTTTCGCCTCGAAGCTAGAGGTGACGTCCACGAATACCTCCGGCCTGAAGTGGCTCAACTCCGGCTGATGGTGCTCGTAGCCGAAGATCTTCGCCGGGCCGACGGTCGGCACGTCTGACCGGTAGCCCGGAGACTGGGCCAACACCGCCGCCCGCAGGGTGGCAGCGGCCACGTCCGCGTGATCGGGATTGAAGGGGTCATGGTGGCCGTGGGTGATGATGATCTGCGGGCGCAGCCGCCGGATGCAGAGGACCAGCGTCTCCATGCGATCGTCCCCCAGCTTGAGCGGGTAGTCTCCCCAGTCCAGGAATTCCACCTTCACGCCGAGAGCTGCGGCGGCCGCCTCCGACTCCGCCCGCCGGACCGCCTTCACTCCCGCCTCGGTCTGCCCGGGCTGCTTCCACAGCTCGGCGGACTCCCCCCGCTCTCCATAACTGAGCACCACGACCTGAACGGGATTTCCTTCCTGCGCATACTTGGCCAGGGTGCCTCCGGCCCGCCAGACGTAGTCGGCGGCGTGGGCGCTAACGCACAGTATTGTTGGCATGCCTGTCTCGACCTCCATCGCGAGTGCACGTTACCGCGAACCTCCCGTCCTGAGACCCGCAGCATGACGGGACGGCTGTGCAGGCGAGGCAACCGAACGCGGGTCGGCGGATTGAGGCGGGGTCCGTACCGCGCACGCAAGCGTACTCATTCCTTCCGGCCGGGCAGGGTGCTCCCGAGGGATTCGGAGGGGTGCCCCGGCGATTGCGGAGCAGACTATAAGAGAGGTAATGGCCTGTCAAACGAAAAGGCCCGGATACGCGCGATGGAATCCCCCCGGGGTGCGCCCCGCCTCAGACCAACTCCCGCATCTGTTTCATGCAGTCCAGAAACGCCGCCGCCGTCGTCACGCCGTGGGAAAATAGGGGATCGAAGAACAGTTCGCTGACCTGCAGGGCTCTCACCGCGGCGATGTCTGCCTTGATCTGGTCGAGCGACCCGGTGAAGATCCGCCGGTCCTCGCCCAGCGGTTGCGGGGCGAGGTAGAGATTGGCCCGCACGATGACCTCGAGGGCCGCCGGATCCCGGCCAGCGCTCCTCGCCATGCTCTGGAGTTGATCGATCATCGCCGACATCTGCGAGACGGGGAGGCCGGCGGGATTCCAGCCGTTCGCCTCGGTCGCGGTTCGCCGGAGAGCTGCCGGGGCATAGGCGGCGAGGTAGATCGGGGGGTGGGGCCGTTGGACCGGCTTGGGTTCAATACCGGAACGTGGGATGTGATAGTAGGTGCCGTGGAACTCAACCGGATTTGTCGTCCAGATCGCTTTGAGCACCTGGAGGAATTCGTCGGCCCGCCGCCCCCGGTCGGACAGGGTGGCCCCCACCGCGTCGAATTCATCCTTGGACCAGCCCAGCCCCATCCCCACGCGCAGCCGCCCTCCGGAGAGGACATCGAGCGTCGTCAGTCGGCGAGCGAGGACCACGGGATTGTAGTAGGGCAGGTCGAGGACACTCGTCCCGAGGGCGATGCGGGTTGTATGGGCGGCAGCAAAAGTCAGGGTCTCGAGCGGATCGAGCACCTGTTGGAAGACCGGGGGGAGGGATCCATCGGGCGTCCCCGGGTACGGGGTCTGCGGCTTGATGGGGAAGAGCAGGCGATCGCCCGCCCAGAGGCTGTCATAACCGAGGGCTTCGGCCTGCTGCGCGGCCTCCACGATGGCTTGGGGGCTCGCCATAGGACCGAAGTGGGGGAGACTGAACCCGATACGCATTGTCCACCTCCAGGAAAACGACCCGCCCTGGCCGCACTGGCGTCACCTTCGTGCGGTCCGGTGGGCTACTTCGGGGTCTGCGGGACGAACAGAATGTATGGCGTCTTCGGTTCCTGGCTAGGCGGGAGACCGGCCGGCGCCAGGGCGCCCTTGGCCCCAAGACTGTTGATGAACTGGTACATCGCCCGGAGGTCTTGTGCCGTCATGGTGTGCAAGGTCCAGAAGGGCATCGGCGGTCTCCCGCCCGCGGTATGCGCGAACTGGACCCACGCGTCCTCGGACATGGTCTGCATGAAGAGGCGCAGGTTCGGCGGGTACGTCGTGCCCCAGGGACCCCGCCAGCCAACCGAATCCCCCGCCAGCCATTCGCTGTCCGGAGTGGTCCCGCCCGATTGGGCAAAGCCGGGGGTATGGCAATCGTTGCACCCCCCGAGGATCACGAGGTACCGGCCGCGCTCTCGGAGAGATGCTTGGCGCTTGGGGGATGGCGCCTTGGACGGCGCGGGCTTCTCCGCCGACTGCGCGAGCATGGAAAGAGACGCAAAGGCCAGAGCCATCAAGACCAGGACTCGCACGGACCTGCGGTATGCGTACATCATACCCCCCTTCGTAGAGTCGCAGTGAGCCGCTGTGGAGGTTGGCACCAGACGCACCAACCCGCGCCCGCAAGACTTGAAAAGATGCTTCGGGTCGATTCGGAAAACGAAGCGAGCGAGACGAGTACCCTAATGTCATGCGGAAGAGGAGGGGGCGTGTGAGGAAAGCAGATTCGCTGTCGTGGCCTTCCAGCCTGTCCGGGATGTTTTCTCTTCGCCGCAGGTCAATCCCCTCCCCCTCCCCCTCCTCATTACGGTCGCTGTTTACTAACCTACGAGTGACCTCCGGTCAAGATATTAGCCGCGTTGTTTTCATTGCGGTAACAGTCTTTCCCCTTGACAGGCTGTATCGGGGCGGGCGATTCTCACCCCGCTCCTGGGGTCCTGAGGACCTACGGGCTAACCTGCGAGTGTTTGGGCAGGTCTTGGAGGTGGCTGGGGATGGCAGTAGCGCGACCGCAGACCGTGGCAGAGAAAATCTTCTCGGCGCACGCGGGCCGGCCGGTGTACGCGGGGGAAAGCGTGGTCGCCCGGGTGGATGTCGTCATGGCCACCGACGGCTCCGGACCTTTAGCGCTGGACTTCTTCCGCAAAATGGGAGGCACGCGGACCTTCGACGGGACGAAGGTCCTGATGGTACTGGATCACTACGTGCCCTGCCCGAACGACAAGGTGGCCGCCCTGCAAGACCAGATGCGGGAGTTCGCCCGCGCCGGCAATGCGGCCCTCTTCGAGCTGGGCGAGGGGATCTGCCACCAGCTCCTGCCGGAGCGGGGCTACGTCCAGCCCGGATCCCTGGTGGTGGGCGGGGATTCCCATTCGACCACCTACGGGGCCTTCAATGCCCTCGGCATCGGCGTGGGGTCATCGGATCTCGCGGCCGCCGCGCTCACGGGGGCGTTGTGGTTCCGGATCCCCGAGAGCCTGCGCGTGGACCTCACCGGCACTCTGCCGTCCCGCGTCACGGCGAAGGACCTCTGCCTGGATCTGCTCCATCGTATCGGCGCGGGCGGAGCCATCTACCAGTCGGTGGAGTTCGGCGGCCCGGGGCTGGCCGGGCTGGGTGTACCCGACCGGATGACGCTCTGCAACATGATGGCGGAGACCGGAGCCAAGTGCGCCGTGGTGCCGGGGGACCAGATCATCAAGGATCACTTCGCGGCGCAGCTTTCCCGGATGGGGTTGGTGGTTGCAGACGAAGGGGCAGCCTACGTCGGAGAGGTCGCAGTCTCTTTGGATCGGCTCGAGCCGCTGATCGCCCAGCCGCATGCGGTGGATCGTGTGGCTTCCGCGCGGGACCTGCGGGGGGTGCCGATCCACATGGGGGTGCTCGGGACCTGCACCAACGGGCGCGTCGAGGATCTGGAGCTGGCGCTGGCGGTCATGGGGGAATCCCGCGTCGCCCCCGGCGTTGAGCTGCTGGTCGTGCCTGCGTCCCGCGCCGTGTATCTGGAGGCGGCGAGCCGTGGGCTGCTGGTCCGGTTCGTGGAGAAGGGGGGGACGGTCTTGCCGCCCGGGTGCGGCCCCTGCTGCGGGAGCAGCGCCGGGATCCCCAGCGCCGGCGAGAACGTGCTGTCCACGGCCAATCGGAACTTCCTGGGCCGCATGGGGAATACGCGTGCGCGGATCTATCTGGGCTCGCCGGCGACGGTCGCCGCCGCCGTGGTGGCGGGGCGGATTACGGATCCGCGGGAGGTGTAGGGCATGCTTTTCCAGGGGACGGCACGCGTCCTGGGCGACGACGTCAATACGGATTACATCATCTCGTCCCGGCGGAAGCGGGACACGCTGGACGAGAAACTCCTGAGCCAGTTTCTCATGGAGGACCTCGACCCGACGTTTGCAGGACGAGTGGCCCCGGGCGATCTCATCGTGGCGGGCAAGAACTTCGGCTGCGGATCGGCCATGGAGATCGCGGCACTGGTCATTCGGGGGGCGGGGATTCCGGCGGTCCTCGCCCGCTCCTTCGCCCGTGCCTTCTACCGGAACGCCATCAACAACGGACTGCTGCTGGTGGCCATGGAAACGGGAGGTATCCAGGAGGGTGACGTACTGCGCCTCTCGGCGGACGCCGGGGAGACGGTCTGCGAGAACCTGACGCGGCCCACACGGGTGGTGCTTCCCCCCATCGCTCCCTTCCTCATGGAGATCTTCGCCGCGGGGGGATTGGTGGAATTCCTCCGGCGGCACGGGCGTTTCCCCGTGGAAGGCGTGGGGGCGACGGGACCATGAGGCGGCCCGCCCGGCTGGAATGCCCCAGGCCGGCCTGGCGATGACGGGCCGCCGTGCCGCTCCTCTCGGCCTCAGTCGTTCGATGCGGAAGGAAGGACCCGGCGGGTGGACAACTCGACTGGGAATCCTTGACAGGGCTGTGGGGCTCTGATATGAGACGCTCGATATTGAGCAGGGTGTCGATGCGTCTTTGAGGGTCCCGTCTCTGACCCTCAGCACCAGCGGGTCTTCGGCGACTTGCTCGGCAATCGGGTAGGTCGCCGATCGTTTTTCCGGCCGGAGGCAAACGCCATCACCCTGGCTGCAGGTTCCTGCCTGCTTCGTTCTCGAGGCGCCGGGGAGGGACGCCTCCTCCCGTAGGTTCGCTATCCGGGTGGACCTGCGGGAACGAGACCCGCCATACGTTTTGGAGCATCCGGAGCGTTTCATCGGGACAGACAGGCCGTGGGATCCCGGCCATGAGTGCAGCCGCCAGGAGCCTGCGAGGGGTGGCCCGCGGGCCGGCGCGATCTCTTGCCCGGAAACTGGGGCGGATTTCCGAGAAAGGCGTCCGAGGTGGATGCCATGAGCGCTGAGCCGAAAACCCAGGTGAAGCTTTACGAGACGATGGTGCGCATCCGGGCCTTCGAGGAGCGGGTGCGCGATCTCTTCGCAGCAGGGCGGCTCCCCGGCTTCGTCCATCTCAGCATCGGGCAGGAGGCGGTCGCCGCCGGCGCCTGCCTGGCCCTGCGGGCGGATGATTACGTGCTGAGCACGCACCGGGGACACGGCCATATGGTGGCCAAGGGGGCAGAGACCGCCCGCATGATGGCCGAGCTGTACGCGAAGCGAACAGGCTCGTGCAAAGGCAAGGGTGGCTCGATGCACATCGCCGACGCTTCGGTGGGCGTCCTGGGGGCGAACGGGGTGGTCGCCGGGGGCCTCACGGTCGCGGCTGGCGTGGGGCTGTCCATCACGCAGCGGCGGACGGGCCAGGTGTGCCTGTGCTTCTTCGGTGACGGGGCCTCGAACCGCGGGCCGTTTCATGAAGCGCTGAATCTCGCGGTCATCTGGCGGCTCCCCGTGATTTTCTTGTGCGAGAACAATGGTTGGGCCTCCAGCACTCCCCACCGGTATGCCTGTGCTGTGCCGGATGTGGCGGCAAGGGCGGCCGGCTATGGGCTCCCCAGCGTGACCGTGGACGGGATGGATGCACTGGCGGTGCATGCCGCGGTGACGAAAGCCGTGAATCGGGCTCGCGGCGGGGACGGCCCCGCACTCATCGAGGCGAAGGTCGTGCGCTGGCAGGGGCACTACGAGGGAGATCCGCAAGGGTATCGCGACCGGAGCGAAATCGCTGACGGCAAGGCGCGCGATCCTATTGCACGGCTGCGATCAAAGCTGTTGGCGGAGAACGTCCTCGGGCCGGACCAGGTTGCCGAGATCGAGCGGGCCGCGCAGGCCGAGATTGAGGCAGCGGTGGCGTTTGGAGAATCCAGCCCGCTGCCTGCGCCGGAGGAGGCGCTCGACCATCTGTTCGCCAGCCGCCCATAGCCCGTCCCGCGAGACTGCAGTGAGGCCTTCACCGGGGAGGCGGGCCAGGCTTTCCTTCGGGGGAGAGCGCGGCGGCGCGCGCTCCCGGTGTGGGAAGGGATGAGGGAGAATGGCCAAGCTTACCATGGCCGAGGCGCTTCGCGAGGCGCTCATCGAAGAGATGGCCCGGGATCCGCGGGTCATCCTCATCGGGGAGGACCTTCGCGCGGGCGTCCCCTTTGGCGTCACCCGAGGCCTGGTGGAGCAGTTCGGCGCAGATCGCGTCCTGGACACCCCCATCTCCGAGGCGGCCATCATCGGGGCGTCGTTGGGTGCGGCCATCACCGGGATGCGCCCGGTGGCGGACATGCACTTCGCCGACTTCGTCACCTGCGCCATGGACGAGGTGGTGAACCAGATTGCCAAGGTCCGCTACATGTTCGGCGGCCAGGTGGATGTCCCGCTCGTTCTGCGGATGCCGACGGGGAGCGTCAAGGGGGCGGCGGCCCACCACTCGCAATCGCTGGAGGCCTGGTTTGCCCATACACCGGGGCTGCGCGTGGTGTTTCCCTCGACGCCCGCCGATGCCAAGGGACTGCTCAAGACGTGCGTCCGGGGACTGGATCCGGTGCTCTTCTTCGAGCACAAGCGGCTGTACAAGATGACCGGAGAGGTTCCCGAGGGCGAAACCCTGATTCCGATAGGCCAGGCAGACGTGAAACGCGGGGGAACAGACGCCACGGTGATCGCGACGGGGTGGATGGTTCATCAGGCCCTGGAAGCGGCGGACCGGTTGGCGCAGGAGGGGGTCCAGGTGGAAGTGGTAGATCCCCGCTGCCTCGCGCCCTTCGACAAGGAGACGCTGTACGCGTCGGTGCGCAAGACGAACCGCGTCGTCATTGCGGAAGAAGCGACCAAGATCGGGGCATTCGGCGCGCAGATCGCGGCATGGCTGGCGGAGGAGCTCTTCGACGAATTGGACGCTCCCATTCAGCGGGTGGCCGCCAAGGACGTGCCCGTGCCGTTCAGCCCACCCATGCAGGAGTTCGTGATCCCGAACACGAGCGACATCGTGGCTGCCGTCCGGCGAATTGTCTGATCCCAGAATGGATCGTGGCGGAGGTCGGGAAGGTTCTCGGAGGGGTCGGATGGGGGAGCGGGTCCGAGGAAAGGCGATCATCGTCACGGGCGCGGGGTCGATCGGCCCCGGGATCGGGAATGGCAAGGCGGCCGGCATCCTGTACGCCCGCGAGGGGGGCCGGGTGCTCCTGATCGACCGGGACCTGGCGGCGGCGGAGGAGACGCGACGGCTGATCGCCGAGGAGGGCGGACAAGCGATCGCGTTTGCCTGCGACGTCACCTCCTCTGCAGAGTGCCACCGCATGGCGCAGGCATGCCTGGAGGCCTTTGGGAGCATCGATGTCCTCCACAACAACGTCGGCATCGCCATCCCCGGCGGGGCGGTTGAGCTGTCCGAAGCGGATTGGGACCGCAGCATGCAGGTGAACGTGAAGAGCATGTTCCTCACCTGCAAGCACGTCCTCCCTAGTATGGAGCGGCAGGGCCGGGGGGTGATCGTCAACATCGCCTCGCACAACGCCATCCGCAGCCTTCCGGCCATCGCCATCGCCTATGCAGCCTCCAAGGCCGCCGTCATCGCCCTGACTCGCGAAGTCGCCATGGAGTACGCAGGGAAAGCCATCCGCGCGAACGCCATTCTGCCGGGCCTGATGGATACTCCCTTGGTGGAGGCCCAGCTCACCAGTGCCTATGGTGGCGATGTGAAGGAGATGCGACGACGGCGGGACGCTCTTTGCCCGACCGGAAGGCAGGGGGACGCCTGGGATACGGCCTACGCTGCGCTCTTCCTGGCATCGGATGAGGCCAAGTACATCACCGGCACAACCCTGATCGTGGATGGGGGCATTACCTGTCGGGTGAGGTAGCGGGAGGCGGCGAGCGAATCAGTCGACCCGTCCGGGAATGAAGCGTGGAGATGAAGGCGATCGTGAAGGCCGCGGAGCGGCCGGGGGTCGAGTTGCAACGGGTGCCTGTCCCCGAACCGGGGCCGGAAGAGGTTCTCGTTCGGGTGAAGGCCACAGCCATCTGCGGAACCGATCTACACATAGCCCAGTGGAACGCCTGGGCCCAGAACGCTGGGATTCGACTGCCGCTGGTGATGGGCCATGAATTCTCTGGCGATGTGGCAGGTGTCGGAAGCCGAGTGCGGGCCCTGAAGCCAGGAGACTACGTCGCGGGAGAGACCCACATCCCCTGCGGGGAATGCTACCAGTGCCGAAACGGTCTGCCGCACATTTGCAAGAACTTAAAGCTCTTCGGCGTGCACCGGGACGGCTGTTTTGCCGAGTACGCAACCATCCCGGAGCGTTGCGCCTACCGGGTGCCGGCGGCGATCCCGCCGCGGATCGCGGCCATGTTGGAGCCCTTGGGCACCTCGCTCCGCGCCGTCTTGGAGCTGGACGTCTCGGGTGGCTCCGTGGTGGTCATCGGCTGCGGCCCTATCGGGCTGTTCGCCGTGGCCTCTGCCAAGGCCCTGGGGGCCTCCTGCATCATCGGCCTGGATGTCCTGGAAGAGCGGCTTGCCTTGGCAAAACGCGTCGGATGCGATATAAGCCTGAACCCTCGCCAGCAAGATGTCGCTGATCGGGTCTTGGGGGCGACCGGCGGGGTGGGGGCGGACGCGATCGTCGAGGCGTCGGGCAATGCGGCGGCGCTGGAAGGCGCCTTTGCGTACTTGCGGAAGGGCGGGAGGTGCGCCCTTGTCGGTCTGCCCTCCGCGCCTGTCCGTCTGAACGTCGGGGCGGACGTGGTCTTCAAGGAGGCCACGATCGTCGGCATCCACGGGCGAGAGATGTTCCGCACCTGGACGAGGATGCAGCAGTTGCTCGAGCGCGGTCTCCTGAACGTGGACCCGATCGTCACGCACGAAATGCCGCTGGAGCAGTATGAAGAGGGCCTTGCGCTCCTGGAAGCCGGGGAGGGAGGCAAGGTGATTCTCGTGCCGTGAATGCCGGCAACGGCGAGGGTACAAGCTCATTCCCGGTGTGCAGGTCGCAACACAAATCCCGCCGGTCCTGCACACTAATCTCTCACTTCACATCCTGAGGAATCAGGAGAGGAGGCGTCATGAAGCGGATTGGAAGCACGGGCGCGAGTCTGATACTGGTTGGCCTGCTCGTCGCGGTCCTGGCCGCCCCAACCTGGGCCGCCTACAGGGCCGAGTACAAGATGTCCGTTCGGACGACCCAGACGTCGCCGTGGGGGGCCGGCGCGCAGAAATTCGCCGACAGCGTCAGAGAGAAGTCCGGCGGCCACATCAACATCAAGATCTACTTCAACGGAGCGCTCTTCGCCGACGACCAGACCAAGGAGTTCATGCTGACGAAGCAAGGGGTGGCGGATTTCTCCCTGGGGTCCACCATCAACTGGTCGCCCCAGCTCCGGGTGCTCAACCTCTTCAATCTCCCCTTCATGTTCCCCAGCTACGAGGCTCTGGATGCGGTGAAGAACGGCACTGCCGGCAAGATGATCAAGGACCAGATGGACAGGTTCGGGGTGGTTTTCCTGGGCTGGGGGGAGAATGGCTACCGGGAGCTGACGAACCGCGTGCACCCGGTGGTCACCCCCGATGACATGAAGGGGCTGAAGGTGCGCGCCGCCGCGTCGCCCATCTTCATCGATACCTTCACGGCCATGGGGGCGAACCCGGTTCTGATGAACTGGGGCGACGCGCTGTCCGCGCTCCAGCAAGGGACGATTGACGCCCAGGAGAACCCGGTCAACGTGATCATCATCCCGTACAAGATCTTCCAGATGCACAAGTACCTCACCGTCTGGCACTACGCCATCGACCCGCTCATCCTGGGGGTCAGCAAGATGACCTGGGACACGTTCTCGGCCGCGGACAAGAAGATGATGCAGCAGGCGGTCGATGAGGCGATGAAGTGGGAGCTCCGGGAAGCGCGGGACGGCCTCAGCCAGGGCGGGGCGTCGTACAAGAAACTGGAGGCCGACGGCATGACCATCACCTACCTCACCCCCGCGCAGCTCAAGGTCTTCCAGGATCGAAGCAAATCGGTCTATGACAAGTGGACCAAGGAAATCGGGGAGGACGTGGTCAAGGCCGCCTTCGCGGACATCGCCAAGATGAAGAAGTAACTGGTGAGTTGCGGCGGGGCGGGCGCCTGCCCGCCCCCGCGCCTCCTTCCGGGAAGATAGGTGCAGGATGGGTGAGAGGCTGCGTTGGTTGGGGCAAAACGCGGAAGAGGTCGTCTGCGCGGCCATGATGATCTTCATGACCGTCTTGGGTTTCGCGAACGTGGTGGCCCGGTACCTGGGCTACTCCATGGCCTACACCGAGGAGCTGCTCGTCATGCTGCTGGTCTGGCTCACCATGCTGGGGACCGCGGCCGGGTTCAAGCGGAACGCCCACCTGAGCATGACCTTCTTCCGCGAGCGACTCCCCTGGGCCGGCCAGAGGGCACTGGAGGTCCTCTCGACGATCTTCACGGTTGGGTCGGTGCTGGTGGTCATGATCGTCTGTGCGGTCTATCAGATCCCCGATGAGATCCTCCTGCACAGCCGGACCTTATCCCTGGATCTGCCCACGGTTTACTACAGCCTCGCCATCCCCGTGTGCGGCATCGTGGTCGTCGTGCGAGTTCTCCAGGCTTCGTGGCGGGAATGGAAGAATCTTGGGGGGGCAGCATGACGGTGGACCCCGCGATCGTGGTCTTCGGCCTCTTTCTGCTCCTCGTGATCCTGGGGATCCGCATTGCCATCGCGCTGGGGGCGACAGCCTGCCTGATCATCCTGCTGTACCACCAGGGCGCGGTCGGCATCTCGTCCATCTTCTATTCCAACATGGCCAAGTTCCCCCTGCTCGCCATCCCCTACTTCATCCTTGCCGGATTCGTCATGGAACGTTCGGGCGTCTCCGCACGGCTGGTCAACCTGGCGAGCCTGATCGTCGGGCCCATCCCCGGGGGGCTGGCCATCGTGGGGATCGCCGTCTGCGTCTTCTTCGGCGGGATCTCCGGCTCGGGGCCCGCGGATGCGGCGGCCATCGGCGCCGTGCTGATCCCGGCCATGATCGAAAAGGGATATGACCGAAACTTCGCGGCCGGCCTCATCGCCACCGCAGGCTCCACAGCCATCCTCATCCCGCCCTCCATCGCCTTCGTGGTGTATGGCGTGATCACCGAGATGTCGGTCCCGGCCCTCTTCGCCGGGGGCATTTTCCCCGGCCTGGTGGCCGGGGCGGCGCTCATCGTGCCGGCCTATTTCATTTCCCGCAAACGCGGTTGGGGGGGGGAGCGCTGGGGGACTCCACGGGAGCTGTGGGTGGCCTTCAGACGAGCCTTCTGGGGCCTCATGGCGCCGGCAGTGATCCTGGGGAGCATGTACGGCGGCATCTGCACCCCGACCGAGGCCGCCATCATCGCTGTGGTGTACGGCGTCGTCCTCGGGTGCCTCTACCGGACCATCGGCTGGACGGACCTGTACCGGTGCATGCGAGATGCAGCCATCACCTCGGCAGTGGTCATGTTCATCGTGGCCTTTGCGGGTCTCTTCGGCTGGGCGGCTGACCGCGTGGGCGCCATCGACCACGTGCTCAAGAGCCTGCTCAGCCTGAGCGACAACGGCCTGGTGATGATCTTCCTCGTCAACGGGGTGCTCTTCATCGCCGGGATGCTCCTGGATGCCATCTCCATTTTCTACGTCTTCCTGCCGATCTTCATCCCCATGATGAGCCACTTCGGGTGGGATCCGCTCTGGTTCGGCGTGGTGATGACTTACAACCTGGCCATCGGCCAGGCGACGCCGCCCGTGGCGGTGAACCTGTACGTGACCACCGCCCTGGCCAAGACCAAGCTGGACCAGGTCGCCGTGGCGGTCGTGCCGTTCGTCCTGGCCATGGTCGGCGGGCTGGTGATCGTCATCCTGTGGCAGTGGCTGTCCATCGCCCCACCGGTCTGGTTCGGCCTGTACAAGCCCGGTCCGTGACGGCATCCGCGCCGGGCCCACGGTTCGAGGGAGAAGGCGAATGACAGAAGACGCCGCCTGGCTGCTCGGGATATACGAGCAGATGCTGACCATCCGCAAGTTCGAGGAGAAGGCCATCGACCTCTTCGAGCATGGCCAGATCCGGGGCAATGTCCACCCATGCATCGGGCAGGAAGCTGTCTCGGTAGGGGTCTGCGCCAACCTGCGGCGGGACGACTACATGACGAGCACCCATCGCGGCCACGGCAACTGCCTGGCCAAGGGGGCTGATCCGCGGCTGATGATGGCGGAGCTGCTGGGACGGAAGACCGGCTACTGCAAGGGCAAGGGCGGCTCCATGCACATCGCGGACTTCGAGGGCGGGAATCTGGGCGCCAACGGCATCGTGGGAGGGGGCCTCCCCATCGCGGCGGGGGCCGGCATCGGCATCCAGAATCGCGGGACGGACCAGGTGGTGGTCTGCTTCTTCGGGGACGGCGCCTCGAACCAGGGAACCTTTCACGAGAGTCTGAATCTCGCCGCGCTCTGGAAGCTACCGGTGCTCTTCGTCTGTGAGAACAATCTCTACGCCCTCTCGACGCCCCTCAAGGAGTCGGCGCTCCTGCCCCAGATCGCGGAGCGGGCCCGGGCTTACGGGTTCCCGGGCGTCAGCGTGGATGGGAACGACGTCTTGGAGGTCCATGCCAAGGCCGGGGAGGCGGTTCGTCGGGCTCGCGCGGGGGAGGGGCCGACCCTCCTGGACTGCCTCACCTACCGTTTCTTCGGCCACTTCACCGGCGACCCGGGTCGGGGCATCACCTATCGTTCCAAGGCCGAGATGGAGGAGTGGCTGAAGCGGTGTCCGATCGCACGCCTGCGGCGGCACCTCTTGGAGGGTCGGGCCACGACGGAGGAACAGTTGCAGGAGATGGAGGCGCGGGTGGAATCCAGCATCGCGCTTGCCGCCCAGTTCGGACTGGACAGCCCATGGCCGTCCCCGGAGGAAGCCCTGCAGGACGTCTTCGCCTGAGCGCGGCGAGGAGGAGAGCCCGTGCCAGAGGTCACATTCGTCGAAACCCTTCGCGCGACGCTGGAAGAGGAGATGCGCCGGGATCCGTCCCTGATGCTGATCGGGGAGGATATCGGGCGCTACGGCGGAATCTTCGGCGTGACCAAGGGCCTCCTGGACAAGTTCGGCCCTCAGCGCGTGCGGAACACGCCGATCTCCGAGTCGGCCATCATCGGTTCCGCCCTCGGCGCAGCCATGACCGGGACCCGGACCGTGGCCGAGCTCATGTATGTGGACTTTACGACCTGCGCCATGGACCAGATCGTCAACCAGGTGGCGAAGATGCACTACATGTCCGGGGGGAAGCTCCAGATTCCCCTGGTGATCCGGACGCACGGAGGGGGTGGCAGGGGGAATGCAGCCCAGCACTCCCAGAACCTGGAGGCGTGGTTCCTGCATGTCCCCGGCCTCAAGATCGCCATGCCCTCGACGCCTGCCGATGCGAAAGGCCTCCTCACGACCGCGATCCGGGACGACAACCCCGTCTTCTTCATCGAGCACAAGCTGCTCTACGCCACCAAGGGGAAGGTGCCGGACGGGGAGTACCTCATCCCGTTCGGTCAGGCAGATGTCAAGCGGCCAGGGAAAGACGTCACGATCGTCACGATCTCCCACATGGTCCTGAAGACGCTACGCGCCGCCGAGCGCCTGGCCGCAGACGGGATCGATGCCGAGGTGATTGATCTGCGGACGCTGGCTCCGCTGGACCTGGAGAGCGTCCTGCGGTCCGTCCGGAAGACCAACCGGGTCGTCATCGCGCACGAAGCCTGCCGGCGCGGCGGCTTTGGCGGGGAATTGGCGGCGCAGATTCAGGAGCAGGCCTTCGACGACCTGGATGCGCCCATCGAGCGCGTGGGGGCCCTGGATGTTCCGATCCCGTACAGCAAGCCCCTCGAGGAGGCCGTCATCCCCGACGAAGGGCGGATCATCGCCGCCGTGAAGAGGGTCGTGCGCCGGGCGTAGTCAAGAAACCGGGAAGGCGTCATCTCGGGCTGATCGGAGCAGGAATGCCGGGCCCCACCGACCCGGCGTTTCTGTCTCCGGGAGGGCGGCCGCGATCGGCGGCGGATGGCGAGGGGCGGGGCGGGATGGAGAATGTCAAGCGCATCGTGAAGCGGGTGTGGGGTTACGATGCGCTCCTCCCATTGCAGGAAGAGGCCATCGGGACGGTCCTGGCGCGGCGGGACTCCATCGTCGTCCTGCCGACGGGGGGAGGGAAGTCGCTCTGCTATCAGGCGCCGGCGGCGGCCGTGGGGAAGCTGGCCGTGGTGGTGTCGCCCCTCATCTCCCTGATGAAGGACCAGGTGGACGGCCTCAGCGCTGCCGGGGTGCCCGCCGCGTTCCTGAACAGCACGCTCACGGCCGAGGAGCGCCGCCAGGTGGAGGCGGGGGTGGCGCGCGGACGCTACCGCCTCCTCTATGCGGCTCCGGAGCGCCTGGTGCTCCCCACCTGTCTGGGGCTCTTGCGGCGCGCCGGGGTGGCGTTCTTCGCCATCGACGAGGCCCACTGCATCAGCCAGTGGGGACACGACTTCCGCCCGGAGTATCGACAGCTCAGTGTGGTGCGCGAGGCCTTCCCGGACGTGGCCATCCATGCCTTCACGGCCACGGCCACGCCCCGGGTGCGGACCGACATCGCCGTGGAGCTGGCGCTCCGCGACCCGGCGATCCTGGTGGGGAGCTTCGACCGCCCGAACCTGATCTACCGCGTGCGCCAGCGAACGGACCGGCTGCGGCAGGTCACGGAGGCGCTGGAGGCGCACCGGGGCGAGGCCGGGATCATCTACTGCATCCGCCGGGCAGAGGTGGACCAGTTGGCCGAGGCGCTGCGGCGCCGGGGCTACCGGGCAGCGGCGTATCACGCCGGCCTGGCCGATGCCGAGCGCAAGCGTGCCCAGGAGGACTTCATCAGGGAGCGGGCGGATGTGGTGGTGGCCACGGTGGCGTTCGGGATGGGGATCGACCGCTCCGACGTGCGATACGTGATCCACGCCGGCATGCCCAAGTCCATCGAGCACTATCAGCAGGAGGCGGGCCGGGCCGGGCGAGACGGCCTGCCGGCGGAGTGTCTACTGCTCTATTCCGGCGGCGACTACGGCCTGTGGCGGTCCATCCTGATGGCAGAGGGGCTTCCGGCGCCGGGCGCCCTCCCGAAGCTGGGGGAGATGTACGACTACTGCCAGCGGGCCGTCTGCCGGCACCGGTTCCTGGTGGAGTACTTCGGGCAGGAGTACGCAGGGGACCGATGCGGGGCCTGCGACGTCTGCCTCGGCGAGGTCGCCGTCGAAGATGGCTCGGCCGCCCTGGCACGGCGGGTTCTCACCTGCGTCGTCGAGATGGGGGAGCAGTTCGGCGCCGACTATGTGGCGGACGTCCTGCGCGGGGCCGAGACCGTCCGGGTTGCGAGGATGCGGCACAACCGGCTGGAGGCCTACGGCTCGCTGCGACAGTACCCCAAAGCCGTGGTGCGGGGCTGGATCGAGCAGCTCGAGGGGCAAGGATGTCTGGCTCGCGACGAGGGCGAGTACCCGACGCTCGCCGTGACCGCAAAGGGGCATGCGATCCTTCGGGGAGAAGAGACCGTATCGCTGGTGCGGACGGTCGCCCGGCCCGCCCGCGCGAAACCCGCTCGGGGCGCACGCCCGGCTGCGCTGTCCGGCCTGGGCCGCGAGACGAGCGACGACGACCTGTTCGAGACGCTCCGCGCCCTCCGCCGAACCATGGCCGAAGAGCGGGGCATCCCGCCCTACCTCATTTTCAACGACGCCAGCCTGCGCCAGATGGCGCGCGAGCGGCCCACGACCGAGGAAGCCTTCCTGCAGGTCAAGGGAGTGGGCCTCCGCAAGCTCCGGGAACTCGGCCCGCGCTTTTTGGCCTGCATCCGCGAATACGCAGTCAGCTTCCCGGACGGCGTCTCGCCCGCACCCTGAATTGCGGCCCGCCTCGTCGCCTTTCTCGTCCCCCAGCCCGCCCTTCGTCGAAACAGCGGCGCGGAAGTCTCACCGGTCAGCCTTCTGCCTCGGGGGGAGCCGCCTCGGGCTTTCCGGTTTCGGGAAGTCGCACGTTGGGGGGGTCGAATCCGACGACCGAGCCGGCTCGCACCCGCGCCAGATAGGGCGAGAGCGTGGTCCCGGGCAGCGTCCGAACGCCGTCCTCGATCAGAATAGGGCCAATTCCCGTCCCCCCCCCGATGGTGCAGTTGGCACCGATCTCGACCAGGCCGTATCGAAACCGTCCACGGCCCTCATAGGCATGCACCGTGATCCTGCTGAAGGCGCCGATCAACGTGTTGTCGCCGATCCAGATCAGCTCGGGCCGGAAGTGGTCCAGCCAGGCCATCTGCATGATCTCCACATTCCGGCCGATGTGGGCTCCCATCCAGCGGTAGAGGGCGCTCTTGAGGGGCGTACCCTTCATGGCCAGTGAGATTGTGATCTGGAATTGGGCGAGGATCCTCCGGCCGAGCGGCAGATTCAGCCGGCGCCAGTTGATGGCATTTTTCTCCTCGGGGGCGCCGAGGCCGGAGATGGAGTAGTGGCGGCGGATGGGTGTGAGGTAGGCGTCGAGGTTTGCCCTGCCTGCCGGTGTGCGCGGGTCGAGGGTGGCCACGTCGACGCCCCTCCCCCGGGACGTCTTGCTGATGAAGACGCTCCTCCCCTTTTTCTTTGCCAGCTTGATCGCGCGGAGAAGGATGTCCCCCGTCACGGCCCGCATGGCTTCTTCCGGAGTGGCATATCGTCGGCGCGTCATGCGTTCACCCCTCAGCGTGATACCGCCATCGGTCCCCCCACCCGGCCTGCTGCCGCCCTCTCCGCTGCCGGAGTGTAGCCGGAGAGGGACGGGGGTGAGGACATTCCAGTAGCTACTCCCGCCATGCGCCGAGGAGCCGCCGCAGGACGACCAACTGCCCCAGGTGATAGGCGTTGTGCTCGGCCACCAGGAGCAGCTCGTGGAGGATCGTCGGCCCCTCCTTGGGGTCCGCCGGGATCGGCCCCAGGAGCTTCGTGGCGGGATCGGCCGCCATGTCCAGCAACGCCTGACGGTCTGCCTGGAAGGCCCTCACGCTCTTGGCCCAGGCGGTCCGGGACGGAGGCGCCTCCTCGGGCCAGTACCCCTCCGGCCATGCCGGCGAGACATGCTGCGGACTGCGAATGTACTCCAGGATATCCCACTGGCAGATCCGCATGTGCTCCAGTTGCTGCCACGGCGTGTACGGCAGCCCGCGGGGCTTCTTCCCCCGGAGTTCCTCGGGGAAGTTGGCCACCACCTTCTCGAAACCGACGTGGGCCTTGCGGCCCTGGAGCAGTTGCAGCACATCCTCGCGCAGGCTGTTGTCGTCCGGCATTTCAGCTCCCTCCTTCCCGTCCAATGCGAGGCCCCCACCTCAGCGTGCATGGGCAACAGGCGCACCTCCCCCGGCCCAGGTTCATGCGCAACGGTACTGCCCAAGAATATAGTCCCGCAGGCAAGGAAGCGCCAAAGAAACTGGCCCGGGTGCCGGAGGGGGGCAGGACTGGATGGGTGCCCCCTCCCGCAATTGAAACGTTTCATATTCTGCTTGACACGGCTGGCCGACCGCGTCTATCTTCCCACCCATCCCCAGGCCCAGCCTGCAAATTGCCAACTGTGGCGTCCGATTGTTCCTGCCGCAGAGATCAGGCGGGCAGGATTTGGCGCCTGAGCTGAAACGCTTCAACTCTCCGAGGGCGGGGCCGTGGTGACCATCAAGGATGTCGCGCGCGAGGCGGGCGTCTCCGTGGGGACGGCCTCCCAGGCCCTGCGGGGGAGCCCCGTTGTCCGCGAGGCCACCCGCCGCCGGGTCCTGGCCGTGGCGGCCCGGCTCCGCTACCAGCCCAGCGCGCTGGCCCGCGGGCTCGTCACCCGCCGCACGCACACCGTCGGCCTGCTCATCTCCGACATCGCCAACCCCTTCTTCATCCGGGCCGTGCGCGCCATCGAGGACGTGGCCCAGGAGAACGGCTACAACGTCATTCTCTGCAACACGGACGAGGCCCCCGCCAAGGAGACGGAGTACCTCCGCGTCCTGATGGAGAAGCGGGTGGACGGCATCATCCTGGCGACCACGGCGGCCAGCCGGCGGGGCGTCCGGGAGATCCAGTGGCAACGCATCCCGCTGGTCCTCTTCGACCGGGAACTCCCCGGGGTCGCGACGCACGGCGTGAAGGTGGACGGCGTCCTGGGGGGACGGCTCGCCACCCTGCACCTCCTCGGGCTCGGGCACCGGCGGATCGCCATCATCCACGGGCCGTTGGATCGCTCCACGGGGGTGGAGCGGCTGGAAGGGTATCTGACGGCGCTGCGGACCGCGGGGGTCCGGCCGGATCCCGCCCTGATCCGGGAGGGGAACTTCAAGCAGGACAGCGGGCGTGAACTCACGGGACGGCTGCTGGAGCTCTCGCCGCCCCCCACGGCGCTCTTCTGCACCAACAACCTGATGACCGTCGGGGCCCTGCAGGCCCTGCGGGAGCAGAGGGTCCGAATCCCCGAGGACCTGTCCCTGGTGGGCTACGACGACATGGAGTGGTGGACGCTGACCCATCCCCCGCTGACGACGGTGGGGCAGCCGGTCTACGAGCTCGGGCGGGAGGCGATGCGGCTGCTCCTCGCGCAAATGGGGAGCGAGAAGAGGCGGCGGCCGCAGCGGATCGTCTTGAAGCCGGAGTTGATCCTCCGAGAGTCCTGCGGGCCGCCGCCGCGGGGCGTCCGGTCCACTCCGCCGCGCCGAGGCTCCCGCGCAGGTCGCCCGACGGAGGGACGGTCATGACGTACCTGATCGGCATCGACGTGGGCACGCAGAGTGTCCGGAGTTGCCTGTTCGACCTGGACGGGGCGGTGGTGGCCTCGGCCAGCCGGCCGCTCACCACGACGGTTTCCCCGGCCCGCCTGGGCCGAGCAGGACCCGGAGGAATGGTGGGGCGGCGCGGTCGAGACCCTGCGGGAGATCCTGCAGGCCTCGCGCGTCGACCCGGCGGAGATCGCGGCCCTGTCCTACGACTGCACCGCCTGCACGGTGGTGGCCCTGGCCGAGGACGGCACCCCCCTCCGCCCGGCCCTCCTCTGGATGGATGAGCGCGCCGTCGCGGAGGCGGACGAGGTCTCCGCCACCGGCCACCCGATCCTCCAGTATTGCGGGGGCACGGTCTCGCCGCAGTGGATGCTTCCCAAGGGCCGCTGGCTCCTGCGGCACGAGCCGGCGCTGTTCGCCCGGGCCCGCTGGATCGTGGATGCGGCCGATTTCCTCACGCTCCGCCTCACCGGCCGGATGACCGCCAGCCTGGATACTGCCACGGCCAAGTGGAATTACGCCCGGCCCCTCGGCGGCTGGCCCGCCGACTTCCTCCGGGCGGCGAAGGCCGAGCGGCTCGCCGAGAAGTGGCCGGTCGACGTGCTCCCGGTGGGCCAACCGCTCGGCCGAATCCACGCGGGGGTGGCCAAGGAGATCGGCCTCTCGCCGGCGACCGTGGTGGCCCAGGGCGGGATCGACGCCCACGCGGGCGAGATCGCCCTGGGGGCCGTGGGTGCCGGGGACCTGGCGCTCATCCTGGGCAGCTCCACCTGCCACATGGCCCAGTCCAAAACGCCGGTCTTCGCCAACATCTGGGGGCCCTATCCCGACGCCCTGGTGGAAGGGCTGTTCACGCTGGAGGGCGGCCAGACGGCGACGGGCAGCATCCTCCAGTGGCTGGTCGAGCACTTCGGGGCCGAGGCGACCGCGGCGGCCAAGGCCAGGAATCAAGAGGTATACACCTACCTGGACACCCTGGCCGAGCCGCTTCCCCCCGGCAGCGAGGGACTCTTGGTGCTGGACTACTTCCAGGGGAACCGCACCCCGCACAAGGACCCGCTGGCCCGGGGAACGGTGATCGGCCTCACGCTCAAGCACGGCTTGCCGCACCTGTACCGGGCCGTGGTCGAGGGGATCTGCTTCGGGACGCGGCAGATCCTCGAGGACATGGCGGTCCACGGGTTCGCGCTGGAGCGGATCGTCGCGGGGGGCGGCGGGGCCAAGAGCCGTCTCTGGACGCAGGTGCAGGCCGACGTCCTCGGGCGGCCCATCCATCTGCCCCGGGAGAAGGAGACCATGGCCCTGGGCGCGGCCATCTGGGCGGGGCTCGGGGCCGGGGTGTTCCCGAGCTATGCGGCGGCGATCGGTCGGATGGTCCACATCGAGCGGGCGGTGACGCCCGAGCCGGCTCGGCGCGCCGCCTACGATCGGCTCTACCAGCAGTACGCGAATCTCTATCCCGCAGTCCGATCCACGATGCACGCCCTGGCGGAACTGGGCGCCGGCTCGTAGGGCGCCACGGCGGAGGGCGCGAGGAGGATGCGATGCAGAAGCGCAAGATCGGGATCCTGACGTTCTCCGACGGGCGGAAGTTCGCCCACGACCTGCAAGAGGAGATGAACCGCGGCTTCCAGGAGCGGCTCGTGAAGGCGCTGGAGGCCACGGGCGAAGTGGCGTGTGTCCCCGGTGAGCTGATCTGGACTTCGGAGCTGGCGCGCTCGGAAGGGAAGAAGCTGGCAGCGGCAGGCGTCGAGGCCACCATCCTGAACTTCGCCATCTGGGCCTTCCCGCACTTCCCCGCCATCGCCACCGAGTTCGCGCCGGGTCCCTTCCTCTGCCTGAGCAACGTCAACCCCCAGGCCCCCGGCCTCGTGGCCATGCTGGCGGCCGCCGGCACGCTGAACCAGATTGGCGTCTTCCACGGCCGGGTGTCGGGGGACGTAGGCGAGCCCGCCGTCCTCCGGAAGGTCCTGGCCTTCCTGCGGGCCGCCTCGGCCGTGAACCGTCTCAAGGGGAAGACCTACGGCCTCTTCGGCGGCCGCTCCATGGGGATGTACACGGCCGTCCCCGCCCTGGACCAGTGGCGGCGGGAGTTCGGGGTGGACATCGAGCACCTGGACCAGTGGGAGATCGTCCGGCGCTCCGAGACGATCGACCAGGGCCGGGTGACCAGGGCCCGCCAGTGGCTGGAGCAAGCACTGCGGCCAGGTGGCCTACGACGGCAAGGCCCTCACCCCCGAGACCCTGGAGCGGCAGATCCGGAGCTATCACGCGGTCCGCGAGCTGATCCAGGAGTGGGACCTGGACTTCGTGGGGATCAAGGGGCAGCCGGAGCTGACCAACAGCTTCTGCACCATGGACCTCGCCGAGGCCTTCTTGAACGACCCCTACGACTGGGAGGGGCCACACGAGCCGATCGTCTGCGCCACCGAGGCGGACGCCGACGGGGCCCTCAGCATGCAGCTCTTCAAGGAGCTGGCGGGGACGCCGGTCCTCTTCGCCGACGTGCGGCACTACGATGCCGAGGGGGACTTCTGGGACCTGGTGAACTCGGGCGAGCACGCCACCTACTTCGCGGGCAAGTCCTTCGATCCCACGGTGAACCTCCCCAAGGTGCAGCTCCTCCCCGAGATCTTCTACTTCCCGGCGGGGGGCGCCGCCGTCCATCACATCGCCGCCCCGGGCGAGGTCACGCTGGGCCGGCTGACCCGCAAGAACGGCAAGTACTGGATGGCCATCCTGCCGGCCGAGTTCCTGGCCCTCCCGCCGGCGGTCGCGGAGGCGAAGGTCCGGGCCACCACCGGAGAGTGGCCGCACGCCTTCACCCGGCTCAAGGTGCCGGCCGAGCGCTTCATTGCCACCTACAGCTCCAACCACATCCACGGGGTCTACGGCGACTACGTCGAGGAGCTCACATGGATCTGCAAGATCCTCGGCATGGAGGCAGAGGTCTATGTCTAGCACTCGTGCAGAAGGGAAACCACGTCTCGCCGGTGTTGTGGCGGCGCTGCTGACCCCGATGCGGGAGCGCGGGTCGCGCGTGGACTCGGAGACCACATCCCGCCTCGTGGCCTGGCTCGTGGAGCGGGGCATCCACGGCCTCTACATCGCGGGCACGACGGGCGAGGGGCTCTATCTCAGCCCGGACGAGCACCGGGAGCTGACGCAGGCAGTGGTGAAAGCCGCGCGCGGCGTCCCCGTGGTGGCCCATGTGGGGGCACTCACGACCGCCCAGGCCGTCCAGTTGGCCCGCCAGGCCGTGCAGGCCGAGGCCACGGCGGTGGCGGCGATTCCGCCCCCCTACTACAGCATGACCCGCGAGGAACTGCTCGCCTACTTCATGGCGGTCGGGAAGGCCGCAGAGCCCTTGCCGCTCTACCTCTACAACATCCCGAGCCATGCGCGGAACGATCTCCCTCCCGCCCTGGTCAATGAGATCCGCCGGGCCGTCCCGAACGTGGCGGGGATCAAGGACAGTAGCGGATTTCCCGGACGGATCGCCGACCTGGTCAAGACGATGGGGCCGGGCTTCGACGTGGTATGCGGGAACGACGAGAAGGACCTCAGCGCGTTTCAGGAGGGCGCTGTGGGCATCGTGTCATCAGGTGCGGGAATATTCCCCGAGCTGTACCTGGAGCTGCATGCTGCCTGGAAGGCGGGCCGGCTGGCGGAGGCGCAGGCGGCTCAGGAGCGCATCATCGCCATGCAAGAGGCCCTGGGGAACGGCGCACGCCTGGGCTGGTACAAGTTCGTCCTGGCGGAGACGGGGCATCCCGATCGGTGGGGTGCGCGCGCCGCTGCTGGACCCCGGCCCGGCGGAGCAGGAGGCCATCCGGAAGCGGCTCAAGGAGCTGAAGCTGCTCTGAGTGCCGAAAATGGAGAGTCGAGAAGCGAGCAGTCAGGACCAGGCACGACATGCCATGAGCAATTGTGGTGAGGCTGTGGCGCAACACAAGGAGGTGGCGTCATGAAAAAGTGGTTGGGCGTGCTGGCGAGCGTTGGGTTGGTGTGCATGCTGGCAATGACGGTCGAGGCGGGTACGATCCTTCGCTGGGGAGAGACGCAGCCGGCGGAACACGTCGCGTCAAAGATGATCGAGCGCGCCGCCAAGGGAGTAAGCGAAGCCACGCAGGGGCGAGTGCAGATCCAGGCCTATCCGAACAGTCAGCTCGGCAGCTCCAAGGATATGATCGAAGCGGTGGGATTGGGGACCCAGGACATCGTGACCGAAGGCGCGGCGAATTTCGGTCAGTTTGTGCCGAGCATCTCGGTCATCGAGTCGCCCTACGTCTGGCGGGACGCAGCCCATCTCGCCAAGGTGATGGCCGGCCCCATCGGGGAAGACCTCAACAAGCAGCTCATCCAGCAGCGCGGGATGCGGATCCTCGGCACGACGTACTACGGGGTGCGGCAGCTCACCACCACTAACAAGGCCGTGCGGACCGTGGCGGACATGAAGGACTTCAAGCTGCGAGTGCCCGAGAACGAGGTCTTCCTGGCCATGGCGCGTGCCTGGGGGGCCAAGCCGACGCCCATGACCTTCGGCG
>CAVQPC010000075.1:0-38400 GCA_963714585.1 uncultured Methylomirabilota bacterium
ATGATCCGGCCCGCGAGGCGCCTGGCTTGAATCCATTTCCGCTCTCAGGGTCTGGAACATGGCAAGCTCCATGCCAGCGAGTGCTGCCTGCACGCCTTCCCATAGCCTCCCGGCCGAATGCCGTAAGTTCCTATTTTTCTAGCGCATAATATCGCGGCAAATTCTAAGGAGTATTTCGACCATTCCGGGGAGTGATCAGGCGATGAGCCACTTTGTCCCCTCTCGATTTCTCCGATGGGGCAAACCGGATCACGGCTACCGCTCCATCCGGCCCTTCCCGTTTCGCAGGATCCGACGCAGGAACTGGCCGGTGTAGGATTCTTTGATCCGGGCCACCTCTTCGGGGGTGCCGGTGGCGACCACCCGGCCGCCCTCGTCGCCCCCCTCGGGGCCAAGGTCGATCACGTGGTCGGCTGTCTTGATGACATCCAGGTTGTGCTCGATCACCACGACCGTGTTGCCCGCATCCCGCAGGCGGTGCAGGACGTCCAGGAGTTGCTGGATGTCGGCGAAGTGGAGGCCGGTGGTCGGCTCGTCCAGGAGGTAGAGCGTCCGCCCCGTCCCCCGCCGCGACAGCTCGCGGCTGAGCTTGACGCGCTGGGCCTCGCCGCCCGAAAGCGTGGTCGCCGACTGCCCCAGCTTGATGTACCCCAAGCCCACGTCATAGAGCGTCTGGAGCTTCTCCTTGATGCGGGGCACGTTCGCGAAAAAGCGCAGCGCCTCCTCCACCGTCATGGCCAGGACGTCGGCGATGCTGGCCCCCTTGTACTTGATCTCCAGGGTCTCCCGGTTGTAGCGCTTCCCCTTGCACACGTCGCAGGTCACGTACACGTCCGGGAGGAAATGCATCTCGATCTGGATGAGGCCATCCCCCTGGCAGGCCTCGCAGCGGCCGCCCTTGACATTGAAGCTGAAGCGGCCCGGCCGGTAGCCGCGCATCCGCGCCTCGGGGGTGAGGGCGAACAGCTCCCGGATGAAGCCGAAGACCCCGGTGTAGGTCGCCGGGTTGCTGCGCGGCGTGCGGCCGATAGGCGCCTGGTCGATGTCGATCACCTTGTCGATATGCTCGATGCCCACCAGCCTGTCGTGCTCGCCGGGGCGCTCGCGGCCGCCGTACAGCCTGGCGTCCAGCGCCTTGCGCAGGATGTCCGTGACCAGGGTGCTCTTGCCCGAACCCGAGACGCCCGTGACGCAGGTGAAGAGCCCCAGCGGGATCTCCACCTCGATGTTCTTCAGGTTGTGTTCCCGTGCGCCGACGACGGTGAGGGTGAAGCCCGTCGGGGGCCGCCGCGCCCGGGGCACCGGGATGGACAACTCGCCCGACAGATACCGCCCCGTCAGGGACTGGCGGTTGGCCATGATCTCGTCCGGCGTCCCGGCAGCCACGACCTTCCCGCCGGAGATCCCTGCCCCCGGCCCCAGGTCGATCACGTGGTCCGCCGAGCGGATGGTCTCCTCGTCATGCTCCACCACGATCACGGTGTTCCCCAGGTCCCGCAGCCGCTTCAGGGTGTTCAGGAGCCGCACGTTGTCCCGTTGGTGGAGGCCCACACTGGGCTCGTCCAGGATGTAGAGGACACCCACGAGCGAGCTGCCGATCTGGGTCGCCAGCCGGATGCGCTGCCCCTCCCCCCCGCCAGCGTCGCCGCCGTCCGGTCCAGCGTGAGGTAGTCCAGGCCCACGTTAATGAGGAATCCCAGCCGCTCCCGGATCTCCTTCTGGACGCGGCGGGCGATTTCCCGCTCCTTCTCCGTCAGGGCCCCCTCCCCGCCATCGCCATTGGGCGAGCCCAGCCCCACGAAAAAGGTCGCGGCGTCCTTCACCGACTTCCGGGTGACCTCGGCAATGTTGAGCCCGCCCACCCGGATGGCCAGAGATTCTTTGCGCAACCGCGCACCGCCGCATTCCGGGCAGGGCCGGAGGCTGGCCAGCCGTTCCACGAAGCTCTCGATCTCCTCCCGCACTTTGGAGGACTGGGTGTCCTTGTAGCGGCGGTCCAGGTAGCCCAGGCTGGCCCCGAAGAACTCCTCACCCAGCTCCCCCAGGGTGGAATCGTGGCCCAGGGTGGGGCCGTCCACCCGGGTCCCCAGGCCGTCACAGGCCGGGCAGGCGCCGTGGGGGTTGTTGAAGGAGAAGATGCGCGGGCTGATCTCCGGATAGCTCACGCCGCAGTCGATGCAGGCCATCCGCTCGGAGAAGGTGAGGTCCTTGCCCCCATCCGGCAAATTGATGGTCACGATGCCGTCCGCCAGCTTCAGCGACGTTTCCAGCGAGTCCGCGAGCCGGCGTCCCAGGGTCTCCGCGACCACGAGTCGGTCCACCACCACCTCGATGGTGTGCTTCTTGTTCTTGTCCAACTCGATGGACTCGTCCAGGTCGCGCAGCTTCCCGTTCACGCGCACGCGGACGTAGCCCTCCTTCCGCATTTGGACGAAGATCTGTCGGTACTCGCCTTTGCGGCCGCGGACCACGGGCGCCAGAACCTGGATCTTCGTCCCCGTCGGGAGGGCCAAAACCTGATCCACGATCTGGGTCACCGTCTGGGAGGTGATGGGCTTCCCGCACTGATAGCAGAAGGGCCGGCCGATCCGAGCGAAGAGGACGCGGAGGTAGTCGTAGATCTCCGTGACCGTGGCAACCGTGGAGCGGGGGTTCTTGCTGGTCGTCTTCTGCTCGATGGAGATGGCCGGGGAGAGGCCCTCGATGAGGTCCACGTCCGGCTTGTCCATCTGTTCCAGGAACTGCCGGGCGTAGGCGGAGAGGGACTCGACGTAGCGCCGTTGGCCCTCGGCGTAGATGGTATCGAAGGCGAGGGAGGACTTCCCCGAGCCGGAGACGCCGGTGATGACCACCAGCTTGTCCCGGGGAATGTCGAGGTCGATGGACTTCAGGTTATGCTCCCGAGCACCGCGGATGCGGATGAGATCGCTGGACACGCCTGCGGCTCCTCTGCAAATTGAGGGGAAAGCTCACCGGGACCTCGTATTATACTCCGTCAACTTCGACCCGCAAAGACGGCCGCAGTCGCTATCGGCCCCACAAACAGCACGGGCAGGCTCGAGGCCTGCCCGTGCGATCCCCCGCTGCTGATTGCCTCGAATCCGCCGGGAGCCAAAGCTCCCGCAGAACAAGGCGACGATCCCTTTACCGCTCCGGCTCCTCCAGGAGCGCCCGGTCGAGCAATAACTCGACGACATACCGCTCGATCGTGTTCAACTCCTCCATCGTCAGGTCCAGGAATTGAATCCCCATCCCCGCGGGCACCCCTTGAGGAGTCTCGCTGGCGCTGCTCCACATCACCCGCCCCACGATCTTGAAGGGATGGGCCACGCCCGGCAGGTTGAAGCGGACCAGTAGCTCCTCCCCGATGGGGAAGACCTGGGAGGTGTGGACAAACATCCCCCGGGCCGACAGGTCCAGGCTCCGGGCCGGCTGGAAGCTCTTCAAGCACTGGTAGTCCACGGGCATCTGCAGCCCCAGGCGCGGCGCGGCGCGAGCGGCCACCTGGCCTTGCTCCAGCATGCCGAGGCGCATGAAGCGACCCAGGAACGTGAGCGTCCCCCACGGGTCAAGGCTGCTCGCCTCGAGGAGCTGCGCCAGATTCTTGCTCCCGTCGCACAGCTCCACGAGCTGACGGAAGCCGCCGGGGAGCGTGCGGCGCAGCAGCCCGTCTTGGAACATGGGGAACATCTTCACGGAACCCTCGATGAGCCCCAGGGCGCGCTGCAGACCGGGCAGCTCATCCATCCGCCGGACTCCCTCCATGAGGAGGGCTTGGTTCGGTCGCACCACCTGGGCCTCGGCCGGGCCGCTTCCGGAGGTCAGCTCCAGCTCGAAATCGCCCTTGGTCCAGCCCAGCAAGCAGTAGACCGCCGCCTCCCCCTGCCGCGGGCCCTGCATGGCGTAGGCGATACGCCCCTCGAGGAAGAGGATCTCGCCGCGCCGGCCCTCGGAGCTCAGGCGCAGCGTGCCGGTCCGCCGCTCCGCCTCCATGACCTGGATGATGTTGGCGAGGCCCATTATTTCCAGTCGCCCCCGCATGAGGGAAGATTCAGGCGGGACCGCGGCCCGGCGCGCCTCCCCCCGGCGCAGGACGTTTCGCACCCGGGCCAGCATCTCCTCCCGCCGGACGGGCTTGATAAGGTAATCCTCTGCCCCCAATTCCAGGCCGCGGACCTTGTCCTCCATCCGGACGCGGGCCGTGAGGAAGATGATGGGGATGTCCTGCGTGGCTGGATTCCCCTTGAGCGCGGCCGCGACCGCGAAACCGTCCAGTTCCGGCATCACCGCATCCAGCAGGATGAGGTCCGGCCGGCTCTGCTGGACCTGCTCCAGCGCCTCGCGGCCGTTCTTCGCCACACGAACCTGGATGGGCAGCTCGGTGAGCATGTCCACCATCATCTGGGCCATGAGGGCCTCATCTTCCGCCAAGAGCACCTGCCATGCCGCCATGCGGGATCCTCTGTCGCTGTCTCGTGTCGCTATCTCGCCCGCCGCATCCGACCGCCCTGAGAAGCGTTTCGGCGGTACATCACGCCCGCTCCCACGCCACGCGGATCTGTGTGGCGATGACCTGGGCCAGGTAACGCTCGATGCCATCGCGGTCCGCGGGCAGCAGGTCCAGGAACTTCACCCCCATCCCCGCCCCGCCCCACTTGCTGGGATCCGCGTTCCGCCAGATCACCTGTCCCATGACCTTGAGACGCTCCTCACGGCCGGAGAGCGGGAACCGCAGGAGCAGCCGCTCCCCCACCTCGTTGGGGGTCGCGGTTCGGATGAAGACGCCCCACGTCGATAGGTTGAACGTAGCGGCGCTCTGTGGTGACCGGACCACCTGGCACTCGATGGGCCCCTCCGCCTTGAGGCGCGGGCCGCCGCGCCGATCGCCGCCCATCCCGGGGGATTCCAGGGCGCCCACGGCCAGCAGCCGGTGCAGCACCTTCAGGGTCGTCCAGGCGTCGAAGGGGCTGTCCGCCAGCACCTGGTCCAGGTCGCGCGTGCCGTCCAGCAAGGCCACGAGCATCCCCCCCTCCGGTCGGGACTGTTGTTGCGCGGCGGCGTGCAGGCTGGCGGGGACCTCCAGCGTCTGCTTCGGATCCGACAGGGGCGCCCGCAGGGTCGCGCTCTCTTCCAGCCGCCGCGCCCCTTCCATGAGGAGGACTTGGTTCGGCGCCGCGACATCTCTGCCGGCCTGGGTCGAGAGATCGTACCGCTCCTGCGTGAACGCCGCGTCCTGCCACGCCAGCATGTGGAAGACGGCCATTTCGCCGCCGCGCGCCCCCTGGGCCGCCCGGGCGATCTGTCCGTCCACGAAAACGATCTCGCCCCGCTCGGCGCCCCGCGTCACGACCAATCGGACGGACCGCTTCTCCTTCTCGAGCATCCGGATGAGCGCGGGCAGGTTCGGGGCCTTGAGCTGCCCGCTGGTCGGGGGTGCTTCCATCGCTGGAGGGCGACGTCGCTCCAGGATGCGCCGCACCCGGTTCTGCAGTTCCTCCGGGTCGATGGGTTTGGCCAGGTAGTCCTCGGCCCCCAGGGTCCGGCCGCGCACCCTCTCGTGGGACGCTCCCAGGGCGCTCAGGAACATCACCGGGATATCGGCTGTGGCCGCATCCCCCTTCAGCGCCTCCGCCACCTGAAAGCCGTCCATGCGCGGCATCTGGATATCCAGGATCACGAGGTCCGGCCGTTTCTCCCTGGCCAGGCGCAGGGCCTGCTCACCGTCCGGCGCCTCGATCACGCTGGCCGGCAGCGCCTGCAGCACTTGCCGGATCGCCAGCAACACGTAGGATTCGTCGTCGGCCACCAGGACGCGCCACGTAGCCATAGCCGCGCTCCTGCGACAGGCGGACTGGATCGCAGCCAGCCCTTCCGGTCTGAGGGCCCCGTCGTGCCTACAGATCCTCGAAGTGGGCAAGCCGCTTGAATTCGCGATACCGCTCTTCGATCTCCCGCTGGGTCAGGCGCCGCAGCCGATCGAGCGAAAAGGCTTCCACGTCGAAGGAGGCCATGACCGAGCCCGTGATGATGGCCTTCCGCAGGGTCTCGTCGTCGTGGGCGCCCGCACCGTCCAGGTAGCCCACACAGCCTCCGGCGAAGCAATCCCCCGCGCCCGTCGGATCGAGCACGGCCTCCAGGGGGAGGGCCGGCGCCGCGAACCAGCCGCGCTCGGTACACATCAGCGCGCCGTACTCGCCCCGCTTGATGATCAACACTCCAGGACCCCACCCGGAGATCTTCCGCGCCGCCTGGACCAAGTTGGGCTCCCCGGCCAGTTGTCGCGTCTCGGCGTCGTTGATGATCAGGACGTCCACGAGGCGCAGGGTCTCCCGGAGCGACTCCGGCTTGCCCGCGATCCAGTAGTTCATCGTGTCGGCGGCCACCAGGCGTGGACGCCGGACCTGACGGAGGACATCCCGCTGCAGGTCCGGGTCGATGTTCGCCAGGAAGACGACCTCCGAGTCCCGGTAGTCTTCCGGGATCTTGGGCGCGAAGTCCGCAAACACGTTGAGCTGCGTATCCAGCGTGCGGGCCTCGTTCAGGGCATACCCGTACTCCCCGACCCAGCGGAAGGTCTTCCCCGCAACGCGCTGGAGCCCCCGCAGATCGACCTTCCGCCCTCGTAGGAAGTCCAGGTGCTCATCCGGGAAGTCCTCGCCCACCACAGCGACCAGGCGGACCTCCGTGAAGAAGGTGGCCGCGGCGGAGAAGTAGGTCGCGGACCCGCCCAGGAGCTCTGTGGCCTGGCCAAACGGCGTCTTGACCGAATCCAATGCGACCGAACCCACCACCAGGATGCTCACAGGCCAAGCCCCCGCTGTCAGTTTGGCAAAGCGCCGATTGAAAATTCAGCCACTTCGTCAGGCTGTTGGTTGTGCTGTCTCAGGAACCTCTTGACCAGTTGACGGCTCGACTAGCCCCCCAGGTATCTGCCAACGATGGGGGCCAAGTCTCGTTTAACCTGCTCCGGAATTGCATGTTGCGGGGTTATGATGGCGTCTCGCAGGGCGTGGGCGCAAAAACATGTCCGGCGCTCCGGAACCAGGCGCACCGCCGCCTGCAGGATCGCGCGGGCGGTCTCCACATTCTTTTGCAGGATTTTGACCACAGCCTCGACGCTCACGTCCTCCTCGGTGTCATGCCAGACGTCGTAATCGGTGACGAGGGCCATGGTGGCGTAACAGATTTCTGCTTCACGCGCCAGCTTGGCCTCCTGCAGGTTCGTCATCCCGATCACATCCACCCCCCAGCCCCGATAGATGCGCGACTCCGCCCGGGTGGAGAACTGCGGCCCCTCGATGCAGAGGTAGGTCCCGCCGGCATGGATCGTGGCCCCGACTTGCCGGCCACATCGCGCCAGGATGTCCCCCAGCGTATTACAGGTGGGGTCCGCCATACTCACGTGGACGATCAGGCCCTTACCGAAGAAGGTGTTGGCCCGGCCGTTGGTCCGGTCGAAGAACTGATCGGGGATCACGATGTGAAGCGGCTTGATCTCCTCCTTCATGCTGCCCACCGCCGAAGCCGACAGGATCCACTCCGCCCCCAGGACCTTGAACCCATAGATGTTGGCGCGAAAGTTCAGCTCGGACGGCATCAGTCGATGACCCTGCCCGTGGCGGGACAGGAATGCCACCGGCCGGCCCTCCAACCGCCCGACGACATACCGGTCGGAGGGGTCGCCGAAAGGGGTCCGGACAGTCTCTTCCCGTAAGACTTCCAGCCCGCTCATCTCGTATAAGCCGCTCCCCCCAATAATTCCGATGAGCCGCTCCGCCATTGCGCCTCCACGAACTCCTTCGGGACCCGGAGGCTGCCGTGGTGCCCTTGACAGCCTATAGCTCGGATGTTAGAAGAAGCCTCCTTTCGCCCTCTATTTTGCTCGCATCGAGGAGGGAGCCAGTGCCCACGACGGCCGAGGTCATTGCCGAGACGTTGAAGACATCCGGTGTCCGTCGCCTGTTCGGCCTGCCAGGCGGCGAGATCGCCGAGGTGATGGCCGCGTGTCGGGAGGCGGGCCTCGAGTTCGTGCTCACGCGGCACGAAAATGCCGGCTGCATCATGGCCGGCGTCACAGGCGAGATCAGCCGGAGGCCCGGCGTGGCCCTGGCGACCCTTGGGCCCGGTGCCACCAACCTGGTCAACGGCGTGGCCAACGCGTATCTGGAGCGCGCCCCGCTCCTGGTGATCTCCGCGCAGATCTCCACGAATCTCGCCCCCATCCTTCCCCATCAGCGGGTGGACCTGGAGGATCTCTTCCGCCCCATCACCAAATGGAGCCACACCCTCACCGGCGTGGACACGGCCGCGGCTGTGCGGCACGCCCTGGAGATCACCACCGAGGGGCGCCCCGGCCCCGTGTACCTGAGCCTGCCGAGCGACATCGCGCGCCAGGAGGATCGGGCTTTCGCAGCCGGTGCGCCTCCGCGGCCTGGCACCCCCCGCCACGAGCCAACGGAGGCCCCTCAAGCCGCTGATCTCTCCCGGGCTGCCCAGATGATCGCGAAGGCCAAGCGGCCCCTCGCCGTCCTGGGGATCGCCCTGGATCCGCTGAAAGTCCGACCCGCTGTGCTTCGCTGGATCGAGGCCACCGGGATTCCCGTGGCGACCACGCCGAAAGCCAAGGGCCTGGTCCCCGAAGATCATCCCCTCTTCGTGGCCACGGCGACCGGCATGGCCGGGGACAGACTCTTCGTCGAATTCCTCCGCGAGGCCGATCTCCTGGTCGGGATCGGCTTCGATCCCGTGGAGGCCATCCGGACCTTCTACACCGAACGGCCGCTCCTCTCCATCGCGGCGTACAGTCTGGCGGATCGTGGCTTCGCCCCCGCGCTGGAGCTGGTCGGAGACGTGGGCGCAACGCTGGAGGCCCTCCGGGGTCGTCTGGCGCTCCACCCCGCGTCGACGCGGCAGGAGGTCGCCGAGTTTCGACGGCGCCTCGCGGCCTTCCTCACGCCGGCTGCCGATGCGAGTCCACGAGGGCTTTCACCGGCTCGCCTGCTGGCCCGCCTGCGCAGGCAGGCACCTCGGGACACGATCCTGACCGTGGATACCGGCGCGCACAAGCTCCTCACCGGGCAGGTCTGGTCGTGCCATGAGCCGCTCAGCTACTTCGTGTCCCACGGCCTCTCCACCATGGGGTTCGCGCTGCCCGCGGCCGTGGCCGTCAAGCTCGAGCGACCAGGCCGACCGGTGATTGCCGTCACGGGAGACGGCGGCCTGGCCATGGTGCTGGGCGAGCTGGAGACGGTCGCCCGTCTCCGCCTTCCCATTCCGCTCCTCGTCCTGACGGACCGGAGCCTCCACCTCATCCGGCTCCACCAGGAGCGCAAGGGGGTCTCGGCTCACGGCGTGGACTTCGGGCCGATTGACTTCGCAGCAGTTGCTCCCGGATTCGGTGCCCACGGGGTACGGGCTTCGACGTGGGGGGAGTTCGATCACGCCCTGGCGTCCGCCCTCACAGCCGATCGGCCCACCGTCATCGAGGTCCCCGTGGATCCCGCGGACTACGACCGAGTGCTCTGACCCGCGGGACCGCGGTGCAACGTCAAACCTCGAGCCTTGCACCTCGAACCTTGAACCGCACCCCGCACCGCCGCAGCCTGCTAGCCTGCCAGCAATCCCACCTGCCGCAGGATCGTGCGAACCTCGTCCTTCTGGGCCGGCGTGAGATCGAGGGTCGGTCGCCGACATTTCCCGCACCCGAGGAGGCCGAGCTGGACCATGGCCTCCTTCAGCCCGGCCGGGTGCGAGCCCACCGTGAAGAACTTTCGCACCGGGGCCAGCCGCGCCTGGAACTCCCGCGCCTTGGCCAGATCGCCCACGCTGAGTTCCTGGTAGATCCCGACGGCCAGGCCCGGCGCCACGTTCGCGGTCGCCGCCACGGCGCCGACGCAGCCATACAGCAGCGCCCCGAAGATCAGGGTGTCGCGCCCCATGAAGACCTTGAAGCCGGACGGGCAGGCCTGGATCAACTCGGCCGCATTGGACAAGTCCCCCGTGCTGTCCTTGATCCCGGCGAAGTTGGGGACCTCGCGCGCCAGCCTCGCCACCGTGGCGGTGCTGAGCGAGACGCCACCCGTCCGCTCCGGGATGTTGTACGCGAAGACGGGCAGCTTCACGGCGGCGCAGATGGCCCGGTAGTGCTGGAACAGCTCCTCCTGCGACGGCTTCAGGAAGAACGGCGTCACCGCCGAGACCGCATCGCAGCCCACCGCCTCGGCGTGCCGGGCGAGGGCGACGGACTCCGCCGTCGTGATCGCCCCCACGTTGGGCATGACGAAGACGCGCCCCGCCGCCTCCTCGACGGCGACCGCCATGAGCCGCTCCTTCTCCTCGCGAGTGAGCGTGGAGAACTCGCCCCCCGTCCCCACCGGGAACAGGCCGTGCACGCCGTGATCGATCAGGGCGTTCAGCACCTTGCGAAACGCCGCCTCGTCCACCCGCTCCTCCGGCGTGAACGGCGTCACCACCGCCGGGATGATCCCTTGAATCTCTTTCCCCATGATCCGCCCCTTCTCTTGCCCTCCGCCAGTCCGCAACGCCTGCGGTCCGCAGTTGTGGTCGTCTCTCACTTCCGTGCCGCGACAAAGTACTTTAGCCCAATGAGGCTGTCAACTGATTCTCGTCGGCTTCGGCCTCCGGTCCGCTATTTCCCAACAGCCGGGGGCCGTCTCTGAAAGAGAATGAGATTGTTCGGCTCAGATGCGACCCACACCGCTGTCCCCCAGGCGATCTGATCCACGAAGCGTCTCAATGCGACCCGTGAGGGAAAGGCAGTGAGAAATTCCACCCGGAATCCCAGGCGCGCACTTGCCGAGGTCAGATCGAAGAGCTGCGCCAGTCGAGATTCGTTGATGGCCCCTGTACTGACCACCGCCTCTGCCACAACAAGTTCTCTCATTGCCTCCGAGAAAAGGATGACGTCCGGAAGGCCGGCTGTCACTGTAATGGGGAGATTCAGCTCCCTCATCATCACCCGGTCCTGATATCCGGTCTTTCGGGCAGCGTCTCCCAGGAAAATGACCTTCGGATTCTCCGGGAATGCCGGCCCGAAACTCTCAACGACATCCTTCTCCAACTGGTTGTGGTCTCCCCGACTCGCGGAAAAATGCTTCCCAGGCCCCACCAGCACTCTGACTTCACCACTTGCCGGGGGGCGATCTCGTCTGAGTCCAGGCAGCACGCCCCGACGCAACCGTTCGATCACAGCCTCGCCAGTCACAGCGCGAGGCGCCTGAAGTGCAGAGCTGAGGTCGGGGTGAAGTCGGTAGAATGTGTTGGGGTCGTTGGTACTGAGCTGGCGCCGAGTGATCAGCCCGGCCTCGTTAAGAGGCTTGAGGGAAGTTTTCCGGTATGATTCACGGGTATTCTCGGCCACGGGAATTCCCAGATCGGTCCGTGCAAATTCCAGGATGTCGTGAATCCGAGCCCCATCTTTGAGAGCGACCTTTCCCGGCAACAGCCCGCTCCTCTTCCTTCCGTCGGAAAGGGCCAAGAGGCAGATAGCGGTCTGACTGGTCACAAACCCTTCGGGGAAATTCAACGTCCGGAGGAGTCGTTTGATGCTCTCAACCTTGCGACCAACGGCAGATCTTGCTGCCATCGCGCCTCCCTGGACCTAGATCAGGAGCTGACCCTCCGCCTGAAAGCGGTTGATCTTTGAGCTGGCCGCTCTCATTTCTTGCAGTGCTTCCTCCAAGCTCTCATGAACCTCGGCAGGAATCTTCAGCGCTTGCACTAGCGCCGCATCCAACTTGGATCGATCGCGGGTATCGTCGTCAACGAATTCCGTGTAGGCAGTCCGCAACAGCTTTAGGGAGCTGGAATTCAGATGCCGAACGTCGAGGACCGGCACCGCACCAACGTTGCCGGGGTTGAGGTTGTACACTCCCCCGCCATAAAGATGGGCATTTACCCGGAATGCTAATTCGGCAAAGCTGGAGTTCAACATAGCCAGAAACGGCTCCAGCAAGACTCCTTCCCGTGGCATCAGCTCGATGAAATTCTCGTTCGCCACCCATTCCGCAAGATTCCAGACTACAAGATAGTTGCGGAACATCCGCCGCGGGACAAGGACGGGCCACGTCCCCCTTCGGTCGACTTCATCGCGGATGTTGTACCAAGGAACACGGCCCGCACGACTGAGTCGGGGTAGATTCTGAGCCCCGACAACATCTCCAAGCCGCCCTCGGGCCGTCACCGTTCGTGTCTCCCAGCTCCGAATGTATGAGAGTACAGCGGCCCCCCGAAGCGCGGCTGAAGGTTCGTTGCAGTACAGAAGCACGTTCTCGGGTTTCGCCGACTCGGCAAGAATTGGCCGGCGCGCTTCTCGAGAAGAAACCAGTATGGGCCGGAGATACTTGTGCTCTATTCGGTGCAATTCCGCGTCGGGCACCCTCAGGATGAAAAAGGGCTTGGCAAAGGTCTGAAGGCCGATCCGCGAGGACGCCAGATCGCGCAACGGAATGGTTAGGCCACTGTCCGCCAAGGCGAAGTATTGCCTTGGCGCCGTAAAATACGGTGTCCATGCTACTTCGGGCTGCAACTCTGCGGAAGCTTTGGAAACTGACCGGACCGCTACCTTCTGCACGTGGCGAAGACCGAGCCTCTTCACCTTTGAAAGACCCGCATCCGGACCACGCAAGAGCGCAAAGACTGTCTTCCCTCTATGCGATGCCTCGTGCTTTCTGACAGTCTTCTCTGCGAGCAGGAGAACCGGGCGGATCAGTGCATTGTCGAAGATTCGTGACTGAAAAGCGGCAACGCCGTGGAGTTGAAAGTTTGAGAGGAGGTATTCCTTGAAGGCCGTGCCATAGTCTGCGTCCAGCCAGCTGTCCGTGACAACGAGCGCCAGCCTCCCTCCTGGCTTCAGGAAGTCGCTCGCATAGATGATGAAGTAGCACGCGAGGTCTGTCAGACGCGTCAGCTTGACCCCGCCGATTTTCTCGCCGACTTTCTCCTGAAGAGCGTCAATATCCCGAAGCCACCATCGGCGGACATAGGGCGGATTTCCAATCACCGCGTCCACGGGGGGGAAGGTCGCCTGGAACAAATCCCCTTTTTGAATATTGGGTAGCCTCCCTCCGAATAAGGGAGCCAGGTTTCCCCGCATGGCCTCATAGGATTCCGGGCTCTTCTCGATGCCAAAGAGGTTGGATCTCGCTTTCGACACGGAAGCCCCGAGTTCAAGTAACCTCCGATATGCCTCAAAGAGGAATATGCCCCGTCCGGAACCTGGGTCAAGCACTCGGTCTGTGGGGTCCCTGATCGCCCACCGGCAGAGGAGGAGAGCAACGTTTCGGGGAGTCCAGACTTCCCCACGCTGCTTCGACGAGCCTGCCCCCAGGAGACCAAGGGAATCCTCCTCCACTCGCACGTACCCATGAGGCAGCTCGTCCGGAGGGATGTAAACCGATCTCTTTGTGCTCGCCGGATGCAAGCGGTCGGCTCTCATCGCGTCCCCTACGATGTCCGAGTCGAGTCCGGGTGGAATAGCCACGCCTCTTCTTCAAGCTCGGCAAGAAGATCAGGCGGCTGACCTCGAAAATGTCCGTGCAGCTTCAATGGCCTCCGAAACGACGAGCGGTGACGCTTGCTCGATGCCTTCTGGGGCATTGCGCTCCCAGACGGTCTCGGAAAGAATTCCCAGAAGCCCCCGCCCGGAGACCTCCGTCAGGCGGACCCTGGCGAGGCTGCCGCGGAGGGCCGGGTCTCCCGGGAACCACACGCGGAGGTAGTTGTCTGTGAGACCCTCCAGGAGCCCGCTGGGGCCCTCGCGATCCAGGACCACCACTTCCGCAATCTGGCCGACGAACCGATGGCGGAACGCGAGGCCCTTTCGGCCGACCAGGGCGCGAAGCGTCCGACTCCGCTCGGCCTTGACCGCCTGGGGCACTTGACCGGTGTATCCGGCCGCGTCCGTGCCGGGCCGCCGGGAGTAGCTGAACACGTGCATCGCGGCGATGGGCAGGCGCTCCAGCAGGTCGGCCGTATTCCAGAACCCGCGATCGTCCTCGCCCGGGAATCCCACAATCACGTCGCCCGTCACGGCGATCCCCGGCACGTCGGCGACGAGTCGCTCCACGAGATCCCGGAACTGGGCGGCCGTGTGGCCGCGGCGCATCCGGCGCAGAATACCCTCGTCCCCACTCTGGAGGGGGAGGTGAAGGTGGCGGCAGAATCGCGGGGAGGAAACCAGGAGCCGGACGAGATCGGGCTTCACCTCGTGGGGATCGAGGGAGCTGAGCCGGATGCGGGGCCCCTCGGGCAGTGCTGCGATGCGCTGACACAGCGCCGCAAGCGATGTGGGCGGGGTGAGGTCCCGTCCGTAGGTCCCGAGGTGAATTCCCGTCAGGACCACCTCCGGAAAGCCCGCCAGGTGAAGCCGTCGGATCTCTGCCAGGACGCGGTCGGGGGGCTGGCTCCGGTTCCCGCCGCGCACCTGCGGCACGATACAGAAGCTGCAGTGGTAGTTGCACCCGTCCTGGACCTTGAGGAAGGCCCGCGTCCGGTCCGCGTCGATCCCCGGCCCATACTCGTCGATCCGCCGACCCGTGAGGTCGCCGACGACGATGCGGGGCTGATGGCCCTTCCGGATTCCCCGGAGGTAACCGAGAAGCTGGCTCTTCTCCCCGTTCCCGAGGACGAGGTCCACGCCCGGGATGCCCGCCACGGTCTCCGGCGCCGCCTGGGCGTAGCAGCCCACCGCCGCCACCAAGGCGGCGGGATTCCGTCGCACGGCCTGCCGGACCAGTTGGCGCGAGTCCGCGTCCGCCTCGGCCGTGATGGTGCACGTGTTGATCACATAGACGTCCGCCTCGCTCTCGAAGGGGACGACCGCGTAGGCCTCCGCCTGCGCCCGCCCGCGGAGCGCGTCCGTCTCAAACTGGTTCAGTCGGCATCCTACAGTAATGAAGGCGATGCGCATCGTTCTCAAGCTCTCAGTCGTCAGCGATCAGCCATCCACATCCGCCTGGCGCCCCGGAGCAATCTACCCCACACTTCCCGTTTCGAGGTCCAATCCGACCCCCACCACGATCCGCTCCAGCTCCACGAGATTCATCACGTCCTCGCGGTTGTACTCCAGAAGCACCTGCAGCGCTTCCTGCTCTCCCGTGGCCTCAAAGCGGGCCCAAAGCTGGAGCGCGTCCCACCCGTTCATTCCCCGGGTGCGGCGGGCGATGCCGAAGCGCTCCTCCATCCGCTTCAGGCCGCCTTTCAGGCCGGCGCGGCGGCACTCCCGCAGCAGGTCCAGCGACTGAAAGCGCGACCGGAGATCCAGGCGGGTCTGCCGCTCCAGGATGGGGAGATCGAAGCGGTCCCCATTGAAGGTGCAGAGCGTCGTGACTCCGTCCAGCGCCTCCCAGACGGCGAGGTCCGTGATGTCTCCGCCCACGAGCTGTCGGAAGCCGCGATCCTCTCGGTAGATCCCGAGGATGGTCACGCTCCCTTCGGCGCAGGTCTCGATGTCCAGGTAGGCTTTCATGATTCGAGGCGCTCGGTCCGGCGCTGCGTTTTGCGACGGTCCCTTGCTGATGGTGGAGAATAACATAGCGAGCCGGGAATGCCACGCGGAAAACCCCGCCGGAGGCGGGAGAACTGAACCACCCCGCGGCAAGCCGCGGGGTATCGGCTTCTGTTCTCGTCCGTCATTCCGTGCGTGACACGGAATCCAGTCGGGCTTTCTGGATACCGGCTTCCGCCGGTATGACGAACTCGCGGCAAGCCGCGGGGAATGAACCCTCTTGGATTCACGCAGAAGGCTTGAGAGGAGACGGGAACAGGAGGATCATCAAAAGCATCCCAAGCGCGAATCCGGAAAAAAGCAGCAGCACCGTGGTGAGCCACATTGCGTGCCCCTCGCTTTTTCGATCCCTTCCGGCCCGCCAGATACTATGCACGTCGTATACCAGAGACGGGGTCCTGGCCGCACGGGCTGTGGCTCGCCGCGCGGGTTGCGAATTCCCGCATCAGCGTGCTATGTTGTGGCGCTTTCAGCGACGCCCTCTCGCCCGCGAAGCCGCGCCGGATGACTTTCCGGTGGAACGAGAGAGCCCACCATCCCTTTTCAAAGGACCGACGGAAAGAGACCGTATGCGCATCGGAATCATCGGCCTACCGGCCACGGGAAAAACCACCCTCTTCAACCTCATGTGCCAGGCGGGAGGCTCCAGCCTGTCCCATCATTCGGCCAAGGAGCCGAACGTGGCCGTCGTGAAGGTGCCCGACCCCCGCCTGGATATCCTGGCGTCCCACTTCACAGCCAAAAAGGTCACGCCCGCCACTATAGAGTTCGTGGATTTCGTGGCGCTGACCCGGGGAGCGGGCAAAGGCGAAGGCTTGGGCAGCCATTACCTCAGCCAGATGCGCCAGGCGGATGCCTTTCTCCACGTCCTGCGCGATTTCGCGGATCCGGCGGTGGCCCACGCGGAGGGCGCGGTGGATGCCGCCCGGGACGCGGTGCTGGTCAACACCGAGTTTCTCCTGGCGGATCTCGACACCGTGGAGAAGCGGGTCGCACGTCTGGAGTTGGATCTCAAGAAGATCAAGAAGGACGAGTCGCTGCGCGAGCTGGAGCTGCTCAAGCGCTGTCAGGCCTGGCTCACGGAGGAGAAGCCGATCCGCGACCTTCCCGTCAGCGAGGAGGAAGAGAAGCTCCTCCGGGGCTTCGCCCTGCTCACGGCGAAGCCGATGCTCCTCTTGCTCAACATCGGCGAGGATAAGTTGGGAAAGCCCAATCCGACCCGGGAGCGGCTGGAGCGCGCTCTGGGCGGGAAGGCGGTCGCCGTCACCCAGCTCTGCATCAAGGTGGAATGGGAGGTTGCGCAACTCCCCCCTGACGATGCGGAGACGTTCCGGAAGGACTTGGGGCTCGAGGCAGGCGGCTTCAGCGAAGTGCTCCGCGCCTGCTTCAATCTGCTGGGCCTCATCACGTTCTACACGGGCGAGGGGGGCGAGGAGACGCGTGCCTGGACCATCCCCGATGGCGCCACGGCGCTCAAGGCCGCCGCCACGATCCACAGCGACCTGGAGCGCGGGTTCATTCGGGCCGAGGTCGTGAGCTTCGCGGACTTGGAGGCCTGCGGCTCCATGGTCGCGGTGCGAAAGAAGGGCCTGCACCGGGTCGAGGGCAAGGACTACAAGATGGCTGACGGCGACATCGTCATCGTGCGGTTCAATGTCTAAGAACAGGGACTGGGGACGGGCTCGACTCTCGGCTCCAGCCTCTCGACTCTTCGGGAGGAGGTTCGCATGAAAGGTCTGGTGCTGTTCTCGGATGGGTCCTACGCGCTCAAAGAGGTGCCCGAGCCGGTCGTCGGACAGAACATCTTTGCCCCGCAGGATGTCCTGATCGAGGTGGGGTACTGCGGCATCTGCGGCAGCGACGTGCACAAGTGGAAGGATGCCAACAAGAAGGGGGTGAGCAGCCCGACCTCCGCCGTGGTCACCGGCCACGAGATCGTGGGGACGGCGAAGGCCGTGGGCCGCGAGGTGACGAGCGTCAAGCCGGGGGATCGCGTGGTCTGCGAGCTGGTCACCTTCTACTGCGGCCAGTGCATCAACTGCCAGACCGGCCGCATCAACATCTGCTGCAATATGCCCTCCATGCAGCAGCGCGCCCACTACGTCGTGGGAGGCGGCTACGCCCGCTACACCGTGTGGCCGGCCAAGCACGTCCACGTCCTCCCGCCACACATCTCCATGGAGGAGGGCACCCTCATCGAGCCCACCGCCGGCTCGGTCCACAGCCTGATCGAGCGGATGAAGGTCCGCGCCGGGGAAACAGTGATCATCCTCGGGCCGGGGGCGCGCGGGCTGATCCTGCTCCAAATCGCCAAGACATGCGGCGCGTCGCCCGTCGTCGTCACCGGTCTCAGCCGCGACGAGAAGACGCGCCTCGCCCTGGCCAGGCAGCTCGGCGCGGATGCGGTGATCAACGTGGAGGCCGAGGAGCTGCTCACGCGGGCGAAGGAGCTGACCGGCGGCATCGGCTTCGACGTGGTGATCGAGAACACTGGGGCGGCCAGCGCCGTGGAGCAGTCGCTGGACCTGGCGCGGAACGGCGGGCGGATCCTCATCTCGGGCGGCGGGATCCGCGGCGGGATCATGGCCCAGCTTGACACCCGGAAGATCATCGTCAAGGAGCTGGAGCTGTACGGCGAGATCTCCCACGTCTGGACATCCTGGAAGACGGCGATCAAGCTGGTCAGCGAAGGGCGGGTGAAGGTGCGGCCGCTCCTCTCTCATATTTACCCGCTGGACAAGTGGGAGGAGGCCTTTGACCTCGCGGCCACCAGCCCCGACGCCTTGCGGGTGGCGGTCAATCCCCGCGCGTGACCGCCGGGTCGCAATTTTTCTTGAGATGAGAAGGCCGGCCGGGACCTGATCCCGGCCGGCCTTCCTTTGAGCGGGCAGCGCCTGAGCCTACGGCCGGCCGGATGCGAAACTAATGCGACATCCCGTCTCCAAAGGATGGGGCCGGTGGCGGCGGCAGGGGGGTCGGCGCTGGTGGCGTCCCAGGAGGACTGGCAGGCGGTGCCCCCCCGGGGGTACTCGGGGCTTGCGCCTGTGAGGCCGGTGCGCCAGCCGGCGGCGCTCCCGCGGCCGGGGCCCCTGGTGTCTGAGCCGGCGGGGTCCCCGGTTGGGCGGGGCCGGCAGGGCCCGGAGGCGTCCGAGGAGCGCCGGGCGCCTCTGCGGGCGCGAGGGATGGCGGCTCGTAGAAGCGCGGGAGGGTGGTCTGGGCGGGTTGGATCCGGCTCACCTCATCCTTCGGAAAGCGAAGGGTGCCGTCGGGCCGGACAAGGACCACCCACCCTCCCTCTTCGTAGGCCTCCCGGCCCCAGAAGCTGCGGCCGTCCTTGAGGTACACGGTGTCTGCGGCCGCCTGCGTGACAAGGAGGAACGTCGCTGCCGCCCCGGCGAGGATCCATAACGTTCGCATGAAACGCCCTCCTGTACCGACAAAGGAGAGGATCCGTAGGGGTGACCGCCTGTCTGCCCCGCCGGATACAGCACAGGCAGGGCCGGCCGCCTTCCCCCCACCTTCCACCGGATGCTGCCAGCCTGGATCCGGGATGGCCCTCAGAGTAATGACACCTTCGGCCACCGTCAAGACCTTTCCCCAAAGTGCGCTTTCCCACGAAGGCGAGGATAGGCGGAAGGCCGTTGACTTCGTCACCGGAAAGGATTAGTAGTGGGCGCGAACTGTCCTACTTCGAACGGCCAATGAGGGCGGCATGACATCGGGGAGAAGAGCCTCTCCATCGCGGCGCAATCGCACCAGCGAGAGAGCGCCAGCCAGGCGCAGGCAGACTGGCCCCCGCCAGGCGGTGCCACGCCCGGATAATCTCCTCTCCCGGCGCCGACAGGCCCGCTTCATCGTGAGTCTCCCTGTTCGCTTGACCCCCGTTGCCGCCACCAAGGCGAAGACGAAAGGGTGGCGGGGGCGCACCACGAACATCGGGGGCGGGGGCTTCGCGGTGGAGCTGGCCACGCGCCTCTCACCGGGAACGCATGTGGTAATCGAGGTCCGCACCGGGATCGGGCCCATCCGGATGGAAGCGGACGTCGTCTGGACGCGACGCCTTCCCGGAAGGCCGAGCATCGTCCAGCACGGCCTCGCCTTGGCCGATCGCGCTGAGGTCCTCGATCTCCCCGTCGGGGTGCTCCTGGGGCAGTGGCTCCGCGGGCTCGCCAGGCGCGCCGACTGACCAGCGGCCCCAACCGAGCCAACCGGAGAATCCGGCAATCAGGCAATTGGGTAACCCGGGGCGACTCTCGACGCCCTTCCGCACTGCCGGGTTGCCCGCTTGTCGGATTGCCTTCGTCTTAGGATTTGAGCTGTTTGATCGGGTTGCTGAGCCTGCCGATCCCCTGGATCTCGATGTCCACCCGATCCCCCTCCCGCAAGGCCAGCGCATTCGGCACCAGGATGCCGGTCCCGGTGGACAGGACACTGCCCGGCGGGATCGTGTTGTCCTTGAGCAGCCAGGCGATCAGCTCTTCCAGCCGCCGATGGAACTGGGAGGTACTGATGGCCTCCGAGAAGACCGTGCGCCCCTCCCGGAGGATGCTGCAGCGGATCTGGAGGGCGTAGGGGTCTCCGATCTCGTCCGGCGTGACGAGACAGGGACCCAGCGCGCAGCATCCCTGGTAGATCTTCGACTGCGGCAGGAACAGGGGACTCTCACGCTCGAGGTCCCAGGCGGAGACGTCGTTGCACGCCGTGAAGCCCACCACCGCCCCGCGGGCGCCGAGGACAATGGCCAGCTCAGGCTCCGTCGCGGTGAGCGTGGAGTCGCTTCGGATCATGGCCGGCGCGTTCGGCCCGACGCAGCGGGAGGCCGTGGCCTTGAAGAACAGCTCCGGCCGTGCGCTGTCGTAGACGTAGCCGTACATCTTCCGCAGGCCCTGGCCGGCTTGCGCGCCCTCGTCCCGGAACTCGGCGCTTTGCTTGTAAGTGATCCCGGCCCCCCAGACTTCCGGCGGATCGATGGGGATGAGCAGATGTGGCGCGCGCCGTGCGGGAGTGCGCTGGAGGGACGGCCATTCCAGGGCCTTGCGGTGCAGGTGCCTCGCCAGCCACTCCGCCCGCTTCACCAGGCCCGCCGCTGTCTTCCCCTGCTCCACCAGGTCGAGGCTGGAGCGGATGCCCTCCTCCGGCGCGGTGATGTCGAGGACACGATCTCCACGGATCAGCCCGACTCGCTTCTCCTTTCCCGGCATGAAGAACTGGACGAGCTTCATGCACCCCCTCCCCCCTCGTCGCTCCCCGACCGTCCGCGGAATCGCCAATTTCCGATGACCCAATGACCAATGCTCTCGACGCTCATTGGGAATTGGTCGTTGGTCATTCTCTCCGGTCATTCCATCCTTCAAGTCACCAGGGCGTCGAGGATGGCGGCACTGGAGGAGGTGCCCAGGCGACTGGCGCCGGCTTCCAGCATGGCCAGGGCAGCGGCCAGCATGCGGATCCCGCCGGCGGCCTTGACGCCGAAGTCGGCTCCCACCGCCTCGCGGAGGAGGCGGACATCTCGCACGGTCGCCCCGCCGCCCGGATTGAAGCCGGTGGAGGTCTTCACGAACGCGGCGCCGGCATCCCGCGTGAGGCGGCAGGCAATGATCTTCTCTTCGTCGGTGAGGAGACAGGTCTCCAGGATCACCTTCACGGGGATACCCGGGACGCCCCGGACCACCTGCGCGATCTCATCCGCCACGGCCTGACTCCGGCCCGACTTGAGTCTCCCCACATTCATGACCATGTCGATCTCGGCAGCACCGTCCTTCACGGCCAGCTCGGCGGCGTGGGCCTTGACCGTGGACCGGTCGCAGCCGAGGGGGAACCCGACGACCGACACCACACGGGCCCCCGTGCCGTACAGGGCCTCGGCCGACAGGGCTACGAAGGAGGGCTCCACGCAGTAGAACCCGATCCTCTGCTGTCGGACGAGGTCCGCCCCGGCCAGGACATCCCGCTCGGTGGCCTCCGGCTTCAGGACGGAATGATCGAGGATCTGGGCGAGCTCGCGTCGCGTCATGGCTTCTCACCTCGCGCCTGGCTTCGAACCTTGGCCAGGGCGTCATCGAGGTACTTCGAAAGGGCCGCCTCGGAGGTGAACTCTGGGGAAGTATCGGGCACCCCCATATAGTAGACCGTGAGGCTCGGCCGTCTGGCGGGCCAATCGTCGGCCGTGTAAAACTGGATCTCGCGCCGGGTGAATTCCGCGAAGGTCGCTCGGGGGCTCCGGATATCCAGGCCTTTTCCCAGCGCCTGGCCCGGCAGCATCTCCCGGCGCTGCTGGGTGAACGGGTCCAGGCCTTCGATTCTGAGGTAGGCGTAGGTCTCACCGAGGGGCAGGATGCGGATGACCACCTGGGTCTCGTCCTCGGTGGCACCCCGCAGGACGCCCCAGGCCATGGCGATTCCGTAACTGGCGAAGACGGAGTTCTCCCCGTGGACCTCCCGCGGCGCCTCCGCTGCCTGCGCCGGGCAGGCCAGCAGCAGAACGCTCAGGGCCAGCGCCCAGCGGGGGCACGACTGACTGTGGCTCATGCGGTACCTCCGGGAAGCACCGGCACCCCATCGGTCGGCAGCTTGAGGCGGACTGCCTGGCCCGGGGCGAAGACGATTCGCGGATTGTAACTCGTCGCCTGGAGGATCTCCTCGCCCAGCCGCACCCGGTACTCCACCTTCTCGCCCAGGAACGTGCGCGAGACCACCGTGCCCTCGAGGCCCTCGGGCGACTCCGGCGGCAGCAGGGTGATCGCCTCGGGGCGCACGACCAGGCGGATGCGCTGGCCCGCCGCGGCCTGGGGGCTCGCGGCCGCGAGGCGGACCGGGCGCCCGGCCACCTCCAGCCTGACCCCATCCGGGCCGACGCTCAGGACCTTCCCCACCAGCAGATTGGTGCGCCCGATGAACTGCGCCACGAACTCCGAGGCGGGACGGCGGTACAACTCCTCGGCAGTGCCCTCCTGCTCGATGGCCCCCTGGTTCATCACCACGATGCGGTCGGAGATGGCCATGGCCTCTTCCTGATCGTGGGTGACGTAGACGGCCGTGATGGAGAGCTGCTTCTGGAGCTGTTGGATCTCCCCCCGCATGTGGACGCGGAGCTTGGCGTCCAGGTTGGAGAGGGGCTCGTCGAAGAGGAGGACCCGCGGCCGGATGACAATGGCGCGGGCCAGGGCCACCCGCTGCTGCTCGCCCCCCGAGAGCTGGTTGGGAAACTGGCGGTCGTAGCCGGTGAGGCCCACCATCTCCAGAACCTCGCCCACGGCCCGGGCGATTTCGGCCGCCGGCTTCCCCTGCACCCGCAGGCCATAGGCCACGTTCTCGAAGACCGTCAGATGCGGGAACAGGGCGTAGTTCTGGAAGACAAAGCCGATGTTGCGCTGGTTGGCCATGCAGGTCGGTGACATCCTGCTCCCCGATGAAGACCCGCCCGGCATCCGGCCGCTCGAAGCCGGCGATCATCCGGAGCGTCGTCGTCTTGCCGCACCCGCTGGGCCCGAGCAGCGTCAGGAACTCTCCCGGCTGCACCTCCAGGCTGACGTCCCGGACCGCGTACACCAGACCCTTCACCCGGTGCAGGAACTTCTTCGACATCTGATCGACCTGGATGCCGACCGTGCTCACCTCAGCCTCCGAGGATGCTTGTCATCTCCAGCATGCCCGCCGCCCGGAAGCGCCGGAGGAACAGGCCGATCGAGGGCGATGACGACGAAGACGATGACGACCACCAGGACCGAGAAGGCCGCCGCCGGCCCCAAGGACAGCTCCGTGATGTTCTCCAGGATGCGGACGGTGATCAGCGTCCAGTTGATGGAGACCAGGAAGATCGTGGCGCTGATGGCCGTCATGGACCGGATGAACACCACGCCCAGGCCGGCGAAGAAGGCGGGCAGGATCAGCGGCAGCGTGATCCGGCGGAAGGTCGTCCCGCTGCTCGCCCCCAGGCTCTGCGAGGCCTCCTCGATGCTGGGGTCGATCTGCTGGAGCGTCGCCACCGTGGCCCGGATCCCCGTCGGGCTGTACCGGAAGACGTAGCAGGCCACGATGATGAAGGCCGTCCCGGTCAGGACCAGCGGGCGGATCGTTGAAGGCCATGCAGGTACGCGATCCCCACGATCGTCCCCGGCAGGGAGTAGTTGATCATGGAGACGATCTCCATGGCCTGCCGGCCCGGGAAGACCTTCTCGGGTCACCAGGTACCCCACCAGGATCGCCGTACAGGCCGCCCAGCGGCATCCCCGCCGCCCGCGATGAGGAGCGTGTCGCGGATCGCCTTCAGCCCCTCGGTGAAGATGACCTGGTAGTGCTGCCAGGTCCAGGCGTGATTCGCCCCCAGGGCCATCACGACCGAGGCGTAGAAGAGCAGGACGTAGAAGTAGAGGATCGCCGCCGCGATCAGCAGGCACAGGCCGAGGAGCGGGAGGCGCGCCCAGGGCGCCACGCTCTTGATGGTGGTCTGGGCGCCCACCTTGCCGGTGATGGTGACGTAGGATTTCCGGCTGACCCAGTGGCGCTGGAGCAGGTACACCAGCAGGGCCGGCACCAGGAGGACGAAGGACAGGACGGCCCCGCCCTTCAGGTCGAAGAGGCCCGTGATCTGGAGGTAGGCCTGGGTGGGGAGGACCGGGAACACGTTCCCGGCCAGGATGAGCGGCGTGGCGAAATCCGCCAGCGAGGCGGCGAACAGGAGCAGGAAGGCGTTGGCGAATCCCGGCACCGCCAGGGGCAGGGTCACGGTGCGGAAGACGCGCCAGCGCGAGCTGCCCAGGCTGAAGGCCATGTCCTCCACGTTGGGATCGATGCCGGCCAGGATCGGCTTGAGCGTGAGATAGGCGATGGGGAAGTAGGTCAGGGTCTCCGAGAACAGGGTGCTCCACAGGCCGTACACGGTGAAGCCCTTGAACCCCAGGAGCTGATAGGTGATGAGCCCCCGCGGCCCGAAGGAGAAGATCATGGCGATGGCCGAGGTGAAGGGCGGCGAGATCAGGGGGAGGAGACAGGCGGCGTCGAGCACGGTCCCCCAGGCCCGGGAGAGATTGGCCCGGACCGCCGTGAAGGCGAAGAGGAACCCCAGGCTCGTCCCCGTCACGCCCACCAGGGCCGCCAGGAGCAGGCTGTTCCAGAAGGACTGGCGGTGATTGGGATCCTTGAGGATGGTCAGGAGGTTCCCCAGCGTAAAATGGCCGCCCTCGGTGAAGGTCCGGACCAAGAGCCAGGCCAGGGGGAATAGGATGAACAGGACGAGCAGGAACCAGAGGACCAGGACCGTCGCCGCGAGGGCGGGGTCCTGAAACATCCGGCGCCAGGCGCCGGCTCGCTGCGCTTCGATCGTGGTCACGGTGTTCCCTCAGCCCGAAAGACAAGGAACCGCCACGGCGCCAAGATCGCCAAGGCTGGAACGTTAGGAAGGCGGATCCCGCCTCCTTGGCGACCCTGGCGCCTTGGCGGTTGGCCATCAGGACGCTATTGGGCGGGCAGGACCTCGCTCACCCAGCGTTCGACTATGCGCTTCCGGTTGGCGCCCGCGTAGACGTCGTCGATGGAGAAGATCTTGGCGCCCTTCAGGACCTCCGCCAGGCTCGGCTCGATCTTCACATCGGGGTGGGCCGGCACGAAGTTGATCTTGTACTTGGCGAAGAGCGACTGCATGGCGGCCGAGGTGGCCCAGTCGATCAGCTTCTTCCCCGTCACCGGGTTCTTCGCCCCCTTGAGGAGAGCAATGGCCTCGGCCGAACTGCCGATCCCTTCCTTGGGGAAGCTGATGGTCACGTCATACCCCTTGGCTTTGGTGTCCAGGGCGTCCACGATGAAGAAGATCCCGGCGCCGGCCTGGCCCAAGCCCACCGGCAGCGTGCCGCCGCCGCCGCTCTTGGTGTAGAGCTGGACGTTCGGGCGCAGCTTCTTCATGTACGCGAAGGCCTTGTTTTCGTCCCGGCCGTTCACCTCCAGGATGGAGAAGATGCGGGTCACGGCCGTGCCCGAGGTGCGGGCGTCCGCCATTTGGATCATGTTCTTGTAGGCCGGATCCAAGAGGTCGTTCCAGGACATCGGCGGCTTCAGGTTGTGCTCCTTCAGGAATTTCGTGTTGCTCATGAAGACCAGGGGGTCGTCGGCGATGGCAATCCACTGCCCCTCGGGCTGCCGGAAGCGGGCTTCCAGGACGCCAAACGTCGGCGGTTTGTAGGGCTCGAAGATCCCCTCCTTGATCCCGGCGGCGTGGGTCTCCACCGGGCCGCCGAAGAGGACATCCACCTGCGGGTTGTTCTTCTCGGCGATGACGCGGGCCAGCGCCTCGCCCGAGGAGAAGCGCACGAAGTTCACCTTGATGCCCGTCGCCTTCTCGAACTCCTCGAACATGGGCCGCGCCCAGTTCTCGGGCCAGATGGAGTAGGCGTTGACCGTCTCGGCCGCGAGCGCGGAGAGCGGCAGGGCCAGCAGCCCCAGGAGCAGGACCAGCAGCAGACTCACGCGGCGCATCGGAGCTCTCCTTTCCTTTTCCCGGATGCTGCGGGCGCCCTGGATGGCCCCACGCACCCGGCGTCACATGAAGAACGCCCCCCCGGGATGATGACAATCGGGCCGATTACATAACAAACGGGGGCGACAGGCAACTGCTGTATGCCGATTGCCCGCTGCCCCCTACCTTTCCGCCACCGGCGCTTTCGAAGAGGCACTCCACCTACTCCCGGAAGGGCGCCGGAGTTCGGGACGCCCCATGCATGTCGTTCCGAGGCGTGGCTGCCGTGTATCACAGCGCAAGGGTGAATTCAATAGTATTGCAGGCCGGACTGTGGGGCAGCTATCGACGGCCCAGGAGCGGCCGCCCTCCGTTGAACGCAGCGCGTACTCCCCCGTCGTGCCCGCATGGTTGAGATTCGGGATGGGGATCAATCGCCAGACACTGGGTACCTGAGCCCGTCACTCCCTACAGGAGCCGGCCGCTCGGGGACTCGATGGCGATGACGACCGAGTCCCCGCTGGTCCGGTAGAGCCGTACGGGGCTATGCCCCCTTGAGGTACTGATCGAACCAGGCGAGCGTGCGGCTCCACGCGGCTTTCGCTGCGTCCTCTTTGTAGTTCTGCCCGGTGTCGTTGAAGAACGCGTGCTGGGCGCCCGGATAAATGACGATGTCGTGGACGACGTGCGCGTTCTGCATCGCCTCACGCACGGCCGGAATCCCCGCATTGATGCGGCTATCCAGCTCTCCGTAGATTGCCAGCACCGCCGCCTTGATCTTTGCCACGTCGGCAATTGGAGGATTGGCGCCGTAGAACGGCACGGCGGCTCGAAGGTCGGAGTTGGAGGTGGCCAGGCGCCAGACCATGCCTCCGCCGTAGCAGAATCCCATGACCCCGATCCGATCGCGGCGGACGTACGGCAATCCCTGCAGATGGCGGACCGCCGCGTTCATCGTCTCAACATGGCGCTCCGGCGGAGTCTGGGCCAGGGCCGTCGTCGCCTGGGCGAGGTCGGCAAACTTCGCCGTACCCCCCTCGCGTGACAGCAGGTCCAGCGCGAAGCCGACGTAGCCGCTCTTGGCGAGACGGCGCGCCACGTCCTTGAAATGCTCCAGCAGCCCGCGGTTCTCGTGGATGATCAGCACGGCCGGGTACGGCCCCCCGCCCTTCGGCCGCGCGAGATACCCCAGCACCTGCATCGTGCCCGAGGGGAACGATGTCATGGACGCTTCGAGGGCAGGATCGTCTGGCGGCACCGTCACACCCGGGGACCTGCGCCACAACTGGTGGCCCGGCCGAGGCGGCTTCGGCGATCTCTGTCTCTGTGGCGGTGACGCCCAGGCTCCCCAGCACGGGGATGGCGAGGGCGACACCACCGGACATCAGGGCCATGCGCCGCAGGAACTCCCGGCGGGCCAATCGTCCCTGCCTATATTCCTCGGCCCACTCCTCAACGACGTATCGCTGCATGTCGGTCATGGACACCCCTCCTGTCGGCTTGTGACCTTCCGTGGCAGATTCGTTGCATCGAATATGGGCTGGTGGTGACCGGATAGGTGACGATCGGAAATTACTGTTCGGGTCCGGCGGCCCCGCGGCTGGCGATGCTGCCGGCAGCCCGCCAGAGCCCTGGCACGTCCAACAAGACCTTGCGAGAGGAACGAAGCCACGTCAAGGAGAATCTTGGAACCGGTACCTGGTACCGATGAAACACCGAACTGGCGAAGAGTCGCGCCTCCGGAAGAGGTGAGTGACATCAGGTGCCCGAGCGGCAAGCCGGTACTGTTTGGACTCCTCCCCGATTGGACAAGTCGCCGAGGGCGGTATACTTTCTATACCGAAATGGAATTCGAGTTCGACCCATCGAAAAGCGAAGGGAATAAGCGGAAGCACGACATCGACTTTGTCGAAGCCCAGGCGCTCTGGCTGGATGTAGACCGAACTGAGGTCCCGCCTCGGACTGTGGATGAGCCGCGGACCCTGGTCATCGGCAGGATCCAGAATCAGCACTGGTCAGCCGTGGTCACTTGCCGGGAAGACCGGATCAGGATCATATCGGTGCGGCGCTCCCGAAGGGAGGAGGTCGAGATTTATGAAGGCGAAGGAATTTGACGAGGAGATTTGACAAGGGGGAGGACGTCACCCGTTTCCTGGACCGCTCCAAGGCCAGGCGTCCCGCGCAGGAGCAACGGCGGGTCAACGTTGATTTTCCCGTCTGGATGATTCAGTCCCTCGATCGCGAGGCAAAACGGCTGGGCGTGACCCGTCAGTCCATCATCAAGATGTGGCTGGCCGAACGCTTGAAAGCAGCCTCTGCGTAGAGGTGCCAGGACCATGACATGCGGACGACCCGGAGCGGAAGTACGACTCCCAGTTCAGAGTGGTCTTCTACGCCATTCGCCAACTCATGGCCCCGCCCGAGAAGTCGAGGCGTTCAATCGGGTTTCGGGTCGAGGAAGGGGGGCCAGCCTACCGCGTCAGACGGCCAGGGCGACGAGCCTGCGTGTGAACGTGGAGGACGAATCCTGCTTGGCTACTGGGTGAAGAACCGGCCGATCCAGGCTTGGTACCGCTCCAGATGCCGCGCCATGGGGCGGATGTCCTCCCGCCGGTAGATCTCGCCGCTGTACGAGACCAGATTCTTCTCTTCCAGAAGGGCCCGAAGGTGTCCGATGGCCTTCTTGCCCTCTGCGTCCACGGCCAGGACATCTTCCAGGAGGTTCGCGGCCTCCATGGGATCCTCCCCGACGCTTTTTGCGCCGCCCACCTTCACGGTCAAGGCATCGGTGAGCGCGATGGCCGCGTGGACGAGGAGGACGCCCGCGGCATTCCAATACTCGTAGGCGGTCGCCAGTCTGGCGGCTTGGGCAAAGTTGTCGGCAACCGCATGAAATTGCCGCCACCGGGATCGCTCAACCTGCCGCCGCCGTCCGGACCGTGGCACGCTTCCGCTCCTGTGTGGGCGCGTTCTTCACCTCGATCCCCTCGCGGAGGACATTGGTGATCAAGGGGTCCCCCAGCTTCTGCCGGCGCGCCACGCTGCGCTGTGGCAGGATGAGGACGTTGACGCGGATGCCCCACTCCCGTCTGAGCGTGGCCCGGACCTCGTCCGCGACCTGGCGGATAGCCGACGCCTCGCGGGCGCTCGGGAGGATCAAGAGCAGGTCGAGATCGCTGCCCTTCCGCTCCTCGCCCCGCGCTGCGCTCCCGAACACCAGGGCCTGAACCCGTCGGCCCGCCAGGAGGCTGCCAACTCGCTGGAGCGCTTGACGAAAGATCGCCCGTTCCCCCTGCAGGAGCGGCACCAGGAGATCCCGGACCAGCCGGTGCTCCCGGTTCAATCGGAAAAGCTGGCTCTGGCCGGAGCCCTGCCGGGTCACCACGCCCAGCTCCTCCAAGCGTCCGAGGGCAACCGCGCAGGCCTGGTGGTTGACCTCGGCCAGCCGGGCCACCTGCCGGCCGCTCATCCCTTCCGCCGAATCCAGCAGCGCACGGAGGATGGCGATGTGGCTCGGCGCAGCAAACACCGGGTCGAGCGGGCGGCGAAAGGCTGCAGTTCGGGGTCGCATGGTCGCTTATTCTAGCAGACAATCGTCTGTTTCAACAGACAGAAGAGTTTTCGGCACAGCCATTGGAAATCGCTCGCCTCTCCCGTTTCACGGCTCCCGCCTGAGGCGTCTCCTTCCCTGTCACACGATGTGTGGCATACTGGTCCATGGTTTCTGGCCTGGCTGGGGGGCCGTCGGGGATGATCCGGAACGGGCGACTGGGTTCGAGTGCCAAAGTGGGACGCGTTGAGCTGCAGATCGCAGGCGGCAGTGTTTCGCGCGGATCCGGTGGGCCGCACCCTCCGGCGCTGACGGCTGATCCTGACCGCTGATGTCAACCTGTTCGGGTGGAGCGACAACTCGAGTCGAAAATCTTGCGTCGAGGGGAGCCGTCTGGTATAGGTAACGCACCATCCACGGCCCCCTCGGGAGGGCGGGGCTGGTCGGGAGCCTGACCATCCTTGGTTCTTTCCGACCCCCGGCCCCCATCTGGGGGCAATCGCTGTGAGGGTGGAGCCGGCTCGGGATCGGCGCCCACGCTCTGTCCCGACCCCCCTGGCCCCTGACCCCCATTTTCCTTTGCGCGGTCGTTTCTCGCGAGGGCGGAATGGCGCTGGGTTCGGCGGGCGTCTCATCGACCTCGGCAAGCCTTTCGTCACCGTGTCTCCCTGTCTCCCCATCTCCGCTTCTTGTCTTCAACTCCGGACCCCGATCTAGGGTCCCCGTTCTCGTGGAGGGAGCCTGGGCAAAGCAGAACGCCGATTCTCGGATGAGGATCGGCGTTTTCTGTTCGGCGGAAACGGTTGGGGGACCCAAGCCAGCTTCGAACAAGTGCGATAAGTGCGCTGGTGTCCCGAATCAGAAATCCATGAACAAGTCCAAGGCCGACCGTGCCACCCTGGGCACGCCGGGCCCGCGGCCCAGCCGGCGGGGAACTCGTTGCGTCTTCGACCTGCAACGAGTCGGCGCCGCGGCCTCGCAGGTCCCGAAGAGCCCATCAGTAGGCGCTCCGCGGCGCGTCCCACCGGGGCGGCGGCGCCGGGGCAAGGCCGGCCGGTTCTCGGCGAGGCCCGGCGCCCGTAGGGGTGCTGTCGCAGGCCACGGATCTGTTCGCAGATTTCCAACTCGGGACGCGACGTCCTGTCTTACAATGAGCACTCTTTAAGAGCCGGCCATGATTCGCTGGGGGTTTCGGCTACAACCTGCTGCGCCGGCGACAGGCCGGCGCGGGCGGGAACGAAAGTAGAGAGTGCAGTGACGCCGCCCCAAACGCAGCCGATACCCAGCCCCGACATGATCCCTTCCACGCTCACACGTCCCGGCGCCGGGCGCTTCTGGCTGGCGGTATTGCTCACCGGCGCCGGCACAGGCCTGAGTGCGGCGGCGCTGACCCGGCTGCTGGAAGTGGTGCAGCACGCTATGTGGACCGGCCCCGGGACCGACCTGCTGAGCGCAGCGGAGCGGGCCGGTGCCTGGCGCCATATGCTGGTGTTGCTCGGCGCGGGACTGGTGACTGGCGCGGGGCAGCTCATCCTGAGGCGCCTCTCCAGCGGCAACGGCATCGATACCACGGCTGCCATCTGGTTTCATGCCGGGCGGCTGCCGGCGCTGCGCACTCTGGGGAGTGCCGTGCTTTCGGTCGTCATCGTCGGCATGGGCGCGTCGCTGGGCCGCGAGGGGTCCCCGAAACAAGCCGGAGCGGTGATCGCCAACGTCTTTTCGACCACGGGGCTCTTGTCTGACGAGCAGCGCCGGCTCCTGGTGGCCTGCGGCGCGGGGGCAGGTATGGCCGCGGCCTACGGCGTGCCGCTGGGCGGCGCGCTCTTCGCGCTGGAGGTGATGCGCGGGGTGCTGGGACTCCGGTTCGTGCTGCCTGCCCTGGTCACGTCGCTGGTTGCCGCGGCCGTCTCGTGGGTGGCGCTGCCGGACGCGCCGGTCTATCTCATTCCCGCGTATCCCAGCTCCATCTCAAGCACGCTATGGGCCCTGCTGGCAGGTCCGATCGCGGGCGTGGTCTCCGTCGGCTATGTGCGAATGGTGACCTGGGCCGATCGCGAGAAGCCTCGGGGCATTCGACGGCTGGTGGCGCCGGTCCTGGGATTGGGGCTGCTCGGCGCGGTCTCGATCCGGTTCCCGCAGGTGCTGGGCAACGGCAAGGACATCTCGCAGTTGGCCATGACGGGTCAGGTGGCGCCGGCCTTGCTGCTGGCGCTCCTCGTGCTGAAGCCCGCGATGACTGTGCTCTGCATCGGCGTGCGGCGCGCCCGGCGGCCTGTTCACACCGTCGCTGACGGTGGGCGCGCTGCTGGGCGGTGTGCTGGGCCATGCCTGGGCCTGGTTCTGGCCCGGCGTGCCGCCTGGACTGTTCGCCGTGCTCGGCGCGGGAGCCGTTCTCGGGGCCACCACACAAGGCCCGATCTCGGCGGTGGTGTTGATGATGGAGCTCACTGGCCGGGACCGGTCGTTCATTGTGCCGCTATTGGTGGCGGTGGCTACGGCCACTCTCGTGGCGCGAACCATCGAACCCCGCTCGATCTACGACGCACGCCTGACCGATCAGGAGATCGAGGCGCGGCAGAAATTCCGCGAACTGCCACCTCAAGAGCCCCCAGCCAGCCAGGTCGGCTGGGGCAATGACGCAAGAGACTGATTTCTTGGAGCGACAATCCAGTTCTTCAGACAGGGAGTCCGGCAGGCTCGGCGGATGCATCTGTGGTAGGGGACCCATGGGCAATTACTGCAATCTGTGCCACACCGCCTGCCACTGGCCGCTACTCGATGCCACGCACCCTCACGTGGGCGAGGACCCCGGTGGTGTGGACGGGCGCTTGGCGAGCCGTGCGGATTGGGGCTGATTCTCTTAGCTGACGGCCAGCAGCCCGCTCAGCGGATAGAGGGTCCGCCCGCGATTCCTCCCCGGCCCGACGAGCTCGCGATTCAAGGCGTTGCGTTCGCCCGTTTGGGCGGGGCGACAACTCGGTTGAAAATCTTGCGTTGGGGGGAGCCGTCTGATATAGGTCACAACCAGCGTGCGGATCTGCGGAGGTTCTGGCCCGTCCATTCCGCATTCGAGTTCCCTCTGGGTGTTCCGCATTCCGCATTGTCCTTTCGGCGGAGCCGGCTCGGGATCGGCGCCCACGCTCTGTCCCGACCCCCCTGGCCCCTGACCCCCATCTTGCTTTGCGAGAACGCCTCTCGCGAGGTTGGAATGGAACTGGGTTCGGCGGGCGTCTCATCGACATCGGCAAGCCTTTCGTCACCGCGTCTCCCCGTCGCCTCATCTCCGTTTCCTATCATTACCTCCGGACCCCGACCATCGGACCCCGTTCTCAATGGAGGGAGGCGTGAGCAGATGAACGCCGATTCTCGGACGAGGATCGGCGTTTTTCTTGGGGGTGACCCTGCATCGTCTGGGGATGTTGCCCCTCTGCATGACGTGACATGTGTCAGGCCATGGCGCGAGTAGCGCCAAAGTTATCAAGGTACAAACGTTCCACCCTAAATGAATATTATCTTGACATGTCACGAAATCTACTATATTCATGATTTATGCTAAAGAAACGCTACAGATCAGCCAAGCAGATTGACGGTGTCATCGATCTCGAACGGCTGAGGTCAGGTCCGGCTAAATCCATCGAACGGGATCCTGATCGGTTCTTCGACCTCACCTATCCATCCGAAGATCTAAAAGGGATGCTTCAGGCTCTAAACCGTCGTTTCACCCGTGGCGAAGACTATCAAGCTGGCCTTTTCTTGGCCGAGGCGGTAAAGGGACTCGGGAAGTCCCATGCCTTGTTGACGGCCTACCATCTCTTCGCCAATCCGGTTCCGGCGAAACGGTGGATGGCGCTCCACGGGTATGCATGGTCACCGCCTCCATCCCCCGTGCTGGTCATCAAGAAATTTACGGATCAGTTCCTCCCATTCGATTCCCTCTGGACGGCCGTCGATCAGGAAATCGGTGCGCGATGGAGTTCGCAGCATCCGCCTTCCCTCGACGAATTGCGGGCAGCCCTCTCGGGGCAATACCTCGTCCTGATCTTCGACGAGCTGGAGCGAGGCATCTCGAATATTGCCGACCCGGCACGGAGGAGCCAGAACCTGAGCTTCCTGCAGATGCTCTCCGAGGAGGCCGGCCGAAGCGATCGAGTAACCTTGTTCGCTGCCATCTACGACGGGACCGTGGAGCCCGGGGCTACCCTGAAGCGTGTGCCCCGAGTGGAGCTGCGTTTCCGGAAGCCCGAGGATCGGGCGGCCATCGTCCGCCATCGACTCTTCTCCGATGCGGGCACATACGACCGATCCGCCGCGGAGGCCCTGATCCGCTCCCACGTCAATACCTGGATCCGCCTGGGTGTTTCCACCACGGACGACCAGTTGACGCGACTCAAAGCGGCCTTCCCGTTTCTTCCTGGCCTCCTGGAACTAGTCTTCGAGCGTATCAGTGGCAGCGGCGGATTCCAGGGGACTCGCGGCGCCCTCGGCCTTCTGGCTGCCATGCTGGACGCGTCGTCTCAGGGGTCCTTTCTCTTCACTGGGGCTCACTGCAAGTTGACGGATACCGCCTGCGCGGACCGGCTCCAGGACCTCGACCCAGCCGGCAGCCTGATCAATTGCGCCCAGAGAAACCTCGAAGACCTCCGCACCCAACCCTACGCCGAAGGCCTGGCGTCCGCTGTGCTCCTAGCCAGCCTCGCCCCGGGGATCAAGGGTCTCACCAGGGAGGAACTGATCCGCCATGCGGTGTTCCCTGGATGCGATCCCAACCGTTTTGAGGCAACCCTTCAGGCCTTCCGGACCTTTGGGACCTTCTTCCATGAGCGAGAGGGGCGCTTCTTCTTCGATCTCGAAGAGAACGAAAACGCCAAGGTCGAGATCGAGGCCATGCGCCTCTCGGCGGAGCGGGCGCGCGATGAGATTATGACCATCTGGAAACAGGACCTCTTCCGGGAGACGCAGCAGGCGGCGATCTTCGTGGACCCGGAGACCACAAAACTGGCCTTGGACCAACTGGCCAAGAGCGCCCCCCGTTTTGTGCTCTCCCCCAGGCGCCTTTCGACACCCGAGCGCCACGCGCTGTACTTCGGATCGGAATCGAGAAACCAGATTATCCTCCTGGAGCCTCGGGACGATGCGGTGAATCACCTTGCCAATCCGGACATTGTGATGGCGGCCAAGCGCTCCATTGCCGCCGCCACACTTGCCCCCAGCGCGGGGTCTGCGGAGAGGCGCAACCGCTACGAGCGAATCTCCAGTCAAGAGCGGGGGAGCGTCAAGGACATCATCAAAACTGCAGGGCTCGCGTACGTGCGGGTGGAGACGTGGGGGGATCGGCCGGAGGATACTCAGCTTCGAGATGGAGTCCCTGGGCCAGTCCTGGGACAAACAAACCATTCTCGACCATTTACGGAGGCACATCTATCCTCGGCCGCTGTTTCTGGAGCATCTGAAAGAGCACCTTTCCGCGTTCCACGGCCGCACGATTTCCCAGGTGGATCGGGCGTACCGAACCACTTTGGGCTTCCCGGTCCCCACCACGATCTCCGAGATCTCCGATGCCGTGGTCGCGCTGGCGGAGGACCGGGACCGGATCTTGGGTCTTCAGCACCCTCGACGGAATTACTGTGGCGAACGTGTAGACTTGGGCGCAGGGGAACTTCCGCAGGCGGTACTCGCGCCACCGTGGCCCGCTTCCATGCCGGCCCCCGTCGCGATTCCACACGCGTCCTGAGCCCTCGGGTGCACCGCCAGAGCCACCGGCCCCGAGGCCCGAACCTCCGATGCCTGAGGTTGCACGTGAGGAAAGGGCCACCCCGTATTGTCGCACGAAGGCGGAGCTGCGCCAGGCTGTGGCCGAAAAGCTGTCGGATATCCCGGAATCGGAAATCGCCAAGGTCAAGTTCCAGGTCTTCAGTAAGTACCAGGGCGCCAACCTCGCCGACCATCCCAGCGCCATTCGAGGTGGGCTGACCTGTGGCGGGGACCTGGAAGTGCAGATCGATCTCGCCATTCCAGGTCCGCTGGACAAGGCCCAGATTGAGTCGCTGTGCGAGTCGCTGCCCAATCTCCCCGACGGGACTTACTCCGCCCGGCTGAGCCTCGTGACGCGGGTAGCAAGAGAGTCGTCTCAGAATCCACCGGAGGTCCCATGACTGCGCTGGTCCAGCCACAGTTCATCGAGCGGTGGACCCGCCCCGAACCTCGGCTTCCCGGCCTGGTCCAATGGCTGACCGGCGATGTCTGGACTGCCGAGAGGTTCCAGGAGTGCGGAGCAAACCCTCGGAGTACCTGCAGTCCGGCGAAAGGATTGTAAAACGAGTGGGAGTCGCTCTTGACCGCGGCAGCCGACTCTTACTTTGCCGAGTTGACCACTGCGCACCCTCCCCGGCTCGGAGATTTCCGATTTCTTCCGTGATCAGCCCGAGGGGTGCGTGCTCTGCTGGATGGGTGCTCCGGCGAGAACTGCCCAGGCTTTTGGGCTGGCCTATTGATCTCGTCGTCCCGTCGTGGAATGTGCCTGCGGTCGCTCGGCCATGCCGAGCACGACCGAGCACTTTGTCGAAGACCGGTTGGGATTTGGTTTTCCGGCCACCGGCCCATCCCAACTGGTCTCCCGGCGCGAATGGAGGGATCTGGGTATCGGGTATCATTACTGGCCCGGGAACCCAATGAGTCGCAGCACATCTCCGAGGAGTCGGCCCCGATACTCTTGTGGCATCGGTTTCCGGACCTGCGTTTCATGGACAGCACCGCATCCAGCGCCGAGTTCTATGATTCCGTCTGGGACACGCTGGGACTGGTGTGGCAGAGAACGGTGCAGGCCCTTCCGGCCTCCCGAACTGTCCTGGTTACCAGCGATCATGGCTATGTGTTCCTGGGGCCTGGATTCAGCGACCGGAGTCTGGACGGCAGCGATCAACCGCTGAACGGCAAACGCTACAGAGAGTTCGCGTCCGATGAGCCCCTGCCTGCCGAATTGCCCGGACTGCACGTGGATTCCGGCCGGCGCGTGGCGGTGATCCGGGGACGGTGCCATAATCGCCCCCAGGCCCCGTCTCCATCTCGGTCCTGTTTCGACACGAAGGACTCAGCCTGATGGAGGTCTTGACCCCGTGGCTTGTGCTGGGACCTGTCGGCGCATGAGGACCTTCCTTTCTTCCAGCGAGAGGGGGATGGGGTAGGGGGAATTGCAGATGAAGCAAAAAATCGGCACCGTCATCGAGGAAGAGGTCATTCGGCTAGCCAAGCGCCGCGCGATCGAGGAAGCAGGGCTGCTGAGCGACCTCATCCAAGACGCTCTCGTTTCGTATCTCGGGGGAAAAGCCCCTGCCGTTCGGGACCGGGAAGCCGCGTACAGGCTGTTCTGCGAGCAGCCCATGAAGATCACCCGGGAGCAGGTGTCGGAGATCGTGAACGAGGACACATGGGATCTATGAATCTGGACGACATCCCCAACGGAAGCCTGTGCGTGGTGGACACCAACGTGCTCCTCTACGCGGAGCAGGACCTTTCCGCCCAGTCGAAACGGCTCCTCCGCCGCATGTCCACCGGGGAGGTCTTGGGCCTCCTCCCCCAACCCGTCTGGCTGGAGCTCGCCCACAAGCTGATGCTGGCCGAGGCCATGATGCTGGGAAAGATTTCCGGTCCGAATCCCGCCAAGAAACTCGCCGGTCAGCCAGATGTGGTCAGGGGCCTGGGGCTGTACCGGGACAAGGTCCGCGCACTCCTGAGTCTTGGGATCGGCTTTGAGCCCTGTACTCGGGAGGATTTCCTGGAAACGGCCTTTGCCTTCCAGGAGGTATGGGCTCCTCGTCACCGACTCTGTCGTCCTGGCCGTGGCGCTCCGGATGAAGGCCGATGCCCTCGCCACGGCCGACCGCGCCTTCGAGAAGGTCACGGAGCTTCCCATCGCCATGCCGACGGACGTGCATCCGTGACACCGGAGGCGCGCGTCCCTCGGGCCATCGAGGTGGGCTTTCCCATCGTCGAGATCAACCGCCTGGCCGTCCCCGAGCGGAACTCCTTCAAGCCCATCTACCAGATGCACAAGTGGTTCGCCCGCCGCGCCTCCTGTGTGTTCCGGGGCATCCTTTTGGGCGCACTGAAACCAGCCTACGGTCCAGACGGGACCCTCACCGACCTCATGGCGGAGTTCTACAAGGATCACACCCACGACCCAGACACTGCCGGAAGTTCTGGATCCCTTCATGGGGGCGGCACCACGGTGGTGGAGGCGCTGCGACTGGGTTGCCGGGTCATCGGCATTGACCTCAATCCCGTGGCCTGGTTCATCGTCAAGACGGAGGTGGAGCCGGTTGACCTGGCCGAGCTTCAGGCTGCCTTTCAGCGTCTGAGCGAGCGACCCGTGGCCGGGAAATGCAGGGAAGCCTCTCAGGGAGAGTCTTCTGGGCCTGTACAAGACGGAGGCTGAGCCGGGTGTGGAGGCGGATGTCATCTACACCTTCTGGGTGAAACACGCCATCTGCACCGACCCCAACTGCCGCCGCGAGGTCCCGCTGTTCGATGACTACGTCATCGCCCGCAAGACGCCTACCGTCCGCTATCATCCGGATGTGAGCTGCCGGCACTGCACGAAACTATACGACTGGGAGATCGAGGTCGCCTCGCTCATCGCGGATCCGGCCATGATGGTGAACGCTTCGCGAGGGAGCGCGGGCGAAGGCAGGCCAACCCAGGCATGGAGCTACGCCCCGCCTCCGACCAGGAAACATGAGGTCGTGAACGTCCCCTGCCCGCATTGCGGGCAACCGGGGCAGTTCAGTGCCGGAAGGCGCGGAGGAAGAAGGTGCCCCTGACGGTTCTCCTCTGCCCTGCCTGCGAGGCGGTTTGGCAGTGGCGGGGGGAACTTCCCGAGGG
>CAVQPC010000076.1:0-35962 GCA_963714585.1 uncultured Methylomirabilota bacterium
GCGGAATCATGTCTACAGAATAGACGACTGCTCTTCCATTTGCCGTTCGAACTCTTTCAATGAAATAGACCTTTGAGCCCTCTTTGACATTCAATGCTTTTGCCACTCGCGCATCCGCACCTAGTTCCTCACAGTTCTCCTCTTTCGTGCCTGGATGAAACCCCATATTCACAATCATTTCAGTAACGCCAATGTTCACATCAAGGATACTCTTGATTCTCGTTGAGGCCGTTTTCACAAATGTACCGGCCCCCTGTTTCTTTGTGAGAACTCCTTCTTCCTCAAGGGTTCTCACTGCCTCTCGAAGTGTCATGCGACTGACGGAATACTTCCTTGCCAATTCAGGCTCCGATGGCAGTCTGTCGCCGGGCTTGAATTCTCCACTCGCGATCAATTCTTCTATTGCCCGCTTGACGGAGAGATAAAGTGAAGAGGGTCTATCCATTGATCTCATGTTGTAAGATGTCTAGATGACTGATGTATAATATAGAAAGCCTTTGCCTGCTTGTCAAGAGTGTTTGTGGGCCTCGCTTCAATAATCGGACTTTTATGCACGCTAACGGCCCCGTGGTGCGCAATTAAGAAAGACTGGCTCACGCCGCGAGTTCCAACCGATATTCGTGATGCAAGCCACCCAGGATTGATCGCGCCACGACGCGGGAATCGGCTGGCTGTGCTACGGGCTCGCTGCGCCGTCCATGCGGCGGTCGGATGCTCGGTGACATTGAAATGGAGGATCCGCCGGCGATCATGCGCGAGCACGATCAGGACGAAGAGCACTTTGAAGCCGACCGTCGGAACCGTGAGAAAGTCCAGCGCGACCAGTTCCACCAGGTGATTCTTCAGGAACACCCGCCACGACGGGGAGGACGGTCGCCGGGGACGCACGCGGTACTTGTCGATCGTGGATTTTGCCACGGCAATGCCGAGCTTCCGTAGTTCCCCAAGGATGCGTGGCGCGCCCCAGCGCGGATTCGCGATCGAGATGTCCCGGATCAGTGCTCGTAATTCCTGGCTGACCGCGGGTCTCCCCGGTTGCCGCCGGCTCAGTCGGGCCCAGTGCTCCCGAAAACGCCGGCGCTGCCAGGCAATGACGGTCGCCGGCTGCACGAAGACTAGGACTTCCCGCCACCGGGACCATCGGCGGGCCAGCCATGACCAGAGGATCCGGTCCGTGCGGCGGATCTCCGGCGCCGGATCGATCGCCGGTACACCGATAGCTGGTGCCGTAGCGCCACGACTTCCACCTGGAGGGCCACGTGTGACCGGATGAAGCTCACCACCACTGCGATCAGAGACCGGACAATAGGCTTCATGGCGGAGAATCCTCCGGCGAAGAGGCGATGATCAGAGGTGGGCAGCTTGCAGCAGATCGTGGGAAAGATCAACCAGGAAGCCGATTACGGGTATTCGGGAAGCACACGTTCGTGGAAATGCTGATTCTGTGGTGGGCGAAGGAGGTTTCGAACCTCCGACCCCCTGCTTGTAAGGCAGGTGCTCTCCCCCTGAGCTATTCGCCCGGTGGCTCAGTTCTTACCATATCTACGTATCCGCCAGCAATATAATTGCCCCGAGTGGTCCCATTACGACGAGGAGGGCAGCCTGAAGGACAGTCACCCCTCTTCCTGTCCGTCTCTTGCGACGGGGACCGACACGATGGGGACATGGGGGTTCACCGCTCAGCCGAGGTTGCCAAGCGCTGGAGGGGCCGCATCCGACCGTCAATCGTCAGCCTTGCTGCTGGTCCGAGGAGGGTCTCCGGGAAGGGTGACGGGAGAAGCCAAGGACATCCGGAGTAACAATGGTCCACAAGAGGCCGGACGGAGTTTTTGCAGACCGCAACGCGCCACGCCCCTTCGGCTTTCAGCTCAGGCTTACTGGGTCAGTTTCGGTATGCGGTCCGCCAGGCGACGCTCCAGCGCCCGAAGGTCCACCGGCTTCGTGAGATAGGCGAGCGCCCCCAGACCCATTGCCGCCTCGCGAGGTCTCCTTGTCTGAGAGGCCTGACACCATGATAACCCCCACCTCTGGATCGGACTCGCGGATGCGCCGCAGCACCTCCAGGCCGTTCATCCGCGGAAGGTTGATGTCCAGGAGCACCGCGTCGGGTCGCTCGTCCTGGACCTTCTGCAGCGCCTCGGGGCCATCGGCAGCCGTGCTCACCGTGTGCCCCTTGGAGGCGAGGAACCACTTGAGCAGGTCAACCATTCCAGGCTCATCATCCACGACCAAGACCCCTGACATCGCGCCTCCAGGGGGACCACCGGGCTTAGAGATACGTGACCATGACCCGTCCGCCGTTACACACTGGCCGGAACTCTTGGATCAACTCCTGCTGCCGCGCATTCCGGGTCGCGGGGGCCACCAGCTCGAAGGCAAAGTGCGTGGGGCGGTAGCGGGCGATACAGGGATTGTCGCCCTCCAAGTGGAGCAAGAGTTGCCCGCAGATATTGTCGGCCTCGCCCACGTAAACCCACTTGCCGCGAGCCACCGTGACATAGACGCCCGAATGCAGCGGCGCGTGCTGGAGGATCGAGAAGATCTCATAGGCGAACCGCTCGGATCCCTGCCACGGCATAACCATCCCTCCTGGGGCCGTCCCCAGTATTGCCTCTCAGCCGATCCGTCCGGACGCACTGCCGGTCATGTCGAGGCTACGCAGCGGTTGTCCCAGCAGCCTGCGGCTGTTTCCCGTCACGGTAGTTCCAGTCCGCGTCCACGGTGGCTTCCCGCGTCAGGAGCTCCCAGACCGGCTCCCCTCCCCTGATCGCCGCAGCCCGCTTGCCCTTCTCCCGGAAGGGCGCGACGGTGACTTTCCAGTGCCCCTTCGGAGTTGCGGTGAGCCGAAGGCGGCAGCGTCGATAGTCGATGCCCATCTTCACCCTCCCGATCGCTTCCGGTTCCTGTAGGAGCGCATACGCCTCATCTGCTGTGGGCGCAACGACGCGCAGCGCGGTGGCACGGTGGGATTCCTGGCTTCGGCGGTCTTCCTGAGGGGCGACGGTCCGGTCGCACTGGCTCTCCTTCCGCTGCCGGACGTGCTGAGGCGCGACCGGCCGGGCAGGGGAATAAGATGAGGTGGGATGTCGCTGTGGCCTTCGGTGATGAAGGGCACATGGAGCATCTGATATGCCAATTTGAAGGGAGGTGCTCGAACTGTTCGGTTTTGTGGGAGGCGGGCTGGACTTGCCCTCCCAAGAGACCGGATGCCTCTGCGCATCCCGACAGGCAAAGATGAAAGAATTACAAGCGCAGGCGGTAAGACTTACAGGGTGGACAATTGGGTGCGAGCCCACACTGCAGTAAGCGGCCGGGGAGCCAGATTCGCCCTCGGGTCGGACGTATCAACGAGAAAGTTTGCGAATGACTCTGTCCGGCCGCAACGAAGGTGCGCACCCATCCTACAGAGGCAAGATCGGGTGAGGGGCAGAGGATGGGGGGCATGTCCTGCAGATCAGGCCAGCCCCCACGACTGCCAGAGGGCGTTGGCCCGGACGATGGTCTCATCCCGCCGCGGGCCAGTAGACACCAGGGTGAGGGGGACGTTCACCAACTCCTCTAGGCGCCGGAGGTAGGCCTGACAGGCTGGCGGCAGCTTGGCGTCCTCCGTGGCGCCCACGGTGCTCTGGCGCCAGCCGGGCAGCCTTTCGTACGCGGGCTGGCACTCGGCCAGGATGGCCGTCTCGTCGGGAAACTCGGTGAGCGCCTCGCCCCGATACCGGTAGGCCGTGCATACGAGGATGGGGTCCAACTCGTCCAGGACATCCAGCTTCATCATGGCCAAGGCGTCCAGCCCGTTCACCCGGGCCGCGTAGCGCAGCCCGACGGCGTCGAACCAGCCGGTGCGCCGCGGCCGTCCCGTGGTGGCGCCGAACTCCTGCCCCCGGACCCGGATGCGCTCTCCGGTGGCGTCCAGCAACTCCGTGGGGAACGGCCCTTCCCCGACCCGGGTCGCGTACGCCTTGCACACCCCCAGGATGGCATCGATGCGTTTCGGGCTCACCCCGGTGCCGGTGCAGGCCCCGCCGGCGGTGGCACTGGACGAGGTCACATAGGGGTACGTCCCCAAGTCCACGTCTAGCAGCGTCCCCTGCGCCCCTTCGAACAGCACGCGCTTCCCCTCGCGCATGAGGCGGTCGAGGATCTGCGCGGAGTCCACCAGGTACTCGCGGATCCGCTCGAAGTACGCCGTGTGCTCGGCGATGATCTGCTCGGCGTCCAGCGCGGCCAGAGCCTCGTTGTCCGGGTACTGGGCCCGCTTCTCTGCCAGGTTGTGCTGGAGCCGCTCCTTGAAGATCGCCGGGTGACTGAGGTCGCCGACCCGGATCCCAATCCGCGCCATCTTGTCCACGTAGGCCGGGCCGATGCCGCGCCCCGTCGTCCCGATCTTCTTCGCCGCCCGCTGCTCCGAGGCCGCGTCCAGCAGCTTGTGGTACGGGAGGACGAGGTGGGCGCGCTGGCTGATGAAGAAGTGGTCGGCGAACCGGACGTGCAGCCGCTCGAGCTGATCCATCTCCTGGATCAGCTCCTTGAGGTCGATGACCACCCCGTTTCCCAGGACGCAGATCTTCCCCTTGCGCAGGATGCCGGAGGGGACCAGGTGGAGGACCACCTTGTCCTCGCCCACCACGACCGTGTGCCCGGCGTTGTTCCCCCCCTGGTAGCGGGCGACGACGTCGAAGCGTTCGCTCAGCACGTCGACCACCTTCCCCTTGCCCTCATCGCCCCACTGCGTCCCGACAACGATCAGATTGGTCATGGCATTCCTCGACTGGGCCGTCCCGCGCTCACGGCTTGCTGGTGCTGCGCTCCGGGACCTCAGGCGTCGGTCGGCGCCTGCCCCGGATTCTCCGTCCACACTCGCTCGCCCCGCTCCACGGCCCGGGCGAAGTCGTCATAGGGCCAGACGCAGCGTGCCCCCGTGGCAACCTGGTGCACGAGAACCGTCCCGGGCGACTGTTCCGCAGACCCCAGGATCACGGCGTGCGGAATCGCCGAGGCCTTGGCGTAGTCCAGGGAGCCCTCCAGCGGACGCCGGATGATGTCGCGCGCCACGCTGAGGCCTCGCTCTCGCAGGAGCCGGGCCAGGCGATGCGCCGCCCGCTTGTCCCGGCTGAAATCAATGAGCAGGACATCGGGCCCCGCAACTTCCGGCAGAGCCCCGGCGGCCGTCAGGGCCGCCATGACCCGCTCCAGCTCGAACGTGAACCCGACGGCGGGGCACGGGTAGCCGAACTGACCGATGAGGTGGTCGTAGCGCCCGCCCGTGGCCAGTTGGTAGCCCAGGCCCTTGGCAAATGCGCCGAAGACGACACCGGTATAGTACTCGAAGGCGTGGGTCTCTGCCAAGTCCAGGATCACGCGGTCGGCCACGCCGTAATTTTCCAGAATCATTCCCACCTCGGCCAGGTTGGCCAGGGCCGCACGCGAGGCCGGCGGCAGGGCGAGCCGCTCGGCCTCTTCCAGCACCTCGCGCCCGCCATACAGCCGCGGCAGCGCCGCGACGGCCGCCTTGAGGCCGGGATCGGCGGAGACCTCGTGCAGGAGCAGCCCCAGCTCCAGCGAATCCTTCCGCCGGATCGCCGACACGAGGCGGGGACGGAGCGGTGCAGGCGGCTGCAGGGCATTCAGCAGCCCCCGGACCACCTCCACCTGGCCGACATCGATCTGAAAGTCTGGCAGGCCCACCGCCTGGCATCCCTCGATGGCCATAGCGATCAGCTCCGCATCGGCCTCGGGGAGGTCCAGGCCGATCAGCTCCACCCCGATCTGCTCGAACTCGCGCTGGCGTCCGGCACGGGGCTCGTGGTGGCGGAACACGGTGGCGGCGTACGCCAGGCGGAGCGGCAGGGGCGCATGCCGGAGACTCGTGGCCACCAGTCTGGCCACCTGCGACGTGAGGTCGGCGCGAAGCGCCAGGAGCCGCCCGGTCTGCCGATCCACGAATTTGAAGATCTGGTCGTCGGCGTCCCCGCCCGCGGGCTGCTCGAAGACCTCCAGGTATTCGAAGGTCGGCGTGATGATCTCGCGGAACCCCCAGCGCTGGAAGACGGAGAGAAGCTGCCCCTCCACGAGGCGGCGCTGGGCCGTCTCGGTCGGCGTGAAGACGCGGACGCCTTTCGGTATGGCGGTACGCGGGAGCATGGTTCAGCCGTCAGCCGTCAGCCGTCAGCCCAGAACTGGATTCGAGTCTCCAGCCACTGGCGAGCGGCCAGTGGCGAACGGCTGCTCTTAAACCCGGACGAGTTTTGCGTAGACGATGTCGGGCATGCGCCGGATCTCGTCCAGCACCGGCCCGGGGATCGGGTCGTCCACCTCGACCACCGAGACGGCGCGGCCACCACGCTGCTGCCGGCCCAACTGCATCCCGGCGATGTTCACGTTGTTCTTGCCCAGGAGCGTGCCGATGCGGCCGATGACGCCGGGGACGTCCATGTTCGAATACACGAGCAGGAGCCCGTCCAGCACCGCCTCCAGGCGCAGCCCGTCGATCCCCACCAGCCGAGGTTCCTGATGGTAGAGGGTGCCCTCGACCTCGGCCTTCCCCCGGTCGGTGTGCAGGCCGACGGTGATCAGGCTGGCGAAATCCGTGGGCTCGGTGGATTTGCTCTCCACGACCCGGAGGCCGCGCCCCTTGGCGATGGCCATGGCGTTCACCACGTTGACGCTGTCATGGATCGGATCCAGGATTCCCTTCACGGCGGCCACGCTGAGGGGGGTGGTGTCGAAGGCGGCGATGTCGCCCCGGTAGGCGATGCGGATCTCGGCCATGCGCCCCTCGAACAACTGGGAGACCAGTCGCCCCAGCTTCTCTCCCAGGGTGAGGAAGGGTTGGAGCTTGCGGAGGAGCTCGAGCGGGATGGAGGGGGCATTGACGGCGTTCCGGATGATCCCTTTCTGCAGGTAGTCGACCACCTGCTGGGCGATCTCCACCGCCACGGCTTCCTGGGCCTCCTCGCTGGCGGCCCCGAGGTGGGGGGTCGAGATGAAATTGGGAAGGCCGAACAGCGGGCTGTCCGTCAGCGGCTCCTGGGCGAACACGTCCAATGCGGCGCCTGCTACTTTGCCGCTCGTGAGAGCCCCGTACAAGTCCGCCTCGTTCACGATGCCGCCCCGGGCGCAGTTGACGATCCGGACGCCGTCCTTCATCTGGGCGATGGTCTCGGCCCGGATGAGGTTGGCGGTCTCGGCCGTGAGGGGTGTGTGGATGGTGATGAAGTCCACCTGGCGGAACAGCTCGGGAAGGTCCGCCAGCTCCACCCCGAGCGCCTGCGCGCTCTCGGCCGTAACGAAGGGATCGAAGACCAGGATGCGGAGGTTGAAGGCCTTGGCCCGCTTCGCCACCTCGCTTCCGATCCGGCCGAGACCGATGATCCCCAGGACCTTCCCCGACAGCTCGACGCTCACGAACCTCCCCTTCTCCCACTTCCCGCCCCGCATGGAGGCGGCGGCCTGGGGGATGTGCTTGGCCAGGCTGAGGAGCATGGAGATGGTGTGCTCCGCGGCGCTGATGGTATTGCCCCCCGGGGTGTTCATCACGACGACGCCGCGGGCCGTGGCCGCCTCCACGTCCACGTTGTCCACCCCGACGCCGGCCCGGCCGACGACCTTGAGGCTCGGGGCGGCTCCAAGCAGGTCGGCGGTGACCCGGGTGGCGCTCCGCACGATCAGGGCGTGCTTCCCCTGGCAATGGGCCTTCAACTCCTCGGGGGAGAGCGTGGGCTGCACCTCCACCTCGAAGCCGGGCGTGCGCTGGAGAAGCTCCACCCCCTTGGGGGCCAGCTTGTCGGTCACCAGAATGCGGTTCCGGGACGATGGCAATCCGAGTTGGCTGCTCATGAACCTCCTCAGCGTTCAGGAACGGGGCGGCGCGTCCCCGGCCTATTGCTGCAGGACTTCCTGGGCGGCGCGGACCCCCTCGCCCAGCTTCACCGGGTAGCCCAGCTCGCTCAGGACAAACTCCAGCGCCCCCAGGGCGGTGAGGATATCGAAGGTGTCCACGTACCCCATGTGGGCGATGCGGAAGATCTTTCCTCTCATGGAGCCTTGGCCGCCGGCGATGGTGATGCCACGCTTCCGGAAGCCTTTGACGATGGCCCCCCCGTCGATTCCCTCGGGGACCTTGACGGCGGTGCAGGCGGCCCCAGGGCGGTCGGCGAAGAGCGTGAGGCCGATGGCCTGGACGCCGGCCCGGGTGGCGCGGGCCAGCCGCTCGTGCCGCACGAAGACGTTCTGCAGGCCCTCTGCCAGGATCAGGCGCAAGGATTCTCGCAGGCCCATGACCAGCGAGACGGCGGGCGTATAGGCGCTCTGGTTTTTCTCGATGGCCTTCCGCTCGGCGGCGAAGTTGAAGTAGTACTTGGGGAGCCGCGCGGAGGGGACTCGGGCCCACGCCTTGTCGGAGACGGCGGCGAAGGCCAGGCCGGGCGGGAGCATGAGGGCTTTCTGGGATCCGGCCACGACGATGTCCACGCCCCAGCTCTCCATGGGCAGATCCAGGACGCCGAGGCTGGTGATGGCGTCCACCACCAGGAGGACATCGGTGGCCCGGACGGCCGCGGCGATCCCCTGAATGTCGTGGATGGCCCCCGTGGAGGTTTCGCTGTGGGTGGCGAACACCGCCTTGGCGGCGGGCGCCTCTCGCAGGGCCGCGGCGATGGCCGCGGGCTCCACACTCTTGCCGTACGGCACATCCACGGGCAGGAGGCCGAGGCCGTAAGCCTCGCAGATCTCGCCCCAGCGCTCGCCGAACTTGCCGCCGCGGACGACCACGACCTGGTCCCCCGGGGAGAGGGTGTTCACCACCGCGCCTTCCATGGCACCGGTCCCCGAGGCGGCGAACATCAGGACCTCATGCTTGCACTGGAACAGCGCGCGGAGGTCCCGCCGCACCTCGGCGAACAGGGCCTCGTACTCCGGCGTCCGGTGATGGATGATGGGCTGGGCCATGGCTTGCAGGACTTCAGGCGGGATCGGGGTCGGGCCCGGCGCGAGCAGGTAGCGCTTCATCAGTCATCCCCCTCCACGGATCTGACGACGAAGAAAGCTCGGATCGTGAGGTGCAGTCGCTGGAAGAGCCGACACGAGGCGAGCTGGACACGCCCTTGTTCTGCGGTTCACAACCGCTCGGACTATACTCAGGTGGCGCGAGACCTGTCAAGACGATTCCCCAGCCCTGCCGCGACTGGGACGCCCTGCTTGCAGGTGGGGCGCCGCTATGTTAGGGTGCCGCGCGATCGGGGAACGCTGGCGACCTGGCAATCCAGCAAATGGGCAACCGAGACCATCCGGAACCCCGGATTGACAGAACGGCTCATTGCCGAATTGCCCGGTTGCCGAATTGCCGAACAGCCCGAACCTGAGGGGAGAAGCGCGTGGTCGAGGATACGCGGTGGCGGGGCTACCTGATGGTGATCGGCGCCACGCTCTGTTGGGGCACGATGGCGACCGTGGCGAAGCTCCTCTTCCGCGATCGAGGCGTGGAGCCGCTCTCCCTCGTCGTGATTCGATCCTACCTGGCGACGCTCACCCTCTTCCTTGCCTTTGTCCTCTTCGGGCCGAATCGCCTGCGGATCAGCCGGCGCGACTTCCGAATCGCTGCGGTCGTTGGAATTGGCGGTCTCATGACCAATAACTTCTTGTACTTCGAGGCCATCAATCTCACGAGCGTGGCGACCGCGCTGCTTTTGCAGTACCAGGCGCCCATCCTGGTCGCCCTGTACACGCTGCTCGTCCAGCGGCAGCGGCTCTCCTGGCGGCTCGTCCTGGCCCTCGTCCTGTGCACCGCGGGATGCGTCCTTGTGGTGCAGATCTACAACCCCGCGGTGCTCCGGCCGAACCTTCTGGGCGTCACGGCGGGCATCGGCACTGCCTTCGCGTTTGCTTTCTACATTCTGGCCAGCCGGGCCGCCTTGAGGAGCATGGGATCTTGGACGCTCCTCGCCTATGCATACCTGGCGGCGAGCCTGGCGTGGCTGCCTGTGGTCCCGCCCTGGCGATTCGTCACGTACGGATACGATGGTGAGGTCTGGGGAGCGTTCCTGGCCGTAGCGACCGTGGGCACCGTCCTGCCCTTCGGCCTGTTCATCAGCGGGCTCAAGCACCTGCCGGCCACGCAGGCCAGCATCGTCAGCACACTGGAGCCCGTGGTCGCCGCCACGGCCGCGTACCTGATCTTGGGCGAGACGCTGGCTCCGCTCCAGCTCGTGGGTGGCGGCCTGGTGCTGGCGGGTGTGGTGTTGGTCCAGCGGGCGTGAAAGACGGGGACTGGGGGAGGGAAGCAACCGGCGTTCCGATCCCTGGCCCCCAGCCCCTGATCCCTCTCCAGCAGCTATTTCTTGGCCAGCTCTTCAAGCTTGCTGCCGTTGATCTCGATCACCAGGACGCCGATGTTCTTCCCCTCGGAGTGGACGGGGACCGCGACCTGGATCTCGTACACCTTACCGCTGTCGTCAAGCTCCGGCGGTCCCTGCCAAGACTTCCCGCTGGTGAAGGGCGCATCGAACTTCGCAGAGCCCTTATGGATGTAACTGCCGGTCTTGTCGGTGAAGGCGACCTTTTCTCCCTGGGCCGCATTCAGGAAGGCCCCGGTGACGATCCCATCCGTCTTTTCCAGCACTTCCCGGATGGCATCGGCGGCCGCGTTCTTGATGAAACCCTGGACGATCGGATCGTTCTCTGGCACGGTTTTCCACTTGGCATTGTCCATGCCCGGGATGGGGCCCTTCTGGTTCTGCGCGAGCACCGCATTCACGGTGGCCGGGCTGTCTGCCAGCCCCTGCGCGGACCACGTCTGGAAAGTAATCTGCTCCTGGACCGCATTCATGACCTCAAAGCATGACGCCCCCCAGGCCACATTCGCCACCAACCCGACGAGTACCACAGCCATGAGTGCTACTGTCCGTCGCATACGCCCTCCTTTCATGGTACGTATTCGCATGGATGGAGAGAAGGACACCGCCAGCGGCGCGGCACAACCTGAGAGCATACGTGCCTGCCCCCAGGTATGTCCAGGAGGGCGAAAAGATCTTGTGGTCTGACCTCTGACCAGACGCTCGTTCCACCTGGGCCCGGAGTGGCGAACGGGGATCGATTCCCCGCCGGCGGGGCCGGCGCCTCGGTTGACAGGCGCGGCATTCCCTGCTAGGTTCTCATACCCAGACCGTTTCCGCGATGCCGAAAAAGACGCCCTGGGCTGGGGCGTTTTTTGTTGGCGATCGGCTGCCCTCGCGAGGACCGTGCGACGATGGATTACAAGACCACACTGAACCTCCCCAAGACCGAGTTCCCCATGCGGGCCAACCTCACGGAGCGCGAGCCCCAGATCCTCCAGCAATGGACCACGGAGCGCCTCTACGAACGCCTCGGCCAGGCGCGGGCCGGTCGTGAGATGTGGGTCCTCCACGATGGGCCGCCTTACGCCAATGGCAACATCCACATGGGCCACGCCCTGAACAAGATCCTGAAGGACCTGGTGGTGAAATCCCGCTCCATGGCCGGCTTCAATGCGCCCTACGTGCCGGGCTGGGACTGTCACGGGCTGCCCATCGAGCACCAGGTGGACAAGGAGCTGGGCGCCAAGGCCCACACCGTGCCGATCCCGGAGAAGCGCCGGATGTGCCGCGCGTACGCCCAGAAGTACATCGACATCCAGCGAGAGGAGTTCAAGCGCCTGGGCGTTCTGGGGGACTGGGACCATCCATACCTCACCATGGACTACCGCTACGAGGCCAACATCCTCCGGGAGCTGGGCAAGTTTGTGGGGACGGGCGGGGTCTACCGCGGCCTGAAGCCGGTCCACTGGTGCACCGCCTGCCTCACGGCGCTGGCCGAAGCGGAGGTGGAATACCAAGACGACACCTCCCCCGCGATCTATGTCGCCTTCCCCCTGAAGAGCGACCCAGCGATGCTGGATCCCGCCTTGCGGGCAAAGCCCGTCTCGGTCGTGATCTGGACCACCACCCCCTGGACGCTGCCGGCCAACCTCGCCATCGTGGTCCACCCCCTGGAGGAGTACGTCGTCTTCCACTCGGGGGCCCGGTATTTCATCACGGCCGAGAAGCTCATGGACGAGACCGCGCGCACGTGCGGCCTGGCGAATCCCAAGGTGGTTGCCCGCTTCCCGGGGTCCCGCCTTGACGGCGTGGTCGCACGGCACCCCTGGCTGGACCAGGACTCGCCCATCTTCCTGGCCGACTATGTGACCATGGACCAGGGGACCGGGTGCGTGCACACAGCGCCCGGCCACGGGGCGGACGACTACGAGACCGGGATCAAGCACAATCTCCCCGTCTATAACCCCGTGGACGACCACGGTCGCTTCGTGCCCGAGGTGGTCCAGTTCGGCGGCATGAGCGTCTGGGACGCCAACCCGGCCATCATCCAGCGCCTGCGGCAAGACGGGACGCTCCTGCACGCCGAGGAGTTCCAGCACTCCTACCCCCACTGCTGGCGCTGCAAGAACCCCGTGCTCTTCCGGGCGACCAACCAGTGGTTCATCTCCATGCAGGTGGGCGACCTGCGGCAGCGCGCCCTGGAGGCCATCCGCCAGGTGCAGTGGATCCCCCGCTGGGGCGAGGAGCGCATCGCCAACATGATCGCCTACCGGCCGGACTGGTGCATCTCCCGCCAGCGGGCGTGGGGCGTACCCATCGCCATTTTCTATTGCACAGGCTGTAACAGGCCCCTGCTGGACCAGCGGCTGCTGGAGCACGTGGCGTCCCTGATGGAGCGCGAGGGAGCGGACGTCTGGTTCGCCCGGCCCGAGTCGGAGCTGGTGCCGCCCGGCACCCAGTGCCCGGCGTGCGGCGGAACCGCCCTCCGGAAAGAGACGGACATCCTGGACGTCTGGTTCGACTCCGGCGTGAGCCAGGCGGCCGTGCTGCGCGTCCGGCCGGAGCTCCGCTGGCCCGCGGAGATGTACCTGGAGGGGAGCGACCAGCATCGGGGCTGGTTCCACTCGTCGCTCCTGGCGGCCGTGGGGGCGCAGGGCGGCCCGCCGTACAAGGCGGTCCTCACGCACGGCTTTGTGGTGGACGGCGAAGGCCACAAGATGTCCAAGTCGCAGGGCAATGTCATCGCCCCGCAGGAGGTGATCGAGAAGTACGGCGCGGAGGTGCTCCGCCTCTGGGTCGCCTCCAACGACTACCGGGACGACGTGCGGCTCTCCGAGGAGATCCTGACCCGGCTCGCCGAGGGCTACCGCCGCATCCGGAACACGTGCCGCTACCTCCTGGGGAACCTGTACGACTTCGACCCCGGCCGGGACAGCGTGCCGGCAGCCGAGCTGCTCCCCATCGATCGCTTCATCCTCCACCGCCTGCAGCTCCTGACGAAACGGCTGCTCCAGGCTTACCAGGATTACGACTTTCACCTGCTCTACCACGGCCTGCACAACTTCTGCGCCGTGGATCTCAGCGCCTTGTACCTGGACGTCCTGAAGGACCGCGTGTACACGTCGGGGAAGGCCTCGCCTCTCCGCCGGTCGGCGCAGACCGCGATGTACGAGGTCCTGGTGAGCCTGGCGAAGCTCATGGCGCCCGTCCTGAGCTTCACAGCGCATGAAGTGTGGCAGTACCTGCCGATGCCGGAGAAGCCGTACAGCGTGCACCTCACCCTCTTCCCCGAGGTCCGGACCGATCTCCTCGACGAGACGTTGGCCCAGGAGTGGGAGAAGCTCCTGGCGGTCCGGGAGGAGGTGCAGAGGGCCCTGGAGGAGGCGCGGAAGGACAAGCAGATCGGCAGCTCGCAAGAAGCCGTGGTCGAGCTCACGGTGGACGGGCCGGACTTCGATTTCCTCCTGGGCCACCGGCAGGATCTGGAGACGATCTGCATCGTCTCCGGCCTCGCCGTCCGGCAGGGCGACCCGCCCGGCCCGGGCGGCGGCCTGACCGTCAAGGTGGAGCGAGCCTCCGGCCAGAAGTGCGCGCGGTGCTGGAATTACCGGGAGAAGGTGGGCAGCTCCCCAGCGCACCCCGCGCTGTGTGACCGGTGCACGGCCGTGTTGCTGGCACCGGTGCCAGGCGACCCAAAATGAAACCACAGATTTCGCAGATTCCACAGATTATTTCCGGAAAATCTGAATCTGGGTAATCTGCGAAATCTGTGGCTGCATGCGAGTCTGATGCGCTTCTACCTGATTGCTCTCGGCGTCATCGCCCTCGACCAGGCCAGCAAGCAGGCCATCATTCGGGGGCTGCGGCTGGGGCAAGGCATCCCGGTCATTCCCGGGTTCTTCGACATCGTGTTCGTCCTGAACCCCGGTGCCGCCTTCGGCTTCCTCGCCACCCTGCCCGAGAGCGTCCGCAACCCGTTCTTCATCACCATCTCCGCCGCCGCCGCCGTCCTCATCCTCCTCTACCACGTGCGCTACGCCCAGCAGCGCGGCCTCGCCAGCTTCGCCTTGGCCCTGATCCTGGGCGGTGCTGTGGGGAACCTCCTCGATCGCCTTCGGTATGGGATGGTCGTGGACTTCCTTGACGTGCACATCTACCAGTATCACTGGCCGGCCTTCAACATCGCGGACTCCGCCATCTCGGTGGGGGTTGCCCTGATGCTCCTCGACATGGTTTGGGACTGGCACCGTGAAAAGCAGCCGCACGGCCGTTAGCGAATGGCGACCGGCCACTGGATGATGGCTGAAGAACGCAAAGAGTTCGTGGTCGAGGGCGACACCGCGGGGGAGCGCCTGGACGTGTTTCTGGCGCATGCCTGCGGGCTTTCGCGGGCTCGCGTGCAGCGTCTCATCGAGGACGGGCACGTCCTGCTGGGCGGGCGATCGCCGAAGGCCGGGCACCGGATCGGAGCCGGCGAGCGCATCCAGCTCCGAATCCCACCCGCGACGCGGCTCGACCTCACCCCGGAGGCCATCCCGCTCGACATCCTCTTCGAGGACGAGGACCTCCTCGTCTTGAACAAGCCGGCCGGCCTTGTCGTCCATCCGGGGGCCGGTCGGACCAGCGGGACGGTGGTCAATGCCCTCCTGGCCCACTGCGGGGCCCTGCCCGGCATCGGCGGCGTGGAGCGGCCGGGGATCGTCCACCGCCTCGACCGGGACACTTCGGGCGCCCTGCTTGTGGCCAAGACCGAGACTGCGCACCAGGCCCTCTCCCGCGCCTTCAAGGCGCGGCGCGTGCAGAAGCGCTACCTCGCCCTGGTTCACGGCGAGGTCCGCGAGGAGACGGGTCGGATCGTGGCTGCCATCGGCCGGCGCGAGCACGACCGGAAGCGCATGGGCGTGCGGGCGAGCGGCGGGCGAGAGGCGCGCACCAGCTTCCGGGTCCTCCAGCGGCTCCCCGGCATGACCCTGCTGGAGCTGGAGCTGGAAACCGGGCGGACCCACCAGATTCGCGTCCACCTCTCCCACATCGGCCATCCCGTGGTGGGGGATCAGGTGTACGGCGGGCGCCGGGAGCGGCGGGCGTCAGCGTCGGACGGTCCCCGTGCCGAGCGCCAGATGCTCCACGCTTGGCACCTCGGCTTCCCCCATCCGCGCACCGGGGACTGGCTCGAGTTCACCGCACCCATTCCGGAGGACCTGCGGTGGTTGGCGGGCCTCCCGCTCGAGACGTCTCCCGAGCCGGAGAAGATGACCGGCGGCTCGCCCCGGTAAGGACTTCCCGGAGATCGACGCACGGCTGCAGCCTGGTGGACGAAGCAGCGGCGACAGGCTCGTGTCCGACGGCTGAGAAGCAGGTCGTCCAGGGTCGCACTCGAGGCCGCGGACTGGACGGACTGCTCCTGTGAGAGAGACGGGAGGGACCGAGGAGCCGCAGGAGAACCGGCGGCTCCTCGGTACAGGCGTCAGGGTCTGCGGCGTACTGTCAGGCCACCACCTTGACCTGGACGGCCTTCGGTCGGCCGCGATCGTCCTGGCCGAGTTCAAACTCGACGGTCTCGCCCTCCCGAAGGGACTGGCTGCCCTCCACGTCGCTGGCGTGGACGAAGGCGTCCGGTCCCTTGTCATCCCTGACGATAAATCCGAAGCGCTTGGTCACGTTGAACCACTTCACCTTACCCTTCATGGTCTCCTCCCTCCCCGTCGGATCCCCGACCGGTAGCAGTGTGGCCGCCTGCGCCGCCGCCACTCGCCTGACGTGCGAGGCGCGACGGAAAGGGACGCGGCGGCGTTGGTGACGTCCCTCCCCCCCGACTGCTTGATGCGTAAAACGTGAAACGTAATGTGGAACCAGAACTTGCCCCCCATGTCTTACGCATTCTGTTTCCCGTTTCCCCCGCTTCCCTCCTTACGTTTTACGCATTACGTTTTACGTTTAGTTGCTGATCGCCGGCAGGCCGTTATCCGCCATGGGCTCATTCGCCTGGATGAGGGCGGAGACGGTGCGGGTCTCTCGGTCAAACAGGAAGACCTTGGGCCGCCCGTTCAGGCGATCCGACTCGAAGACGATGAACCGGCCGTCGGCGCTGATGCGGGGGAAGCCGTCGAAAGCGGTCGGGCTGTTCAGTTCCGGCAGCGGGTCCAGCTTTCGCATCTGGCGATCGAAGAGGAACACGTCGAACTGGCCGTGGTTCCGATCCGACTGGAAGACGATGAACCGGCCGTCGGCGCTGATGGACGGGGAGTCGTCGGTGGCGTTCCAGCTATTGGCTTCCTCCAGGCTATCCAGCTTCTGCGTGTCCCGGTCCAGCAGGTAGATGTGACTATGCCGCCCGCGCCGGTTGGAAGTGAAAGCCACGAAGCGGCCGGGCAGGTGCGCCTGGATCGTGAGGGACGCCGGGTTGGAGGATCCGCCCCCCGGGCCGGGCGTCACCACGCGGACCGAGAGGCTGCCGGGCGCTGCCAGGGCTGCTGCCGGGAGCACCGCTGTCAACTCCTCCGGGCTCCTGTACGTCGTTGCTGCCGTCATGTCTCCACCGAGCACGCGCGAGTCGGGGCGAAAGTCGCGGCCGCGCACGATGACGGTGGCTTCCAGAGCGCCAGCCCTGACAGGCGGCGCATCCAGCTCGGTCATCTCCGGGATCGGATTGGCCACCGTGAGGGAAAGCGCATTGGACGCAGTCTCGCCAGGCGTGTCCCGTGTCACCAGGACGGCGAGCGTGCCCGCCTTGGCCAATAGGGCGGCCGGCAGGCGGGTCTCGAGTCGCTGCGAGGACACGACCGTAGTGGGCAAGACGGCTTCGCCGATTTGAAGCTTGGAGTCCACGCCGAACGCCTCCCCCTCCGCGCGGAGTACCAGGTCGGCCGAGCCCACCGGGACAGCGGTGGGCTCCAGGCGCAGCAGGCGGGGCGAAGGCGGGGCGGACGGGAGCGGGAGGTAGGTGAAAATCGCCGCGGGAGTCCGGGTCCCCCAGAGTCCATTGATCACCTCGACCGAGACGGGTCCGGGATTCCCCGGAGGCGTCACCGCCTCCAGCGCCGAGAGGCCGACGCGATACACCCGGCTGGCCATCCGGTCGCCGAAGCGCACCTCCAAGGGCCCCATGGTCACACCCCCCTCAATCTGAATCGTCACGTGCGTGCCCCCGCTCGGGGGACCCGTATCGGGGCTGAGGGAGACGATCCGCGATTCCGCCCAGGCGGATGCTGGTACCTGCAGCATCCCGATGGCGGCCAGTGCGGCCCACACTGCCAGGGGCGGGATCCAGTTTGCCCGGCGTCGCTTCGACCTCATGCTGTCTTGCCCGCTCGTTCTGCCGGCCGTTCGGCGTCCACGATCCCCAGGCGGCGCTTCTCCAGTTCGGCGACCTTGTCCCGCAGCTCTGCCGCTTTTTCGAACTCCAGCCGCTTCGCCGCGGCCCGCATCTCCTTGTCGAGCTGGGCCACCAGGGCGGGGATCTCCTCCCGCGGCACGAACTCGATCTCCTCGTCCTTGAGGGCGGGGACGGTGTAGTAGTCGCGCTCGTAGATACTGGCCAGGACGTCCCGGATGCCCTTCTTGATGGTCTCGGGCGTGATGCTGTGCTCCGCGTTGTAAGCGAGCTGGAGCGTCCGCCGGCGGTTCGTCTCGCTGATGGCACGCCGCATGGAGTCGGTCATGACATCGGCATAGAAGATGACTTGCCCCTCCACGTTGCGGGCGGCTCGGCCCGCAGTCTGGATGAGGGAGCCGGCGGAGCGGAGGAAGCCCTCCTTGTCCGCGTCCAGGATGGCCACGAGGGAGACCTCGGGGATGTCCAGCCCCTCGCGGAGGAGGTTGATCCCCACCAGGCAGTCGAACTTCCCCAGGCGCAGGTCGCGGATGATCTCGTTCCGCTGCAGGGTGTCGATGTCCGAGTGGAGGTAGCGCACGCGGATGTTCACCTCCGAGAGGTAGTCGCTCAGCTCCTCGGCCATACGCTTGGTCAGGGTCGTCACCAGGATGCGCTGGTCCCGCGTGGCCCGCTCGCGGATCTCGTGGATGAGGTCGTCCACCTGGCCCGTGATGGGGCGGACCACGATCGCCGGGTCGATGAGGCCGGTGGGGCGGATGATCTGCTCCACCGCTTTACCTTGGACCTTATTGAGCTCGTATGGACCCGGGGTGGCCGATACGTAGAGGAGCTGCTTGACGCAGCGCTCGAACTCCTCGAAGGTCAGGGGGCGGTTGTCCAGGGCGGAGGGCAGACGGAAGCCGTAGTCCACCAGGGTCTGCTTCCGCGACCGGTCGCCGTGGTACATCCCGCGGATCTGCGGGATGGTCTGGTGGGCTTCGTCGATGATGATCAGGGCATCCTTGGGGAGGTAGTCCATCAGGGTGGGAGGCGGCTCGCCGGGGCCGCGGTCGGAGAGGTGGCGGGAGTAGTTCTCGATCCCCTTGCAGGTGCCGATTTCCTGCATCATTTCCAGGTCGAAGGTGGTCCGCTGCCGGAGGCGCTGGGCCTCCAGGAGCTTGCCCCCCGCCGTCAGCTCCGTGCAGCGCTCCTCCAGCTCGGCCTGGATGGCGGCGAAGGCACGCTCGAGCCTGTCCTGGGGCGTGACGTAGTGGTTGGCCGGGTAGATGGGGACCCGATGCAGCCGCTGGAGTTTCTGTCCCTTCAGGGGATCGATCTGCCAGAGGGCCTCCACTTCGTCCCCGAACAGCTCCACCCGCACCGCCAGGTCGTCATACGCGGGGAAGATCTCCACCACGTCCCCGCGGACCCGGAATGTTCCACGGTGCAGGTCCAGGTCGTTCCGCTGGTACTGGATCTCCACCAGCTTGCGCAGCATGGCGTCCCGCGGGGTGGCGCCCCCCTCCTCCAGCAGGAGCACCATCCCGTAGTACACCTCCGGTGAGCCCAGGCCGTAGATGCAGGAGACGGAGGCCACGATGACCACGTCCCGCCGCTCCAGGAGGCTGCGCGTGGCGGAGTGGCGCAGCTTGTCGATGTTGTCGTTGATGAGGGCGTCCTTCTCGATGTAAGTGTCGGTCTGGGGGATGTAGGCCTCGGGCTGGTAGTAGTCGTAGTAGGAGACGAAGTACTCGACGGCGTTCCCGGGGAAGAACTGCTTGAACTCGTTGTAGAGCTGCGCCGCCAGCGTCTTGTTGTGGGCAATGATCAGGGTGGATCGCTCCACATTGGCGATGACGTTCGCCATGGTGAAGGTCTTGCCGGACCCGGTGACGCCCAGCAGGACCTGATCGCGCCGCCCTGCCAGGACGCCCTCGGTGAGCTGGGCGATGGCGCGGGGCTGATCCCCCCGGGGCTGGTATTCACAGACGAGCTTGAAGCAACCCATAGGACTCACGGCGCCCCGCTTCCCGCCGGGGTGGTCGGAGCACGCGATTTCCCTCGCATGGCCTCCCGCCAATCACGGGCGCGGGGCCGGTGGCGGCGGAGGACCAAGCCCGGGAGCGACAGGACAACGACCAACACCACCCGCGCGAACCGCATCGCGGACCCTCCTTGCCCCGATGCATGATGGGGTGCACCGTCAGGACTCTCTGAGGGAGTCGAGCGTGCAGACGTGAGTGGAGATGGCGAATCGTTCCTCGCGGCCTCTCGTAGGGGACTCGGAAGTCTTCGTTTACTCGCGGGCCCCCTGGCGGGGGTCGCGAGATCGTGCGCGTCCGGTGCAGGTCACACCGCGGACCGGATCACGATCCCACCCCTCCCCAGAATTCATCCGCCTGATGGGGCAGGTATTTCTTCCAGACCTCCAGGTGCTGGGAGGCATGGGCCAGAATTCCGAGATACGAAACCGAGAGCGGACGAACCGGCTTCCGCCGGAGGTACATCCCGACCTCGGCCAGTCCTTTGTTCCCTTTCTTCAGATTGCAGGCCCGGCAGGCACTGACCACATTCTCCCACACCGTCCGGCCACCCTGCGATTTGGGGATCACGTGGTCAATGGTCATGCGCTCGCCGCTGTTCCGCCCGCAGTACTGGCACGTACAGCCGTCCCGCTTGAGGATGTTTTTCTTGTTAAACGAGATGGTCGGCGGCACCGGTTTCTTCACGAAATGGTGCAGGCGAATGACCGAAGGGAGGCAAATAGTGACTGAGGGCGACCGAAAGACTCGCGGCGTGTTTTCAATCCGTTCGGCTCTTCCCATGAACAGAAGGACGACGGCTCGGCGAGCGCTGCAAACTTGCAGCGGCTCGAACGTTTGGTTTAGGATCAGTACTTTACCAGGGTCCATGGAGCAATGGTTGGTTGGCGCTCCCCCGCCTTTGAGCCCGGCATTATCTTTACTTCTTTAGCAAATCACCCCCGGCTTGTCAAGTTTCGCTGGCCCTCCCGACCTGAGTTCGGACAAATTTACGTCTTTAGCGTTCGTGCTCCCCTGCCCTTCTGCGGCTCTTTGTCGAATCAAATCCAAGAGAATCCCTTCCCGGAGCCCGCCATCGCTCACGACAATCTCCCTGTATCCCAGGATTTCCATTGCCGCCTGACAGACGACGGTCCCGGCCACGATCACGTCGGCCCGAGCGGCTTCCAGACCGGGGGTGGCCCGGCGCAGGCGCAGGGGAAGGCGCGCCAGCCTGTCCGAAAGTTCGGCCACCTGGTCGCGAGAGAGGTGGTGCCCGTTCACCCGGTCCGGGTCATATGGATCGAGTTCGAGGTCCATGGCGGCGAGGCTAGTCACAGTCCCGGCCGTGCCCACGAAGATTTCTCCATGCCCCAGGCTGGGGAGGTCCCGTTCGCGGAGGATGCGTAGACGGGCAGTCGCCGCCTCACGGATTGCCGTGAGTTCCTGCGGGGATGGGGGGTCGCATCGAATGTGAGCTTCCGTGAGCTTCACCACGCCAAGGCCGGTGCTCACCGTCGCCCGGATGGCTTCACCCTGGGCCAGGAGGAACTCCGTGCTGCCGCCACCAATGTCCATCAGGAGAAATGGGCGAGCGGCCAGAAATGGGAGAGCGGCCCGGACGCCCAGGAGGGTGAGAAGCGCCTCCTCCCGGCCGGAGATCACGCGCACCGCGACGCCGGCCTGCTCCGCGGCCTGGGCCAGAAAGACCTCGCGGTTCCTGGCTTCGCGGAGAGCGCTGGTGCCTACCACGGCGACCTGCGAGGCCCCATGGGCGACCGCGGCTTCCCGGAAGCGCCGGAGGGTGGCCAAGGTCCGCCGGATGGGATCGGGGCGCAGAAGCCCCTCTGGGCGGAGGCCTTCACCGAGCCGCGTGACCTCCTGATCGGCATAGAGGACCTGCTGGACGCCCGTGTCGTCCACCTCTCCGATGAGAAGGCGCACGGTGTTCGTGCCGAGGTCAATGGCGGCAAAGCGCATGATGCGTAAAGCCTGAAACGTAAAACGTAACCGGAATTGCGGAATTACGTTTTACGGGTTACGTTTTCCGTGGCGGCCAGCTTGGTGACGAGTGATTTATCCGAGCTCACGACGATCGTCTTCACCTGGCTGATCGTGACCAGGCCGGGCTTGGATTTGCGGGGTTTCCGAACATATTTCCGCAGCGTGTAGTCCACTGCCACCTTGCCGTGGTCCCGCGCCTGGCTGTAGTAGGCGGCAAGCTGGGCAGCCTGGACCAGGGTACGTCGCGGGACGCCGCCTTTCCGGCCCTGGACGCGAATCACGACGTGCGACCCCGCAGACCCCTCCACGTGCAGCCACACATCGTCCGAACGGGCGAGGTGCAGGGTCAGGTAGTCGTTTCCCTCGTTGTCTCGCCCCACCAGGATGGGAAGCCCGTCGGAGGAGAGAAAGCGGCGAGGCTCCGGCCCCGCGCCCCGCGTGCGGGAAGGGCGGGCCCCCTTGGCTCGCTCGCCGTTCCGGCGCGCCTCACCCTGGGCGCCGCCCATTCCGAGGTCGGCCCGATCCTGGGGTCGGAGCAGGCGAGGGGCGGTCGCCACCTCCTTCTGGATCCCCTCGATCGCATCTCGATCGCGGGCGTCAGCCAGGCGCGTCACCCACCCTCGTATCCGGTCCAGGTCCGCTACGGTCTCGGCCAGGCGAGAGGCGACGCGCACGGCTCCGCGCCGACCGCGCCGGGCCAGCTTGAAGAACCGCTCGGCATTGGCAACCGGCGCAAGGGCAGGGTCGAGGGAAATGGCCAGGGTGGCCTCGACGCCCGAGGCATGATCCGGCAGGACCACTTCGGTGGCGCCACGCGGGACCTCGCGCTGGTGAGCCACCAGAATCTCACCCATCCGCTGCCAGGTATCGGCGCGGGCGAAGGTCTCAGCTTCGGTCACGAGTTTCTTGCGGCGCGATTCGAGCCGGCCCTCCAGCCGATGGAGAACCTGCCGCAGCGCCGCCTGCCGATCCGCGAGTTCGCGATGGAGCGCCCGAGCGCGCGCGAGCCTGGCCACCGCCTCGCCCAGGCTGGCGCAGGACTGCTGGGCCTCTGCCGGCAGATGGCGGAGCCGGATGGGTGCGGCCGCCATGGGGACTCCCGTCACATCCAGGACGAGATAAGGCTCCCAAGGGCCCGCCGCGATCCGGCGCAGGAGGTCCAGGAGCGTGCGAGCCAAGTCAGCGGCGCTCCCGCCTCCGGCCAACGCCGCAACCTCCTGAGCCCAGAGGGCGCTCAGGCCCGCCAGATGCTGCCGGAGGGCAACCGCAGGCGCCATCCCCGCGGTTAACGCGGGCGCAAGAGCCGCGCCCACCGTGTCGCTCGTTCCCAGGAGCAAGGGATCCGGGCGCGCAGCGGCCGGCGGCGGAAGATAGGGGAGGCCCGGTCCAACAGCCCGGTCTTCACGTGTCGAGACATGGCGCGCCGCCTCGCGGATCTGGCCCGAGGTCGCATCCAGCAGGATCACGTTGGGCTGGTGGCCGAACAGTTCGGCGACCAGGCGGCCACCCGTTTCCGGATGCTCGGAGGGGGCGAACCCGAACGACACGACGCGGTCAAGGCCGTGCTGATCGATGCGGAGGAGGCGACTTCCCGAGAGGATACGCTGGGCTACCGCCGCCAGGGGGGTCGGGGCTCCTCCCTTGGCAGGACGGCGCGCGCCCCGCGCGATTCGCGGAAGGACCTCGTCCGCCGTGACGAGGAAGGAGTCTTGACCCGACGTCGTCGCCAGCTCAAACCACAGGCCGTGAGGTCCGGCGGGCTGGACATCCTGAACGGTGCCCCCGACCAAGACGCGCCGCCCATCGGAAACGGTGGCGAGAAGCAAAAGAGCATCCATGGGGGCGACTATAGCTCACAAGGCGGAATCAAGCAAAGCCGGCCGGTGGGTCGGGTGGACGATTCACCCACGCGCGCAGGACGGAGCCAATCAGGCGGCCCGGCGACGCTTCCCGCGCGACCCCCTTCACCGTCCAGCCACGTCGCGGGGCCCAGCCGGGCCCGCGGTGTCGCAGCCGGGAGCGCAGGGGCCGGGGAACTATGCCCGCCCGGTGCAGCGAGGGGGAAGAACTCCGCCCCCGGCACCAGGCGCATCCCGCCTCTACTCTACCGGTGAGGTCCGGGCCGGATCAGCTCCCCAGGAGGCGGGGGAGGAACAAGACGAGCTGAGGAAACGTCGTGACGACAAAGAGGACGGCGATGAGGATGAGGATGAAAGGCAGAGTCGCGCGGGTGTAGACCTCGACGCTCAGCTCGGCGATCTGGCAGATGACGAACATCACGATCCCCACCGGCGGTGTGAGGGTGCCGATGGACATGTTCACGGCGAGGACGACTCCGAAATGGATGGGGTCGATCCCGACGTGGGCCAGGATCGGCATGACGATGGGGATCGTCATGATGACGATGGCGGCGGCCTCCATGATGCAGCCGAGGAAAAGGTACAGGGCGTTCAGGAGCATGAAGATGACCCACCAGTTGCGGCTGAAGGCGCTCAAGGCCTCGGCCACGATCTGGGGGATCCGCAGGTAGGCCATGATCCAGCCGAAGGCGGCGGCGGTGGCCACAATGAAGATGACCATGGCCGTGGTCAGCATGGTCTCGGCGAAGATTCGGGGGAGGTCGCGGAAACGGATCTCCCGGTAGACCAGGGTCCCCAGGATGAGGGCATAGACACTCGCCACAGCGCCCGACTCCGTGGCCGTGAAGATCCCGCCCAGAATGCCTCCCAGGATGATGGCCGGGGTGAGGAGCGGCAGGAAGGCATCGCGGAATGCCGTCAGAACTGAGGACAGGCGGAAGGCATCGTTCCGGGGATAGTTCTGACGCCGCGTCGTGATGTACACCAGGCCCATCAGGGCGAGGCCCATCAGGACCCCGGGTACGACGCCGCCCACGAAGAGGGCCCCGATCGACACCCCGCCCGCCGTCACCGCGTAGATCACCATGATGATGCTGGGAGGGATGATGGGACCGATCGTCGAGGCGGAGGCCGTCACCGCCGCGGCGAAGGGTCGCGGGAATCCCTGCGTCCGCATGGCCTCGATCATCACCGGGCCCAAGGCTGCGGCATCCGCCACGGCCGCGCCCGAGATCCCGGCAAAGAACATGTTGGCCACCACCGTGACGTGGGCCAGGCCGCCCGTGATGTGTCCCACCAGGCTGTTGGCCAGGGCGAAGATCCGGCGGGTGATGCCCCCCGTGTTCATGAGGGCACCGGCCAGGACGAAGAAGGGCACGGCCAGCAGGGGGAAGGAGTCCACGCTCACTGCCATCCGCTGGGGCAGGGCCACCAGCGGCACCCCCTGCTGCCAGAGGAAAGCCAGAGAAGAAACGCCCAGGGCGAAGCTGATGGGCATCCCCAGAAAGACCAGGACCAGCATGAGGGCGGTCAGAAGCATAGGGCTATGCCCCTCTGCCGGCCTGGCCGCGCACGCCGCGTGATAGTTTCTGGGCCAGGCCCGGCAGGAGGTACCATAGCATCATGAGCCCGCTGATCGGGACGGGGAGGTAGAACCAGTTCCGCGGGTAGCCCAGGCTGGTGCTGAGATCGGCCCGGGTTGAGAGGACGAGCTGGCCCCCGCAGACGATCATCACCATTGCCAGGATGGCCAGGAGCAGATCGATCCCCGCCAGCACCAAGGCTGCGGCGCGCGCCGGGAGGCGGACGAAGATGAAGTCCACCCGGGTGTGCAGGTTCCGCTTCACGCCGATGGCCGCCCCGAAGAAGACCCCCCACACGAAGCAGAGCCGCGCCAACTCCTCGGTCCAGGGGGTCGAGACCTGCAGCACGTAACGGGCCAGGACCTGCACGAAGGACAGGGACAGGGTGACGGTGAGGAGACCGGCCGCCATCCCGTCCAGGATCCGATCGCTCCTCCCGCGGACCGGCGCCGCGGGCGAGGCGCTACCGGGTGTTGACGATTCGGTCATACAGGTCCTTCCCCCACCGGCTCTCCCACTTCTTGTAGACCGGCTGCACCGCGGTGCGGAAGGCCTCCACGTCGGTATCCACGAAGGCGATGCCCTCGCTCTCCATCTTCTGGCGGAGGTCCTTCTCCTGCCCCAGGACCTGCTCGGTCTGCCACTCGCCGACCTCGACCGCCGCGTCCTTGAGGATCTTCTGCACGTCGGGCGGCAGCGACTGGAGGAAGCCGGTGTTGACCAGGACGCAGTTCGTGTAGATGAAGTGGCTGGTCAGGTCGATGTACTTCCCCAGCTTGTAGAACTTGCCGTTATACATCCAGTCCAGGGGCAGCTCCACCGCATCCACCACGCCCTGCTGGAGCGCCGAGTAGAGCTCGGGGAAGGGCAGGGGGACGGTGATGGCCCCCATGGCCTGCCAGAGGTCCTGGTACACGGGGATACCCGCGGTCACGCGGATCTTGATGCCGTTGAACTCTTTGGGATTCCGAGCGGGCCGCTTGGTGAGCGAGTGCCGGGTCCCCTGCTGCCAGTTGGCGGCCAGGACCTCGACGTTTCGCGCCCGAAGTTTCCGGTCGAACTCGGCCCCGATCGGCCCGTTGACCACCTTCATCATGTGGGTCCGGTCGCGCCAGAGGTAATAGAGGTTCAGGATTTCCATCTCGTTGACGATCCCGTTCAGGATGGGATAGCCGATCCCGGCCATCTGGATCGTCCCGAGAGAGACGCCGTCCCGCAAGTCGATCTCGCCCCCCAGCGTCCCGCCGGGGAAGACCTGGATCTGGAGGCGGTTCTGCGTCCGCTCCGCCACCAGCTTGGCGAGCCGCTCCGAGGCCAACTGCACCGGGTGGCCGACCGGGGCGATAAGGCCGAGCTTGGCGATCTTGGTTTCCGCCGCGAAGGAGGCGCGGGGGAAGACCAGCGCCAGGCCGCCGGCGATCAGGAGCGTGACCGACCATCCCGCCAGTGTCGTCCGCAGTGCCCGAAACATGAGGACCTCCTTTCGGTCGGCCTTCGTGGCGCGATCAGGCCGAGATCGGGTAGCGTCCGAACTCGAAGGTCGCGCTCCGCAAGGCATTGAAGTTTGCCAGGGGGACGTACTCAGGAATGGAGTTGCTGGAGGCCACGGCGTAGCCCCCGCCCGGGGCGAGATCGTGGATGCGCTGCCGCACCTCCGCCCGCACTTCCGCCGGCGTGCCCCGGGTGAGCGTGTAGCCCAAGTCGATGTTCCCCAGGATGGCGATGCGGGAGCCGAGCTCCCGCTTCACGGCCGTGATGTCCATGGCCTTGGGCTCAACGGGATTGAGCCCGTCGAAGCCGCAGGCGACGATGTCCGGGAGGACCTCTTGCAACGCGCCATCGCTGTGATACACGACCAAGCGTCCTCGGGAGTGAGCCACGCGGTTCATTTCGTGGTACCAGGGAAAGAGGTGGGCCCGCAGCAGGCGGGGATTGACCAGGAGCTGGGTGGAGTAGGCAATATCGTCGGCGTGCCAGACGACGCCCACGCACTCGAAGCGCAGCATGCGCTCGAACACGCGGTACTGGAAGCGGGCCACCCGCTCGAACACGTACGGGACCAGTTCAGGATCGTCCGCGAGGGCGAGACTCATGCCTTCAAGGCCCATGAGCCACCAGACGCAGGTGAAGAGCTTCCCCAGGACGGCAATGACCTTCAACTTCGGTGGGAGGAGCGGGGCGATGCGCTCGAAGGCGCTGTAGTCCAGGGCATCCGGGTCGGGCCATTGGAAGGCCTCGAACTCTTTCCGGGTCGTGATCAGGCCTTTGCCTTCGGCGGCCCAGGAGCGCGTCTGTTCCTCGGTCGTGTCGGCGGCATAGGAGGCTCGGATCTGCGTCATGGACTGCCGCTGGATGACGTCGGTGAGCTGGAGCCCCTGCTCGATGGGGAGGTAGTCGTATCCCGCCGTCATCCAGAAGGCCACCTCGTCTTCCGGGCTCCGGACGGGTCGGCCGAGCACCCCGGCCTTCAGCAGGGGATGGATGCCGATGTCCCCCAGGGGGACGTAATCCGGCTCTCCGCTCCGTGTGAGGACCGTGCGGAACCGCTCGAAGTTCGGTTCGATTTCGACCATGCCGTTTCCTGCTCAGCCGGGCAGCCGCTGGGGCCAGGCTTGCGTGATGGCGTAACTGTCGTCGGTCCTCACTCCCCGCCGGACCACTGGAATCTCTGTCGGGACGACGGGGTCGCCTATCTCTCCGCCGCGAGCCTCTTCCGGAGTCCCTCCAGGATGTTGACGGTGTACCCGGTGCCGAAGCGGCGAGCGCCCGCCTCGTAGAGGGCCAGGGTCTTGTCGATGTCCGTGATGTAGCCGGAGGCCTTCACCACGACCTTGGGGCCCACGGTCGCCCGCATGAGCCGGATGTCCTCCAGCGTGGCCCCGCCCGGCTGGGTCTGCGTCGAGGTCTTCACGAATGCGGCCCCGGCCCGCTCGGCAAGCTTGCAGGCGCGCACCTTCTCCTGGTCGCTGAGGAGACAGGTTTCCAGGATGACCTTGACGGGGACCTTGTAGCGATTCGCCACCTCGACGACGCCCGCGATGTCGCGCAGCACGAAGTCGTCCTGGCCGGACTTCAGCGCGCTCACGTTGATCACCATGTCCAGCTCCCGCGCCCCTTGGTCCAGCGCCCGCTCGGCCTCGTAGCGCTTGACCTCGGGAAGGTTCAGGCCCTGCGGGAAGGCGATGGGGATGCAGAGACGCACCTCGGAGCCCTGCAGAAGCTCTTTCGCCCGTGACGCTTGGTAGGCCTTGGGGACGACGCACTTGACCCGGTACTTCCGGGCGATGGCGATCCCTTCCTCCAAATCCTTCTCGGTTTGGCTGGGCAGCAGGATGGAGTGATCGATCATCTGGGCGAGTTCGTCTACGGTGAGCATGGGGAGTTCCTCCTGGTGCAGTCGGTGCTCCTCCGCCCTTCTCCGCGGCAGCAGCCTCGGCTGTGACTGGTCCACGGGCGGCGGCAGGCGGCTACTCCTGGGGACCGTACCGCAACTGCGAGAAGGCCGTCAACATGGCCTCGGCATTTGCCAAGGGGACGTCGGTGCCGACCTGCCCGTAGCCAATATACCCTCCGCCCTTCTGGCCGAAGGCCCGATACAGGCGATTGACATAGGCGATCACATCCGCAGGCCTGCCGAAGGGCAGCGCGTGCTGCCGGTCCATGTCCGCCCGGAAGCAGACCCGGCCGCCGAACCGTCGCCCCACGTCCTCGATGTCCATGCAGGACATCTGGGGGTTCAGCTCGTCGAAGCCGATCTCGATGAGGTCCTCCATGATCTCGTGGGTGACGCCGTCGGTGTGCAGGTGCGCGAAGCACCCCCCGCTGTGGATGGCGGCCACGATCTTCCCGTAGGCCGGCTTGTAGATCTTGCGCCAATGGTCGGGTTTGATCATCAGCGCCTGCTGCGTCCCCCAATCGTCGTTGACCAGGATTCCGTCGATGTGCTCCCGCTGCTTCAGGAGGAGCTCCACCCGCTTCAGCAGAAAGTCGGTGATGCGGTCCCGCAGATAGTACATCTCCGGGCGGTCCTCCACCACATCCACCAGGGAGTTCTCGAAGCCGCGGAGCCAGTTGGTGCGGTGCCAGAGGGTGCCCACCTCGATCAGGGCGTAATGCTGGTGGCCGTCCGCCTTCACCGCCGCCACCAATTCCTCGCTCCCCTGGATCCCGACGCGGGGCTCCGGCCACTGGAACCCGTCGAGGTTCTCCCACTCGTCGAGCGGGTGGCCGAACACCTGCCCCAGGTAGTCGTCGTTCAGGCTGTCCCAGACGCAGCCCCACTCGTCCTTCACGCCGCGCAGCGCCCCGCTCCCCTCCGCCACGCCACGCTTGAAGGCGAACCAGGCCCGGGTGGAGGGCGAGAGCAGCACGTCGCTGGGATAGCGCGCGTACAGGTCCTCCAACGGCTTGCCCAGCCTGCGAAACGCGCCGGGGATGGTGCGGTGCATGATGGGGACCCGATCCGGGCCCGCGAAGCTGAGGGCCCGCGTGTAACGCTCGCGGCTGTTCATGGCGGGTGTCCTGTCGGAGTTGGTGCGGCCCCCGGACTCCCGCAAGGCAAGGGAACCCACTCGGGGCGTCCGCCCGGGGGTCGTAAGAATCAGCGATCGGAGAAGCGTGTCGTCCCCTCGCGCATTCCGCGCGCGAATCGTCGCATGAAGGAGCAGGTAACAGAGGGCAGGTCAGGTGTCAACGCCTGAGTCCGCGCTTGTCCTGTGACGTGGACCATTGCGACCCGTTCGCGGCCGCCGACCAGAGGGATAACCGGAGGAAGAATAGGAACAAGATGAAACCGGGGGCGGGCACTTGTCCCTGGTTTCGTCTCTCTCGTGCGTCACGCACTCGAAATCCCTTGCTGCGCACGGGCCCTCTTCGCGCTGGCAGCGGGGACTCCGCCAGGAACGCGCGGAGCCATCGGGCTACCGGCGGGCGCGGCGGGCATCTCGAGATTGAGCCGTGCCTGCTCGCCGTGGTGGTCGCTTTGCGACCGGGCGTCTCCCGGCGGATTTCCGGGACGGCTTGGTCGCTGGCTCCGGGGGATCGCCAGCCGGCAGCGGCTGACGTTTCGCGACAGTCTTCGGCGCGCGTGAGCGTCCACGCGCCAGCAGACGGGCATGCCGCTGCGTGAAGGTTTCAGGGGACTCGGCGAAGGGAAGCTCCAGTTGCACGGCCTGGGTGAGGCGCCGCCAGAGGAGCCGGCACGCGGCCTGGTCTCGCGCGGTGAGATGCTCGCGGCCCATGGCTGCCGCCTCCAGGTAACTCTGGGCGACGCGGAGATAGGCCGCGAGCCGGGCGAGACTCACCCCGGTCTCGGAGAGAAAACGCTGCAAGTTGAACCGAGCCACGATTCATTCACCCCGCGAGCCACAGCGCCACGGACAAACGCGCCGTCACGCAGGGTACCTCATTCGCCGGTCCGAAGGCAATCCCCTCATAACGTCGCCTGTCCATGCAGGTGCCCACCCCTGTGCACATCCGCCTTGACGCACCCACCGCCCGATGGTACCGTCCGCAGTCGCGCGCCGTCATCTCGGGGTCCCCTCCGATTCGACCGTTGGGGACACTGTCCGCGTTCGTGCAGTCGTTGGCTGCCCTCGCGGCCGGTCAGAGTCCATTGGCGCCTCGGCTGGACCGCGGCGGCATGGTCGTGTGTAAACACGCTGCGATGGAAATGAGAGGGTCCGCATGTACCTGCAAACCCTGCTTGAGTCGGCTCGAAAGAAGACCGTCCGCGCGCTCGTGATCGGGGCCGGGGAGTACGGGTTCTCGTTCATCTATCAGGCCCGCCGAACGCAGGGCATGGAGGCCTCCGCCATCCATGCCCGAAAGGTCGAACGGGGGGTCGCCGCCTTCCGGAATGCCGGACTTCCGGAAGAGGCCATCAAGATCTGTCAGACCCTGCACGAGGCCAAGGCGGCGCTGGAGGCGGGCAAGGTCGTCGTCTCGGACGACGCCCTCATGCTGATACAGCTTCCCATCGATATCGTCGTCGAGGCCACGGGCGCCCCTGAGGCCGCAGCCGTCCACGCGGAGGCGGCACTCGGTGGCGGTAAACACGTGGCCATGGTGTCCAAGGAGGCGGATTGCGTCGTCGGGCCCCTGTTCCAGCGCCGGGCGAAGGCGGCGGGGCTGGTTTACACCCCCGTCGACGGCGATCAGCCGAGCCTGCTCATGCAGCTCGTCCTGTGGGCACGGCTGATCGGTCTCGAGGTACTCTGTGCGGGGAAGGCGAGCGAATACGACTTCGTATATGACCCGACCGCGAAGCGGGTCACGAGCCTGGACCAATCCGTCGACGTTCCCGACTTCGACGCCCTCTGGGACCTCGGCGAGCGAGATGCCCGCAGGGTGGTCGAGGCGAGGGCGGGGGCCCTGGCGGCGATTCCGCAGCGCACGGTCCCTGACTTGGTCGAGATGGGGCTCGTTGCCAACGCATGTGGACTCTCCGTGGACGTTCCCGCTTTCCACGCACCAATCGCGCGTACTCCAGAGGTTGCGGACGTCCTGATTCCTGCCGCCATGGGCGGGATCCTTGGCAAGGGGGGCGTGGTGGACGTGGTGAATTCCCTCCGGCGCCCCGATGAGGCGAGCCTCGCCGGTGGGGTGTTCGTGGTGGTGCGCTGCGAGGACCGGCGCACGTGGGAGGTCCTGCGCGCCAAGGGGCACGTCGTGAGTCGCTCCGGAGAGGCGGCCATGATCTACCGGCCGTCGCATCTTCTGGGTGTGGAGTCCGCGACGACCGTGCTCGCCGCGGTACTCCACGGGCATTCCTCTGGCCCTGACGACGTTCTCCCCCGCTTCGATGTGGTTGGACGCACCACCAAGGCTCTCCCGGCGGGAACGGTGCTGGCGGCCACCGGCCACCACCACGAGATCGACGGTGTGGAGGGGCTCCTCCTTCCCGCCCGCAAAGCCGAGGGGACGAATCCCATCCCCTTCTACATGATGGCCGGCAACAGCCTCGTGCGTGAGATGCCGGTGGGGGCCATCATCACAGCGGACATGGTCACGCCCTCGAAGGTCTCCAGGCTGTGGGCCCTCCGGCGGGAACTCGAAGAGGCGTTCGCGCTTCGCTGAGCTGGCGGCGTCGACGGCACGGTCGTCCATTGCAGTCGAGGCCCTGCACAGGAAGGGCGCACCCCGGCGCTCGCCGAGGTCCCGCGTCAGGCGCCGGGTTGGCCACTGCGCCAAGAGCAGGGCGAGCGGATTTGACGGCATGTCCTCGCCTGGTGAAGGAAGGCACAGGAAACGTGCGGGAGGGCTTTCACCTCGAAGCACAGCGCGCAAACTTCGAATTCCTGACTGGAGGGAGGAAACCATGGGGAAGACGACGTGGTGGTTGAGGCTGGCCGTGCTTGGACTTTCGCTCGTGGCCTGGGGAGGGACTGCGAACGCACAGATAAAGCTCCGGTACGCGCACACCATCGGCACCGAGGATTCCCAGCACCTGGCGGTCGTAGAGTTCGCCAAGAGGGTGGCGGAGAAGACGAACGGTGCCGTCCAGGTGGAGATCTTTCCCGCGGGCCAACTGGGGAATGACTCGAAGGTTCTGGAAGGGATTAAGCTCGGCACCATCGACATGGGGATGACCGGGAATCCGTTCTTCTCGGCGTTTGCACCGGAGATGAATGTGCTGGACTTGCCCTATCTCTTCCGGGACTACGATCATGCCTACAAAGTGGTCGATGGTCCCATCGGGGCAGAGATCCTGCGGGCGGTCGAAAAGAACGGCCTGAAGGGCCTGGGCACCCTGGAGATCGGCTTCCGCAATCTGACCAACAGCAAGCATCCGGTGAAGACCCCGGAGGACATGAAGGGACTGAAGATCCGGACGACGCCCAACCCGGCACATATGCAGGCCTTTCGATTGCTGGGGGCAAACCCGGTGCCGATGCCCTTCACCGAGGTGTACCTTGCGCTGAAGACGGGGACCGTGGACGGACAGGAGAACCCCATAACGCTCATTGAGGCCATGAAGTTCTACGAGGCCCAGAAGTACATTTCCCTGACGCAGCACGCGTATACCGTGAGCAACGTGGTGATGAATTTGCAGAAATACCAGGAACTGAAGCCGGAGTACCAGAAGGCCCTCCACGAGGCGCTCCACGAGGCGGTTGTCTGGCAGCGGAAACTGGATCGCGATATCGAGGGCCGCGCCCTCGCGAAGATGAAAGCTGCCGGTCTCCAGGTGGAAGAGAAGCCCGACGTCGAGGCGTTTCGCAAGATCGTGGCGGATGCGGTGGCCGACGACTACGTGAAGAAGTTCGGCCACGACATTCTCGACAGGATCCGGGGCACTCGATAACGGCATGCGTCGAGCGCAGGCAATCGTCGAGTGGGCGGCTGCGCTGATCCAGCCACTTCACATCCCACGGGGGGAGGAGAAGAACCATGCGAATACACAAGCAGGTGGTGGGGATGCTACTTGCCGGTTTGTTGCTGGGGGGCTGGGCCGGGTCGGCGGGGGCCCAGGTGAAGTTTCGGTTTGCCCACTCCGTCAGTCCCGAGGATGCGATGCATCTGGCAATTCTCGAGTTCTCCAAAAGGGTGGCGCAGAAGACGAACAACGCCATCCAGATCGACGTTTTTCCCTCCGGACAACTCGGCAACGATCCCAAGATCCTGGAGGGGATCAAGCTGGGGACGATTGACATGGGCATGACTGGCAATCCCTTCTTCACCTCCTTTGCGCCCGAGATGAACGCGTTTGATCTCCCCTATCTATTCCGCGACTTCGATCATGCGTACAAGGTGATCGATGGGCCGATCGGGCAGGAATTGCGGAAACACCTTGAGAAGAACGGCATGGCGCCGCTTGGGGTCCTGGAGATCGGTTTTCGAAATCTCACCAACAGCAAACGTGCGGTGAAGGTGCCCGAGGACGTAAAGGGCCTCAAGATCCGAACCACCCCGAATCCGGCTCACCTCCAGGCCTTCCGGCTGCTGGGGGCAAACCCGGTGCCCATGCCCGTGACGGAAGTCTATCTGGCCCTGAAGACCGGGGCCGTGGACGGCCAGGAGAACCCGACCGCGCATATCTACGCCATGAAGTTCCATGAGGTCCAGAAATACATGTCCCTGACGTACCACGCCTATACCCTCTCCAACGTGGTCATGAACCTCAAGGAGTTTCAAGGGCTCAAGCCCGAATATCAGAAGGCTTTGGTTGAGGCGATGGCCGAGGCGCGGGATTGGGACCGCCGCTACAACCGCGAGATCGAGGGGCAGGCCCTGGCCAAGATCAAGGCGGCGGGCGTACAGGTGGAGGAACACCCGGACCGCGAGGCCTTCCGGAAGGTCGTGGCGGACGCCGCAGCCGATGAGTACGTCAAGAAGTTCGGTCGTGACATCCTGGACAAGATTGGGAACACCCGGTAGTCCGATGCGCAGGCTTCAGGTCGTTCTGGAGTGGGCGGCCGGCTCGCTGCTTCTTGGGCTGCTCGTCGTCGGCTTTCTGCAGGTGGTGAGCCGCTACACGGGAGTCATCTTCATCCCCTGGACCGAGGAAGTGGCTCGACTCCTGTTCGTCTGGGTGGTCTGGATTGGCGCGGCTGCCGCGCTGGTCCGCGGCAGCCACATCCGGTTCGACTTCGTGGTGGAGCGCCTCCCGGCGCAGATCCGGCGCCCCGTGGAGCTGGTCGTCCACATCGGCGTGGCGCTTTTCCTGATTGTTGTGATTCGGTACGGCTACGAGGTGGCCCAGTCGCAGGCTACCTCGACGTTCCTCACGTTCGACCTGTCCGTCAAATACACGTATCTCTCGGCGGTCCTGGGATCGGCCCTCATGCTGATCGGGCTGGTGGCCGGCATCTGGACGCGGTGGCGAGGGCCGGCCGCCGGGCGGGGCGACGGGCCATGACCCTTTCCGTTCTGTTTGGCAGCTTCTTCCTTTTTCTGGTGGTCGGCATGCCCATCGTGTTTGCCATGGGGCTGTCGACCGTGGTCTTCCTGGTGCTCTTTGGCCACGGCCTTCCCCTGACGGTGATCCCGCATCAGATGGTGGCCGGGGTGGACAACTTTCCTCTCCTGGCCATCCCGTTTTTCTTCCTGGCCGGTGAGCTGATGAATGCCACGGGCATTACCCAGCGGCTGGTGGCATTCTCCGCGGCGATTGTCGGGCACGTTCGGGGAGGGCTGGCCTACGTGGTGGTTGTGACCAACGTGATCATGGCCGGCTTTTCGGGCACCGCCTTGGCAGATGCCAGCGCGACGGGCTCCGTATTGATCCCGGCGATGAAGCGGGAGGGGTACCATGCGGACTTCGCCGCGGCCATCACCGCGGCCGCCGCCACCATCGGGCCGATCATCCCGCCCAGCATCCCCATGATCATTTATGCGGTGGTGGCCGAAGTCTCGGTAGGGTCGCTGTTCCTCTCAGGGGTCGTGCCGGGCCTCCTGATGGGCCTGTACCTGTTCGTCGTGATCTTCTTCGTCAGCCGGCGGCGGGGATACCCAGTGCGGGCGCGGAGCAGCCTGGGGGAGCTTTGGCTGGTGACCCGGCGCGCAATCTGGGCCCTGATGGCACCGGTCATCATCCTGGGGGGCATTGTCGCCGGGGTGGTGACGGCGACAGAGGCTGGGGTGCTGGCGGTCGTCTACAGCCTGATCGTGGGATTCTGTATCCACCGGGAGCTGCGCTTCCGCGATCTGCCCCGGATCTTTCGAGACACGGCTGTCGGCACGGCAACGATCATGATCATCGTCGGGGCCAGCGGCGTCATGGGCTGGCTGGTGGCAAACCTCCGGATCGGGGAGACCCTGGTGGCGGGAGTGACGGCTCTGACCCAAAGTCCTTGGGTCATCCTCCTCCTCCTGAATCTGTTCTTCCTCGTCGTGGGCTGCCTGA